>CAZIYW010000046.1:0-38259 GCA_964543525.1 uncultured Fibrobacterota bacterium | reverse complement strand
ACCGAATGAAACTCTACGAATGTTATGCGCAATTTAATATGACGTTATGTATAAAAGAAAGTTCAGCTTTTTCGTAGGATATTAACGACAGTGGATAGTATAACAAATCACATTAGACATATGCGAGTACCTCTGTCATCCGGACCTGATTGAGAAAGGAATGCTAATTTATTAATTTACCTCCGGGAAAAAATGCCGGGGAAAAATGTGCTAGTTTATCTTGAATAGAGGATCCGTTCCCAATAATGCAAACAATATAGCTGTTTGTGGAGAGCATCTTGTGCGGATTCAGATTCACTATAACATAGCTGCTCGCTGGAATATTCCTGGAAACACTTAAAACCTCTCTGCCGGTTAATGTGTACAATGCAATTATATATTTACCAGCAACGGGAACAGACAGGTGAAGATTGTTACCGTATAAACCCTTCACTACAGGTTTCTGACAGCTTTGTGAACTGAGAGGATTCTCTTTACCACCTGTAGGATGCAGCGGCACAGGATTACGCATCCACTCAATGACTTTCAACGGCGGCACGATACGCACGTCAGGTTTGCTTAAGGCATAATCAACGAATTTTTCCAGACCGGCTTTTCTGTCAGTGGTGTTATAATAATTGGAGTGGAGACCGAAATCCATGGGCGCTCTGTTGCCGTTGTAGAACAGATCAAGGTTGTAGCACATCACTGCGCCCATCTCCTCGCCGTCCAGCGCAGCTTCGTATAGAAGATTATAATCCAGGCCGGTGATTTTGCCGTCGGTCGTATCGAAATAGTCAAGTTTGTTGGCAATTCTTGCACGCAATCCCGGTTGCAGGCCGTATTCCGCGCATTTCTCATCGGGTGGGATAATAGTAACATAGCAGGGCATTTCCCAGTGGCCGGGATAGCTTTCAAGGAGGGTATGCCCCGGTACCATCCAGTCAACGGCAAAGAGTTTGTTTCCGGGACTTCCGTTATCCAGTGTATAGGGCCAGAAAAAATCGCCGCCCTTCTGGTCAGGCTGAAAACCCTCTTCAATGGAGCAGTCATACACGAATCCCAGCGAGACCATTGCTTTGAATGTACCGTTATTGTACTGAAGGAAGGGTGTTCTGAAACCTTTGATTGCACTTTCCGGGATTCCTGTACTTACCAGGGAGTCGGTACACTGCTGTATTTCGGTTTTCCAGCATGATTCTGGCGTTGTAAATGCCGTGCAGTGGGTATGGGTATGATTTCCCATCTCATGGCCGTTCTCATAGGCACTTTTGTGTAATGCATGTTTATCATTGAGATATACTGTTGAGGTATAGAATGCAACCCGTGCCGGAGTGCCGTCGAATGTCGCGGACTGGCCGTTTCCTGCAGGATTGGTTTTCCCGGCAAACATATCCACGACCCATTGCATGGGTGCCTTGTCTTTTTGATCGTCAAATCCCAGGACCACAAATTGCGGAACAGCCTGAGGCGGCAGATTCCCCGGCGGATTCTGAGACGGCGGTACATTGTCTCTGCAAAATGCCGTAATGACTGTGGATAAAATGAGAAACGATGCAAATAGTAACGTTATTACCCGTTTCATGCCCCCCTCAATATTCTTTAATGCAGCAGTATCAAATGGATTTTAATTGTTCCTGAAACAGGTCCCCCCATTACTTAAGATACTACAAATTTTTAAAAAACTATTGATTTGATTAAAGAAAAATCGATTTTACGAAAATGATACTGACAAATTCTGGCAATTTATAACCGGGAATAATCCATTTCTCTTCACAAAACAGTAGAAATTATCGGCAATCTGGTGGTATAATTGTGATATAATTATAATTACAGCAATACAAATATAATGTACCATGAAAGTATGTTTTTTATTTATTGACACGAGCGTATTTTCTTATGTACTTTTATCATCTTCACACCTAATCTCTTCTCAAATTTTTTAACTGGATTGTTCAACCGGGACCTGTAACGTTATGATAGAGAAAGAGATGGTTGTAACCAATCCTAAAGGAATCCACGCCAGACCATCAGCACTTATCGCCAAGACTGCCATGCAGTTTTCTTCAGAGATTGTTCTTATTAAGGATGATGTTGTGGCTGATGCCAGAAATGTCATGAGCCTGTTAATGTTGAGCGCCGCATTCGGTTCCGTGTTAAAAATACGGGTATCGGGCGAAGATGAGCAGGAGGCGTTAAGTGCAATTGAGAAGATATTTGATATTCAATTCAATGATGATGATAATAAATATTACAGGTCACCAGGTACCAAGTCACGAAGAAAAGAGAAATAATTCAGGTTAACAGATAGGTTTCGTATAAAGTACTGAACGACGTTTTCAGATAAGTAATTCCCCCGTTCGCCAAGCAGAGGCGAAGAAGACGGCTCTCCGGGGCGTAAGCCAAAGCTGGAATCCAGGTTAAGGTGTCTTAGTAGCGAAAAATTATTTCTTCCCGCTCATGATCTGCTTAATGCTGAACTTTGGTTTTGCGGTGACCAGTTTCTTTTTCCGCGGTTTTGAGTCTCTCTCCATCCACATTTTCAGTTTCTCTTCTGTGGAGAGTTGAGGTTTCTTCGGTTTGTGCGGTTTCGGTTTGTGCCGGTGTTTCGGTTTCTGATTGGCACTGGGCCTCTGTTTGGGTTTCGGCTCCGGTTTTGCGGTGGGATCTGCCCGCATGGAAAGCGAGATACGTTTCAGCTCCGCATCGACCTCAAGGACCGATACTTTCACAATCTGCCCGACTTTGACTACTTTCGTGGGATCACCCACAAATTGGTCGGCAATCTGTGAAATATGTACCAGTCCGTCCTGGTGCACGCCGATATCAACAAAGGCGCCGAAATTGGTGACATTAGTAACGGTTCCTTCGAGTTTCATGCCCGTTTTCAGATCGGCAATATCGTTAATAGTTTCATCAAACCTGGCATAGGTAAACTGCTCCCGCGGGTCGCGTCCCGGTTTTTCCAGCTCGGCAAGGATATCCTCAATGGTCGGCAGGCCGATATCTTCGGAGACGAACTGATTTTTATCGATAGTGCCGAGCAGCGCGGTATTGCCAATTATCTTGTCAACTTTTGTGTTCAGCGTTTTCGCCATCTGTTTAACAAACTGGTACCGTTCGGGGTGAACCGATGAGTTGTCCAGCGGATTGGACCCGTCGGGGATACGCAGGAAACCTGCTGCCTGTTCAAAAACCTTCGGCCCCAGCCCCCGCACCTTGAGCAGGTCTTTCCGTGAACCGAATGCACCTTTATTGTCGCGAAATACAACTATATCGTGTGCGGTTTTCCTGTTGAGACCGGAGACATATTTCAGCAGTTCTTCGGAAGCGAGGTTCAGATTCACGCCGACCCGGTTCACACAGCTTTCCACAACCTCCTCAAGCGATGTCTTTAGTGTGTTTTGATTGACATCATGTTGGTACTGGCCGACACCGATGGATTTCGGCTCAATTTTAACCAGCTCCGACAGCGGGTCCTGCAGTCTGCGGCCTATGGAAACCGCACCGCGAACCGTGACATCCTGGTCGGGAAGCTCTCTGGCCCCGACATCGGAGGCGCTGTATACACTTGCCCCGGATTCATTGACAATAAGGCAAACAGGTCGCTGTTCTTCCGGTATCGCCGGCAGGACATGATCCTTGATAAAGCGCTCCGTTTCCCGGCTGGCAGTGCCGTTGCCTATGGCAATCAGTTCCGGGTTGTGTTTCTGGGCAAGAGCCAGCAGGGCGAGGGAGGCGCCATCAATATCCTTCTTCGGTTCCGTCGGATAGATCGTGTGATTCTCCAGCAGTTTGCCGGTTTTGTCGAGAACCACTACTTTGCAGCCCGTGCGGAAACCGGGATCAATACCGATAGTTGTTTTGGGACCGGCCGGTGGTGACATGAGCAAGGTGCGCAGATTTTCACCGAATACCTTGAATGCCTCCGCTTCTGCCCGGAGACGAATTTCTTTACGTATCTCAGTTTCCGTTGCAGGTGTCAGCAGACGGGTAAGACTGTCTTCGGCTGTTTTTTTAAGGAGCTCTTCTGCAGCACAGCCCTTATGTCGTATCAGCTGCTTTTCCAGACAGGCAATGGCCGGCTCTTTCGGGAACTCTATCTCGAGTCGCAGAACCTCTTCACGCTCCCCGCGCAGCATGGCAAGTACCCGGTGTGAGGGAACGCTCTTTACCGGCTCACTATAGTTGTAATACATGGAGAATTTTGTTTTTTTCTCAGTAAATTCCTTTTTTGCCGTGGAGACAATGTTACCCTTCCGCCAGGCGAGATCTCGGAGCCATTTCCTGACAGCCGCATCATCTGAGAGCTGCTCCGCAAGAATATCACAAGCGCCGGCAATGATCTTTTCTGTGGTATCAAATCCCAGCGAAGCAGCCTTATCGCTTGCATATTTTGCGGCCTCATCCTCAACATCGACATCAGAACTTTCGCAGGTTACCAGCCACTGCGCCAGAGGCTCAAGGCCCGCATTGAATGCCTTTTTACCGCGCGTGACCCGTTTCGGTTTATAGGGAAGATACAGGTCCTCAAGCTCGACCTTACTGATTGTCTCATCAATCTTTTTTTGTAACGCCGGTGTCAGTTTTCCCTGTGATGCAATGCTTTCGAGAATGGTAGCTCTGCGCTCATCAAGTTCTTTATAGTAATTGTACTTATGAAGCAGCTCACGAACCTGGACCTCATTGAGGCATCCGGTGCGCTCCTTTCGGTACCTTGAGATAAACGGGACAGTAGCACCTTCATCAAAAAGCGCTAACGTGTTTGTTACCTGTGACGGCTTCAGTTTAAATTCTGAAACAAGTTGTGCTGCAATATCCAATAATATTCTCCAGACATTTCTTTCTGCAGTATGCTCAGATCCTGTTGGTTATTGTAAATAAGATAATATTATGTCTACAGAGGAATAAAGAGTTATATATATATTATGCAACACACCGTCTGTATTTAGCCGGTAATTTCCATATTGTCAACCCACACACACAAATCCTCGTGACCTGCCGCACGAAGTTGTACTTCCAGGGATTCGGCATCGGAAGGGATTATTGGAAGCTGAAGCTGCAGATCCCGCCATTGTGAAGATGAAAAGTCCGTGTACCGGGTGTTTTTTATTGTCCGGGAAAAGCTGTTACCGGTGTAACAGTACCATTTGCCATAATCGACACGTACGCGTATCGCAAATCGGCCTTTCCCGCGAATAGAAAAACGCAATGTCTCGGGTACCCCGGTTGAGAGTCTGTTGAGCGGAATCCGGCAGTATACTGCAGTAGTGCTTCTTTTTGCCCGACCGTCGATTCTGAGACAGTATCTCTCGTGAGCAGCGGCCACTGTATCACGGGTGAGGTGAAATCGCTTGCTGCCGGGAAGCCAGCCTTCGTACCCGGTTTCAAAACTGTTGTACCCGGGAAAAGGGCGTGATACGGCTGTGTTGTTCGCCGTATCTATAAATTTGAATGGGCCGACAATGAATTTTGCCGTAATGGGGAGATGATCCGAGTAACCTTCACCGACATGGTACCGCCCCTTTTTACCATAGGCCATTTTCCACCGAAAAGGAACGCCGTCGTAAAGCAGTCTTCCCTGCCAGGTAAAAACGGAGAATGAGTTATCAACATATGAGAGGCCTGTTGCATCATACAATTGTCTGGGAAGAAGTATATGATCCAGGGTGTTGTACTGGCCGTGATACCGATAGCTATAGCGACGATTCTCGGGAAGTTCAAGCCAGAGGTTGTAGTGATACCTGTTGTCGGTTGAGGCGACAAGTTCCCTTTCTGTAACAAAATCAAGCCATTGTCCAGGTGGGGACCGGACTGTGTTTAACTGGTGGTTGATGGTTGTTTTACCATTGGTATCATCGAGCCGTTCAGTATAAAATGTTTCCGCTTCATTGTAATTACTGTTGAAGTCACCGGCGATAAGGTATTCGGTGCCTGCCGGAAGCTGCTGCAACCGCTTGGTCAGAACACTCCCGGCAGCCAGCCGATACGATTCGGGAAATCGTTTTGAGGGCAGGTGCACGGCGAAAATTTTCAGGATCGCATCGCCCAGCACAATATCAGCCTCGAGAATATTTCGCGTATAATGATTACCTTTTTTGGGAATGCCATGCCCCTGAACATTTTTAATCGGGTAGCGGGAAAGTATAGCCTGGCAGGTGGTTGTTGGATTCGGTTCTTCTCCTATAGCTAAATAGGGATAGCGATGTTTTTTCCTGCGGAGAGCTTTCTGAAGCTGTTGTGCAGCGGTTTTATTCTCGACTTCGACCAGTACAAGAATATCCGCACTCATTGCTGCGCATACTGAAGAAATGTTGTCAAGTTTCACGGCATGTGTTTCCTGGTTCCAATTCGATTCATAGGGAATATAGCTGGAAAATTCTGTACCATCCCTGTTGAGATCAAAAAGATTTTCAACATTATAAGAAGCTACGATGAAAGTATCAACGGCTACGACACTGCAACTGCAGGATCGGTTTTGACCACTGCAGAAGAGCATGATACATCCGATGATTAACAAGAAGGCGTAACCGGAAATTGGATTAAAGAAGGAGATGAAGAAGGTGTTGGGATCGGTTAAATGTTTCATTCTCAATTACCGATAGTTTTAAATTGCCTGAACATCTATTATAGTAATATACAAAAAGCCGTTGCCGGTTCTGATTTTATTAACAGGTCCATTTTAAACCGGGTTATTTCATACTGTTTTTATACGATATGTTATTGTTTAAAGCATGAAAAGTAGCTTTGTTATATATTAAATTTTTATATTTATTCAGACAGGGAAATTGTTAACTTTTAAAATGAATGTTCGGGTAACAAATAGTGGCAGGTGAAAAGTCGTATTTAGAATGGATTTAATTATGGTAATAAGTGTATATTTGAATGAACGTACCTTATACAGAATGTATCTTCCCCTTATCGCGTTAATCATAAAACGCATAATTTGCCGCAGAAAATGTTCGGGAAGTAATTATAATAGACTTGTTGCATAATTAAAATTAACATGAAAAATATGCTGTTTATACTTAAAAAAAGCACTTTTTAACCCCTAAAAACAAATTATGCAACAACTCTAATGAAAAACCGGTTATTTATCTGGGTTGTTGTATTGTTTGTGCAGTTGGCCCATGGAGCATTTAATACCTCTATTACAGGAGGTGCCGCCATGGCAATAGGTCCAGGTTCTTCAGACTGGAATCCCGGATATGGTGCCAATTTTACGCTGCTTGCGAAACCGGTTAAATATTTCGGTATTGGTGGTGATATTAACTATGACCTGTGGATCAAGCATTCAAAGTCGGAAGATTCACCCAACCAGCGAAGCGCACGTCATTATTTTAGCCTCTCTTTGCTGTTGCGTACCTTTATTCCTTTTTCAGAAGAAGTTAACCTCTTTTTTGAAGCCGGTGACGGTATATACCTTAAGATATCACGCATTACCGACAAGATGAGCCACACCAGGAACTATTTCGATCCTTTGAATGGTGTAGGGGGAGGATGGGGATTAACTATTAAAGTGGTTGAGGTAAGAAATACCTTTACCTATCTTGTTGGTAAATCTGTGCGGAGTAAATGGATATCCCTGTCTTTGGGAATTTCTTTCTGACTTTGTGTTGCTTTCAAGGTTATAGGAGGAAGAAAACAAGTATAGAATTCGCTGCAATACAGTAATTGTTCTCTATTTCTGTATTAAAAAATATCACATTCCCTTTAATACCACCGTGACATAAAAGTAATTTATTACATAAGAGGGAAATAATTGGGGAGGGGATATATGCTGCATAAGGACTTTTTTTATCCAATCCTGCCATACTTTATCTCTTTCCAGATTGGTAAACAGTCAACGGAGAACGCAGAAAACGCGCTTTCATTTAAAATGTTATTTGCAGATTCCGGTATTTCAATATATTATAAAAAACTGGGTAGTAACTGACGGGATATTAAAAGATTTAGGGGTAGTGATATGTCGGAAAAGAAGGCGGCACTAATAACGGGAGGCTCACGAGGAATCGGCAGGGCTGTTTCTCTTCGACTGGCACGGGACGGGTATCACGTCATCATAAATTTTCGGAGTAATGAGAACGAGGCGGAAGAGACGCACAATGCTGTAAAAGCAGCGGGCGGTTCAAGTGAGCTCTATCCTTTTGATGTGACCGATCGTGCAGCCGTGAGGGATGCGCTGATGGATATTACCGGTCGGCACACGGTGCATGTCTGTGTCCTCTGTGCAGGGGTGCGCCGGGATGAGCTGTTGATATTCATGTCCGAGGAGCAGTGGGATACGGTAATTGATACTAATCTGTCAAGTTTTTACACTGTGGTTAAACCGGTTGTCCGTCATATGATTCCCAACCGGGCGGGAAGGATTATCGTGATCTCATCTACTTCTGGAGAATCCGGTATGAGCGGTCAGGTGCACTATGCCGCAGCAAAAGCGGGGCTTATCGGTGCGACAAAATCACTGGCCCGTGAATGTGCGAAAAAAAATGTGCTGGTTAATGCAATAACACCGGGATTTATTGCGACCGATATGACCGGAGATATCAACGAAAAGGAATTGAAAAAGAGTGTTCCACTGAACCGGTTCGGCACACCGGAAGAGGTGGCATCGGTGGTGTCCTTCCTTGCATCGGATGATGCCGGTTATATCACGGGTCAGGTTATTGGCGTGAATGGTGGAGCCTATATGTAGATCGCGCAGTACCGGTGTGGGTGCCTGCAGCGGTATCTCGAATCGATACTGTTACATCGTTGTGAGGGGCGTAAAGCCTTATTGATGCTTTGCAACGTAATTTTTTTACCAGCGTTTTTAAACGTGTAATAATTATGTATAAATTCAAGCAATATCTTTTTATACTGACATACCTTCTCCTTTTGAAAAGTACTCCCGCTGCATCCCTGATAACCATGGATACGCCGGAATGGACCGGGACTGAATCGATACGAAAGGGCAATTTCGTGATAGCTCTTGAAGAAATCCAGTCCGATACGGTCGTAACCGATTCCGCGTTTCATTTTTTTAAACTGGGTTGTATCCAACAGGGATTGAAAAACTGGAGTAAGGCGCTTTTCTATTTTAAGTTGACCATTCAGAAGAGCACTCTGTATGCACCGTATGCATTTGAACGGATTGGCGATATTGGGCTTGCTCAAGAGCGCTTTGAAAGTGCATTGATTTCCTATCGAGTGGCGGCACAGAAGACTCCCCTGTCACCGTACCGGTACAATCTGTATCGGAAGATGTATGCACTGGCATTGAAACACACCGATACACTCGGGGTACTTTCATGGCTGGAGGAGATTGTGGGAGAGGCTACTGGGATGCCTGACACCAGTATGAAAGAGCTTTTTACCCGGTTGATTGAATCAGGAAAATCCGGGGAACTGGACAGTGCCTTGTTGCAATTTATCGACACAGATTTATATTCCGAGGCGCAGTGTTACATCTGTTCAATTCTGTCGACAGACACGCTCACCGATTCGTTGTTTTCGACAAAGACACTGTATCATCTGTCAAAACTTGCTTATACCTGTAAGCAGTACCAGGCATCCAGTGATTGGCTGCACAAGACGCTGGATCAAAAAGATTTTACCGGGACTATTCCACAGAAGGAGTATATGTACCACCGGGCCATGCTGAATTATCGTATGAGAAATTACAGCAATGTTATAAAATGGGTAAAAAAATATGAGAAACAGTATGGTCCGGATCCGACCCTGGTATATATCATTGCGCGGGCATATCGGAGTCTCGGGAGAAAGAAGCTGGCGGCCCACTGGTACGATAAGCATATTCTGCTCTTTCCCTACCATCGGAAGACCCATGATATTATCTGGTATCGCGCCTGGCAGAAGGAGGATGCAAATGACTTTGCCGAGGCCAGACGGTTATATAAAATTCTTTTTGAAAGACATGCGGAACGTTGGTGGAGTGATGACGCCTGCTTTCGGTATGCACTTTCTTATTGTAAAGAGCGGGATTATCAGTCCGCTCTGAAAGCATTCTCTTTATTTCTTGACAAATATCCCTCCTCGTCACTCGCAGTGGGCGCCCGATACTGGAAAGCGAAATGTTATTTTGCAATCCATGAGTATGAAAGAGCGCAGAAGGAGTGTATCACGATTATTGAGCGGTATCCGACAGATTATTATGCCTATCGCGCCCGCGAAATGCTGATGCTGGTGAATGACACGCTGAATATGTTTGATCTTAAGATCGATACCACCTATACCGAAGAAGAACTGTGGCTGTGGCTTGATTCCATTGACGGCGATTATCTTCGATCCTTCTCCAGGGAAGACAGCCTGCGTCTTAACACCGGCACACTGCTTGCCGCGGTCGGTATGGTAGACCAGGCAGAACTGGTTCTTGAACCGTTCGAAATAAATTACGGGCAGGATCTGCTTCTACAGTATGAACTCGCCCGGTTGTATACATACTGTAATGCGCCAACCAGTTCGTTCCGTGTTGCGCGTTGCCTGTCATGGCGTATACCCCGGGAGGCACAGACCAGTATGCCTCTTCAGATTTATTCTCTGCTCTATCCTTGTGCATTTGCGGAATATATTGCGAAAGAGGCTGCGGCTAATGATATAGAACCGGAGCTGATCACCGCCATTATTCGTCAGGAGAGTGTCTTTGATCCAAAGATTGTCTCTCCGGTGGGAGCTATTGGATTGATGCAGATTATGCCCTATACGGGGGAGGAGATAGCAAAAGACCTGCGGGAAGAGTATATACAGGATTCCTTATATGCACCGTCGGTAAATATCCGGTATGGTGCGTACTATATAAAAAAGGTCTTAAATCAATTGAATAACAATATAGTAATGGCAATAGCCGGCTACAACGGTGGACCCCATAATGCAAAGAAATGGCGTGCACAGAACAGTGATGACGGCTTTGATATGTTTGTGGAAGATATCGGTTTTTCCGAGACAAGAAAGTATGTTAAAAAGGTGCTCAGTAATTACTGGACATACAAGGAATTAAAGAAATTCCGGAAACCCGTGGGGATTGCGCACTAAAATATTGTCCTCCCGGCTCACGTATACCTGTATGTGATTTCGGATGCTGTATATTATTTAAAAAGTAATATTGAATCATAATTCTAATTTTCATATATTATCTGTAGATAACAGAGTATGCAAATCAACCAGTAATTGTTCCGGTAAAGGAGGGAATGCTATGGTTAAAAAAATAGTGTTCGTCTGTATTGTTTTGTTTCCTTTCATTGTTACTGCACAAACAGTCAGAGATGAAATGGATCATGGAACCAGTGATATCAAATGGCGGGTATTTGAGACTGAAGGGCCGGTAACCTGTTTTACGGTGACGGGTTCCAACCTCTGGTATTCCACCGGTAACTCAGTTGGGGCGTTTAACAGGAAAACCAATCAGAAACGCGCCTATCCCAAGCTGGGAAGCGTGCCTTCAGCCGGAATAATGACTATAGCAAACGACGGGAAGGGTAATGTCTGGTTTGGCGGCAGTGAAGGAGTAATTCACTATTCAAATGGGAACTTTAAGTCCTACACAACGGACAACGGCCTGTGTGATAATACAGTAAATGTCATATTCTGTTCATCGGGTTCTGTCTGGGTGGGTACCGAGAACGGCGTTTCGCAATACCGAAGCGGATCGTGGAAAAATTATTCAACAGAGGATGGTTTGAGCGGTCCGAAGGTACGGGATATCTGCGCTGATAATGAAGGTGATGTCTGGTTCGCCACAAATAAAGGGATTTCTCGGTATAAAAGCGGTCAGTGGAAAACATTCAATGCAAGCACTGGGCTTAGCTGGAACGACGCCAAGGCTATTACCTACGATGCCCGCAAGGGCGAATTGTGGGTCGCGGTCGGTGAAATGGATGTGAACAGTTATAACGGCAAGGAATGGAATACTTATATGGATATCCAGCCAGGTATACAGTGTATCATGGTTGATACCCAGAGCAGAATATGGTTCGGGTCACAGGGTGGTATATTAAAATATAACGGTTTTGAATGGGTGACCGATCCGGCTAAAATCGGTTTTCCTGCCGCTGTGGTGAATGACATGTACCGGGATAACGTCGGGGATCTCTATTTTGCACTGGAAAGCGGTGTGCTGCATATGACCAATCCTTATCCCTATTAATACACACGGAAAATAGTAACTTGCAGAGAAAGGATATAGAGTGAATTTTATATCCTTCCTTTTTTTATGGATGCTTCAGTTTTGCCGGTTTCCAGAAAAAGGCCACTTCCGGCAGACAGGTTTGAATCCGGAGATTGGATAACTGCGTTGCTGCAAAAATACCGGCCGGTCCTCCACCGCAGATAACAACATCAAAATGCCGTTCAGCAGGGTAGAAAAGGTGCTCGTGATCTTCCCGGTCGGCGCAGGAGAATATAATTTTTTTCGCGGTTAAGAGCATTTACATAGTGCCGGCGTCTCTCTTCAGGATGAGGGAATGTGTCTGTATATTGCACACAGGATAGATTCATATCATCCATTTCCTTCACGTGTATTCATATGAACGGGAAAGGAAATTATCGTTATTCAGACGGTAATGCATCAGCAAGAAGCAGGGTAATGAGGAGAATAATGGATATGACTGCTATAAACAGGTACGTACGGATGAATTGCTTGTGAATGTTTATCCGCAAAAATGATTTGTACTCCATAGTTTTCTGCAAGGTTAACGTATGTGGTTCTATTTCGTCTTATAGTAACCGCGTTTCTTCTGTAAGTCAATATCTAAAGCGGATGCCGGAAATGACTATATTTTTGTCAGTTTTATCGGTCGAAATACCATTGTTGTTTTTTTGTTATTCCATAGGATTATTCGGGCGAAGGTTTTTGCGGGAAGGTTTTTATCGGCATCATCGGCTGAAAAATCAAGGGCTCGGTGAAAAATAAAATTGCTTTTCAATAACTATTTAATTGACTTGCTGTATAATTTCCAATTAATTTATAGGGAACATCACCATCGTACTACTGCGGTAATTTATAAAAAGTATATCAGTATTGGGGGGCCTTCATGCAGAATCAGTATACCGAGAGGCCGTATGCCCCGCATCCGGGCTATGCGCCACCGACACCGGGATATGTAAATCCACCATATTCCAATCAGCACTACGGCAATAATCACCAGTACCCACAGAACCAGTACTTTTACCCCTATTACCGACAGGCACCGCAATATCCAAAAATACAGGTAACGCAGAATACCGGCTACTATGAGCCGGTTAACAGACAGGTCTCACCACAGTATCCGCAACATCAGGGGAGTACCCGGCAGGCCTATCAGCGCCATGGCGTGGTTCCCGCCTATGTCCAGCCGCAGACTGGATACCGGGGACACCGGCAGAGCGCTCCACAGACGGCCCCGGTTTTTGATAATCAACAGCAACAGCAGCAGAATAGATACAGTAATGTTCTCATGGAGGAGAGTGTTGCCGAGTATGACGAACTGAAGCACAAACGGAACGTTCATATTATGGATATTGTCGCGCCTATCCTGGCACTGTGCATTCTCGGTGCGGGCTTTCTTGCTGTCTATAAACCTTTCAGTCGATCCAAAGCCGCATACAGTATATCCCGGGTTGAGGAACCGCCGTCGATAGCAGACATAGAAGCGTCTGATGCCGCAATTACGTCTTCAGAAACGGAAGTTGTACGTGATGATGCTTTCCGGGCGGAGAGATCACCGGTGCGGAAAACGAGTCGCCGGGTTTACCAGGTACCGCGTCGTTCATCTTATTATGGTACCGCAGCTGCCGGCGCAGACAGAATTATTATTACGTCGACGCCTTCGGGCGCGTTGGTCAAGGCAAACGGCAATCTTATCGGACGGACACCTTATACCTGGCACCATCCGGATGTATACGGCCAGGTAGAATTGAAAGCAAAGAAAAAGGGGTATGGAGTAGAGCGCACCACGGTTGAGTTTACCGGCGGCACCGTTGAAAATCATTTTGTCCTGAAAAAGATTTCACCGGAGGCACAGCGCCCCGCGCCTGAACAGGTTACCCAAAACAGTACCCCGGCACAGAACGTACCGCAACCTGCTGTTCGTAGCAGCCGGACGGCGGTAAGGCAGACAGTCGAAAAGTCTCAACCGGCTCTATCTGCAGCGAGTCTGGGTTCCATCTACCTTTCCACGATACCACCCAATGCGGAGGTATATATACATGGGAAAAAGATTGGTACCAGCAATACCGATCTTACTGTTCCTGCCGGATCGCATATGGTTAAGTTTGTAAAAGGAGATAAGACCTCAGCCAGGCGAATGACCTTCACGGCGGGGAAAAACCCTTCACAATTGGTGCGTTTGAAATAATTTTTTTCTTTCCCGGATATTTTTAAAGAGAAATATTCTCTTTGCTTGCCCTATTATTTTATGGTATCTTAAACGTATTATAAGTGTATACAATCATTCCCCGTTATTTCCTGCAGAGATCGGGTATGAGCGCTCCCGGTATTTACATGAAATAACAATCGAGGTATATATGACTACAGGATATATATTCGACAAACGCTGTATTAAGCATGAATTGGGCTGGGGCCATCCTGAATCACCGGAGCGTCTCGTTGAAATTCAAAAGCGTATGCATGAGACCGGACTGGACCAGGAGGTACGGGAGGTTGCCTTTCTGGAGGATCCGATGCCCTATACAAAGATGATTCATTCGGATGCGCATATTGCGTCAGTGCAACGGATTCCGACAACCGGGTCTATAGCGGAGCTTGCCGTTTCAGGGGTCCTCGGAGCGGTTCAGGCGGTAAGCAACGGTGTTATCAATAATGCATTCTGCGCAGTCCGTCCCCCGGGACACCATGCCCACAACAGCGGCGGGGAAGAAGGGTTCTGCTTTTATAACAATATCGCCATTGCCGCAAGATATGCACAGTCGGTGTGCAACCGTGCAAAAATTCTCATTATTGACTGGGATTACCACCACGGCAACGGGACGGAATGGTCATTTTATGATGATCCGTCAGTACTGTTTTTCTCAACACATCACTGGTTTGCCTATCCGGGTACCGGTGATCCTGCCAGGCAGGGCACGGGTGACGGGCATGGCTATACTATCAACGAGCCTCTGCTGCCGGGAGCCACTGATGATGATATCATAAAAGTGTGGGAAAAAAGTCTTTTGCCCAGGGCGGATTCATTCAAACCCGACTTTGTTTTTATTTCAGCAGGATTCGACAGCAGGGAAAATGATCTGCTCGGTTGTTTTTCCATCACTGATGACGGTTTCGCACATCTTACCAGGATGGCCCTTACTATCGCGAAGACGCACTGCAACGGACGGCTGGTATCCACCCTTGAAGGCGGCTATAATGTACAGGGTCTTGCCCGGGCCGTTACGGCCCATGTCGGTGCACTCGTAGAGGGTAAATAAACAGGTTAATGACAGGTACGTGTGAACGGATTCGAGCGTATAACCTTGAAACTTGAGTACCCAATTTCTTGAAACCGACGAATATCAAAACGCACCGATCCCAGGAGCGCCCTTTTGAATTTCCGGCGTGAGCAGCCCCGTGAGAATGGATAGAGAAGGTAGCCTGCAATATTCTTCAGTTTATTATCGGCAGCAAGAAATTTGTTTATCCAGGAAACTCGCCGGTAACAGGTCCGGGCGGGACAGGTATAGGCACAGCCGCCTGTGGCGAAGAGTGTGATACGATGTTTCGGTCCCACTTTCTCAAGAAACTGAATATTGTCATTCATTTCCATGGGCAGTACCACGGTGTCAAAAAGCTGTAAAGCATCATCAATCTGTTTGTGGGTTTTAATATTTTTAATCATGCTCCCTTCCCTTTTATACCGGGGGAAATCATGTCGTATAATATCGGCAAGCTTGTCATTTAGTATAATAAGCGCATTGCCTTTTTTATGGTATTTTTCGAAGAAGGGTCGACATTTTTCATATTCCTGCATATTAAAAAAATGGTTGGTAACCGGGATACGGAATCCAATCCCCGCGGCATTAAGACTGTGTATGTCCCTGTCCGACAACTGGCGCAGTGTGGCCGGCCTGCCGCCGTATAACGTACACTTTTCTGCAAAACCAAATACGCTCTCTATCTGATTTCGGGGAATGTCGATAAAATGCCTGTCCAGAAAAGACCAGATGGGTACAAATGCCTTTTTACCTCGTGCCGAAACGGTGTATTTAATTGACGTAGTAGCCATAGCTATCCGATGCTTTCAGAAGTACCGGGTTATACTACACGTTTACAATATAAATTGCGCAGAAGGGAAATCTTAATCAAATTGTATGAGCCTGCTCACGCATAGTGCCTGCCGCAGGAAATTCATGGTGCGGATGGTTTATTTCTTATGCGAACCATAGTATCCAGAACATCCATGATCTCTCTGGCAAACCCCGCAGGCGGGTGCTTCGGCATATCCGCCCGGGTATCCGGAGAGGTAAGATACTGTTGAATAACCCGGTCGCAGGAACTGTGTATATACTCTTCCTGAAATTTATCGAAGGTTTCGAAGGTACTGCCGAAGCGATCACTGTAGTCTATCATGGCCTCAATAACCGTCTTATACAGTGTATCCCGGTGTGCTGTCTTTTTACGCACACGGTAATAGGCGGTGTTGAATATGTCTGAGGCATGGTCTCTTATTTTCTCGGATACCGGAATTACACATGAATCGATTTTTATCCTGTTGCCGTGCTCCCGCTCCCATTGCGCATGCTCTCTCACTATCCTGGCATCATGACAGGCACGGGTATAATCCATAAGGTAACAGGTGTACAGATAAATAGTTTTGGGAACAAGGTAGGCTGCATGTCGGCAGGAGGTTCTTAACAAACTAAAAAACGCCCTGCGGTGCTCTTTTGAAACCCGGAAAAGATAAAAGGTGACAGTTCTGAAAAGCATTTTTCTGAGGCGCCAGAGAGTACCTGTACCGGGAGTCCTGACTTTCGGTTTCCGTTTTACGGCTTTTATGAATCTTACAGCACGCTGCATGAAAATGTGAGGCTTATAGATATTTTCCCAGTAATCTGCGAGTCCTTCAAAAAGCTCTACCCGTGTCATCTGCTTTGGTACAATATTAGTGATGATATCAAGCTTGTCATGAATATTATCGCTTTCCGGCGCAATTATCCTTCCCTGGCGTTTCAGGTTGTACCAGAGTTTCGTACCCGGCGGTGCAGTAAGAGGGTGGCAGAAATGGTGTACTATGTTTGCTTTATTGATAAAAGCCTCTATCCGTTCAAAAGCGGTGCAGTTATCCGAATCAGCACCAACTATCATGTGGCCGAGTACGATAATGCCGTAGGATTGTATCTTCTGAATTGCGCCGGTGATATCAATCTGGAGGTTCTGGCGTTTGTTCAAATCTTTCAAAGCTCCTTCATCCATGGATTCAATACCTATCATGACCGCATAAAAGTTGCTGTCGGCCATCAGTTCGAGCAGTTCATCATCGCGAGCTATAGTAATGTCGAGCTGGGTAAGAAATCCAATGGGAGTGGTGTATCCGTTGTTTAAAACTGTGATTTTTTTTAAAAGCGCCTTTGCATATTTTTTATTTCCCGAGAAGTTATCATCGGCCAGGAATATCATGGGTACCTTCATGGCATGCAGTTTCTCAATCTCGTGGAGCACCTGGTCGATTGTTTTACTGCGCGGCTGGCGGCCGTAGGTATAGATAACATCGCAAAAGCTGCAGTCAAAGGGACACCCTCTCGTTGTCTGTACCGATACGGTATTATATAACGGTATATCCCTTTCAATAAGCTCCCATCGAGGTGCCGGTACTTTTGTCATATCCGGCTTTGTGCTGTTTTTATACATGGGTTGGGTAGTGCCGTTGCGGTAATCCTCCAGAAATTGCGGCCAGGTATCCTCCGCCTCACCGTGAAAAACAGTGTCAAAATCCGCTGTATGGTTGTGAATAAGATTCTCGACACCAATCCCTCCGGCGACAATCGTTGCCGTCGGTACATACTTCCTGCACTGACCGGCAATGTGTAGACAGCGGGTCACCTGGTTGGTGGCTATTGAAACTCCAATAATATCATAAGTGTTATGCTGAAGTATTGTTTCCACCGGTCCGCGGATATATTCGTCATGTATTTCGACCTCGTGTTCCGGAGGGGTAAGAGCCGCTACTGCTGCAACCGCATGGGGGGCGAAAAAAGCTTTTGCGAACAGATACGGGATTCCCTGTATTATCTGGCTGTCAATATCATCCGGGGAACCGGGGCTGATGAGCAGTATCTTCATGATTTCCCTGAAGGAATAAGTGCCGTATTAGTGTCTCTCTTACCGGTGATGGTACTCTGTAATATTATTTATTTGCAGCAATTGGGCAATGCTAAAGTGGATAATGCCCTTCATGAGCCGCATCTGGACAAACTGGTAAAAAACCAGTATCACAATACGAAACTGGTCATATCGGCGATGGGAAAATGCATAAATCGAAACAGAAAAAAGAGGAAAAAGAGGTTGTTCTTTTTCCCCGTATAATGTATGTGTTCGGTTATACTCTGGGACTATTGTGTTTTGAAGGCTATAAAGAACGAATTGACACCCCGTTGAACGTAGAGCAGGATTGAATCATTCTTTTTAGCCTTACCGATAGTCCTCTTGAATTCCTTTGTATTGTTAATGACAACAAAGTCGCCGTTCTGGATTTTCACCTTTTTGATAATGTCATTTTTACGAAGGCCCTTGCGGGCAGCCCAGGATGCCTGATCAATTTTAAGGACGACAACACCTTTGACATTTGACTTCAGATTAAGGTTGTTACGGACTTCCTGTGTAATGTTGCCGACAGCGAACCCAACCTTTTTCGTCACGTCAACCTCTTCATGTTTTTCATCCTCGGTATCACTTTCCTGTGAGGTCATTTTACTGACCTCTTTTTCATCTCTGCTTGCCAGGGTGACATGGAGAGTTATTTTTTTGCCGTTTCGAATGATTTCGACGGGTACTTTTTTACCCGGTTCGATACTGGCAACGGTGTTTTTCAAAGAGTTGGCATCACCGGTTGGAATACCGTCAATAGACAGGATGACATCACCGACTTTGATACCGGCTTTTTTGGCGGGCTGTCCGTCAAAAACGTCATTGATAAGCACCCCTTTCCGGTTTTTAAGGCCGAGAGCCTCTTTCATGGTATGATCGATATCACCGATCTGTACACCCAGCCATCCCCGTGAAACCTCTCCTTTGTAAATAAGCTGCTCCATGATATTTCGAGCCATGTTGATGGGTATGGCAAAACCGATACCCATATATCCGCCGGAGCGGGTGTAAATCATGGTATTGATGCCGATGAGCTCCCCTTCGATATTCACCAGGGCCCCTCCTGAATTTCCCGGATTTATCGCGGCGTCAGTCTGGATAAAGTTCTGGTACATGGTTATGCCGCCGGTCTGCCGGCCAAGGGCCGAGACAATGCCGGTTGTTGCCGTGGATGACAGGTTAAAGGGGTTTCCCACCGCCATGACCCAGTCACCCGGACGAAGTTTGTCGGAGTCACCAAGATACGCGACAGGAAGATTAGTCACTTTCTCCGTTATTTTTATAACCGCGACATCGGAAAGAGAATCAACGCCGATAATTTCAGCTTCAAACTCACGATCATCATAGGTTTCCACCATAATTTCATCCGCTTCCCCCACGACATGGTAATTGGTAAGGATATAGCCGTCTTTTGATACGATAACCCCGGATCCGACCCCTGAGGTTCGACGCTGTTCCTGTTTCTGCTGCGGTGGCTGCTGCCTCCGCCGCGGAGTACCGAAAAATTCCTCGAAAGGACTTCCCCAGAAAAACTGGTGAAAGGGATCCCGATAGATAATCGTATCTATTTTTGTCGAGGTAATAGATACTACGGTTGGAATGGCATGTTCAGCAATGTCGGCAAAGACATTTTTAAACGATTCGAATGAGGCGGGTTTTTTAATGGACGGCTTTTTATCTGCGCCGAACGTGATGGAATCCTTTTCAGGTTTTTTACTGTCCGCAAAGGAGAATTTACAACTGAAAGTAAAAATACCCGTTACAAGAAGTGTAATAACAGAGACAGGAATAAGTGGTTTTGAAAATTTTTTCATGGTGAATTCCTCCTGATAAACGAGTTCAATTCAAAGCCATCCAAAATAATTTCGGATGCATTTTGTTTTTATTGTACAACCCGGCACATCTGGTAAGGTTTAAATTTCGCCTGAGGTTAACTGGTCGGGCATTACCACGTTTGAAGTGCCACCTTCAACAAATGACTGTTCGGATATTCTGGTTAAAATTGATTTTTCAGAGAATTCCCGCAGGGTTAAGGCCCCGTTGTTACACATGGTTGATCGCAATTTTGACAGGGTAACTTCAAGGACATCATGGACTGAGCCAACAACCGGCACGTATGCATCAACGCCTTCTTCGAATTTCATCGTGTTATCTTTGGATTCCAGGTTGTAGCGCTGCCAGTTTCGTGCCCTGTTTGAGCCTTCACCCCAGTATGGTTTATAGAGACGTCCCTTCATGGAAATTTTCGGCGTAGGGCTTTCATTTGTCATGGCAAAGTATCTGCCCATCATAACAAAGTCGGCGCCCATAGCCAGGGCGATGATTATCTGGGTATCGTTGGTTAAACCGCCGTCGGAACATACCGGTATGTAAATACCGGTTTTCTTAAAATATTTTTCCCGCTCTTCAATAACTTCAATAAGCGCTGAAGCCTGTCCGCGGCCGATACCTTTCTGTTCGCGGGTGATACAGATGGACCCGCCGCCGATACCGACTTTTATAAAATCAATATCCGCTTTTTCGGCAAGAAAACGGAATCCCTCGGCAGATACCACGTTACCGCCCCCGAGGACCACAGAGTCGCCGTACTTCTCCCGAATCCATAAGGCAGTCTCCTGCTGGAATTCCGAATATCCGTCCGACGCATCCATACAGAAGACATCCGCGCCGGCGTCAACCAGTGCCGGTACCCGATCTTTATAGTCGTGAGTGTTGATTGCCGCGGCAACAACCAGCCGTTTCTGTGCATCAAGCATTTCATACGGATTGTTCTTATGATCGAAAAAATCCTTTTTAAAGACAAGTGAGTCAAGACGGCCGTTTGTATCAAGAATGGGAAGACACTCCTTTTTATGCTTGTGCAGAAATGAGTTCGCCTCGGTAAGAGATATGCCGATTGTGCCGTGAACCACCTGCTCTTTCGGTGTCATATATTGAGAGACCGGTTTCTCAATATCATCTTCATATTCCCAGAAATCCTTGTCGGTAAGTATACCGAGAAACAGCCCTTTGTTGGTGCCGTCATCGGTTACCGCTACCGTTGAATGGCCGGTTTTCTTGATAAGATCAATAGCTTCCTTGAGGGGAGTGTCGGGCTTTACATTTGAATCACTGGCAACAAATCCCGCTTTATGATGTTTTACCTTTGCTATCATTTCAGCCTGAGCTTCAATGGGCTGTGAGCAATAGATAAAGGCAAGTCCTCCCTCGCGGGCAAGTGCAATCGCCATGGCTGTGCCTGAAACAGCCTGCATGCTGGCGCTTACGAAGGGAATGTTCAATGAGAGACGCGGCTCCCCATCCTTTTTGAATCTGGCTATGGGCGTCTTTAATGAGACATGTGACGGAAGATGCTTTTTCTCAGTCAGGCGCGGGATCAGCAGATATTCTGAAAAGGTTCGTGAAATATCCGGCAGTATTTTCGCCATGATAACCTCATATACATTATATTTAGTTATGGACACAATAAAATTATTGCCTATAAAGTTAGCTCAATTACTGTAAAAATGCAAGATAAAAAGTAATATTTCTGCATGGAAAGATATTTCACCACAGGTAGATGGCACGGACGTACTTTTTAGATTGCCATTAATGCAATAATATCTCCAAATCACCTGACACAATACTTGACGGAGAAACTATTTTTCATATCTGCGATGCATCTATACAATACACATGTCGAAATTGAGTAACGCGTAAGGGAAATGCTATGGACCTCCTGGAGGTGTTTTCGGTCAAAGCAAAATTTAATGAGTTCATTAACATTGTTACCGATTTTATTGGACAGCAGCAGTGGGTTGCTATTTTTCTGGTATTGCTTGCTGCTTTAATCGGTGAACGAATAGCGCTGTTTCTGTTCAGACGCATTTTAAAGTTGACCCGTAAGACCTCAACCGATCTCGACGATAAGGTGATTCGCAAGTCATCGCGTCCTGTCGGGAATTATCTGCTTCTTTTCGGTGTATACATTATTATTCATATTTTCAGGTTGCCGGTGGCTCCAGTTGATATACAAGCAGTTCTGTTGACTGCAACAAAGATTCTTGTGGTACTTAATACCCTCTGGCTGCTT
The DNA here is from genome assembly GCA_964543525.1 of uncultured Fibrobacterota bacterium. Taxonomy (GTDB): domain Bacteria; phylum Fibrobacterota; class Chitinivibrionia; order Chitinivibrionales; family JANQEN01; genus CBDVBE01. The sequence goes on along the minus strand of CAZIYW010000046.1, from coordinate 15,937 downwards.
CTAAGGCTGACTGATGTACTCGGGAATTACCTTTTTTCAAGGGTGGTAAAAACGAGCTCGCGCCTTGATGATCAGCTTATTCCTGTTCTCCAGAAGTCGGTCAAGGCGTTTCTGTATATTCTGGGAAGTATTTATATCATACAGTCGCTCGGTTATTCGATTTCCGGTGTTGTTGCCGGGCTCGGTATCGGCGGTATTGCCGTTGCCATGGCTTCAAAAGATGCGCTTGCAAATTTTTTCGGCTCCGTGATGATCATTTCGGATCGGCCGTTTAAAGTGGGTGACTGGATCAAAATCGGTGACGATGAGGGCGTTGTTGAGCAGATCGGCTTTCGGTCGACCCGTATCAGAACCTTTCCAAAGACTTTGATTACGGTACCGAATTCAGTTGTTGCAAATACATCAATAAACAACTTTACCCGCATGCCGAAACGGCGGGTAAAGATATCGGTGGGGGTCACCTACGAAACCACTGCGGATCAGATGGAAGCGCTGGTGGAGAATATTCGTGAACTGCTACGAAAGAACAGCGAGGTTGATCAGGATTTCTTTTTAGTAAACTTCACCGATTTTGGTGCCTCATCACTTGACATACTGGTATATTATTTTACCCGAACGACCGAGTGGGCTCGTCATCTGCAGATCCGGCAGGATATCAATCTGGCAATCATGCGTCTTATCGCAGAGAGTGGTCTCTCTGTGGCGTTCCCGACTCATACTGTATATTTACACAAGGAAGACGATGTTCAGCAGCAGGTACAGTAACGCATTATTCGCAAAAAGGACATACTAACGACGTGGTCCCGAAAGTACTTTTCATCAGTGTAAACCGCAATTCATTTCCCTATCCGGTGTACCCGCTGGGGCTTTGCCACCTTGCGTCGACCGTAGGTCGTATGGGCTACCAGACGAATATCTGTGATATGCAGACAGATGATATCGATTTGCCTGGTGTTATTAATTCGGTTGATCCCGATTTTATCGGATTGTCTCTGAGAAATATCGATAATGTCGATGCTGCTGAGCCGGCCTATTATGTGCCCGATCTCGTTGACGCGGTGAAAAAGGTTCGTGAGGCGAGCACGGCGCCGGTCATTCTCGGCGGAAGCGGTTATTCACTGTTCCCCGGCGAGATGCTGGAGATGACCGGAGCTGATTTTGGCATCTGCGGGGAGGGCGAAATCGCTCTGCCGCATCTTCTGGAAAATCTCGTTGCACAACGCCCCTATGACTCTATTCCCGGACTGGTACATAAACACAACGCTAGAATCGTTATTAATCCCAAAGACGGTTGTCCTGTCGATGCTATTTCTCCGGTTCAGCGGCCCAGAGGACTGGCAACCTACTATATCGAGCGGAGCTCCATGCTTAATATTCAGACTCAGCGGGGATGCGCCTATTCCTGCTGTTACTGTACCTATCCGGTTATTGAAGGTAGGACCTTTCGTCGCAGGGATCCTGAGGTTGTGTGCGATGAGATAGCTGAGGCTGTCCACCTGGGCGCCCGGTATGTATTCATAGTCGATTCTGTGTTTAATACCTCGGAGGAACACGTTGCCGGTATTTGTGAAGAGATTCTCCGCAGGGAACTGAAAGTGCAATGGGGGTGTTTCCTCCGGCCAAAGGGTATCTCCAGATCGTTGATGGCCCTGATGGCACGGGCCGGACTTACGCATGTTGAATTCGGTACCGATTCTCTGTGTGATTCCGTACTTGAAGCCTACGGTAAACAATTTACCGTGGCCGATGTCATTCATGCGAGTGAATGCGCCCGTCAGGCAAAGGTCAAGTATGCCCACTTTCTTATTATCGGCGGCCCTGCTGAAACGGGTGATACCATTCGTCAAGCGCTGGCCAACAGCAAGAGAATTAAGAAAAGTGTGTTCTTCCCGTGCATCGGTATGCGCGTTTATCCGGATACTCCTTTGTATACCGTTGCGCTGCAGGAAGGGGTGGTATCTCCGAATGCGGATCTGGTGGAGCCCTACTTCTATATCTCACCCCATCTGTCAAGAGAAGAAGTTGTTGGGCTTTTACAGCAACACAGCGTGTACATGCCGAACTGGATTGTCGGGAAGCTGGACCCTTCATTGCAGAAGATAATGCACAATTTAATCCGTGTCGGCGTGGTCGGGCCGCGATGGGAATTTCTGGTACGGTAACCGGGCGAATGCTATGCGAATAGTTCTTTTTTATCCGCGGGGATATACTGCAACAGCGGGAGCACCTTCCGTGTCAACCCTGGCGGTAAATCTGCCCCCGGTAGGACTTGCCTCCTGTGCCGCTGTCCTCCGTAACGCAGGGCATGAGGTTACCCTGCTCGATGCTTCATTCTATTATGAATATGAAAATGACGAATGGGCACGGGAAATACTTGCTGGTAATCCGGACTTTGTCGGCTTTTCCACGCTGACCGCGAACTTCCTTGATGCTTATGATGTCTGCCGGCGTGTCAAGGAGTTGCGGGATTCCATACAAACCGTGTTCGGCGGGGTCCACGTCTCCTGGGGGAAAGAAAAAATCCTGCAACAGTTTCCTGCTATAGATTTTATTGTTGCCGGTGAGGGTGAATATGCTTTTCTTGATCTGGTAGAGGATAAGGACAAAGCGCATATACCCGGACTCTATTTCCGCAACGGCAGTGACATTCTCCACGGCCCGGAACAGGATAAATCGGTGCTCTGCACCATGGATGATCTGCCCTTTCCGGCCTACGATCTGCTTGACGGTTTTCCAAAGCAGTATGCCATGCCCCTGTTCAGCTATCCACACCATCCCGGTGCGTCAATCATTTCGTCACGCGGCTGCATATACCATTGCAGTTTTTGCGACCGATCCGTATTTCATACCAGTTTCAGATGGAATTCACCCGAATACACCTTTGAACTTATTTCCCGGTTGAATAAGGATTTCGGCGTAAAGCACATTCTGTTCTACGATGATCTGTTTACCCTTAACCGCAGACGTGTTTCACAGTTATGCAACCTGCTGCGCAACGGCAGACGCCGTATCACGTTCAACTGCATCGTCCGTATCGGCCATATCGATGATGAGCTTGTCAGAGAGCTGAAATCCGCGGGGTGCTGGATGGTCAATGTCGGTATCGAGTCCGGCGACCAGAAAATGCTTGATACATTTAAAGAGGGGTTAACTTTACAGGAGATACGCAGGGATGTTGAGAAGCTTCACCTGAGCGGATTGTGGGTAAAAGGTCTTTTCATGATGGGCTTTCCCGGCGAGACCGAGCAGTCGATTCAGAAAACCCTGGATTTTGCCTGCTCACTCCCGTTAAAGGATGCCAACATTACGGCATTCACCCCTTTTCCGGGCGCACCGGTGTATAAAGGTATCGAAGAGGAAGGAGCCTTTGATACCGACCGTCACAACTGGTCAAATATGGACTGTGTCAACTTCGTGTTTGTCCCAAAGGAGATACAATCCAGAGAGATTCTTGAGAAATACTATAAAACGTTTATCCGCAGATTTTACAACAGGCCCTTTATGCGGAAGGTATACCGGGCAATGCTTTTTCAGTCGCCGCACAGTTACTGGCGGTTGATTAGACACGCGTCTTCTTTCTGGCGGTATGCGAGGGATATGAAAAAGTGATTTTTATTACAATCACTTTTCAGCAGGCACAGAAGTTGCCATTATAATACTTAATAGACTTGTTGCATAATTAAAATTAACATGAAAAATATGCTGTTTATACTTAAAAAAAGGCACTTCTAAACCCCTAAAAAACAAATTATGTAACAACTCTAATATATTTTTTAAAAAAATTGCAACCTGTAATGGTGGAACAGAAAATAAAATTCTTTAAAAAAGAAATGGCTGCTGAAGTATAGTTGTGATGCTTAATCAAGAAATGAACACGTTTTTTTAATGTAGCATATTTTTTATACATGATAAATCACAAGCCCTCACCGCGTCATGTAATACGGAATAATTATTAAGACCTGGAGCCGAAGGTTATCTCTCTATGGAAAAAATTTCTGAAAAAGGCAGCCTTAATATGTTCCAGCTTAAAGGGACCCCGCTGTCGCCCGGCTTTGCGCAGGGGATTGCGTACGTTTACAGTGATATTATTAAGAGTAAACAATCAGCGTACTATATCAGAAAAAGCCAGCATGATCTGGAACATGCCAGAATTTTCAGCGCTAAAGAAAATGTACGACAGCAGCTTTTCAAATCAGCAAAACGGGTAAAAAGAGCTTTTAACAAGGGTGTCGCAGACATATTTCTCGCGCAAGAGACTATGCTCGCGGATCCTCAGCTGGCAGCAGATCTGAAACAGACGTTAAGTCAGAAGCATATCAATGCGGAGCGGGTTGTAGAAATAGTATTCCGGAGATGGATACAGAAATTCCGTAATGCGCCAAGTAAAATGCTTAACGAACGAGCGGATGATATAGAGGATTTGTACCGTAGAATGATAGGGGTTCTTGTTGGTGTAGAATCGCATCGGCTTGAGAATCTGCCTCCAAATACAATTCTTGTCGCCCGGCGTCTCTTACCTTCCGACACGGTCTTTCTGTCACGTGAATCATGTGCTGGACTTCTGCTTGAGATTGCAGGTCCTTCCGCGCATTCTACCATTCTGGCAAGAGAGCTCGGCGTTCCCTGTGTGGGACAGGTGAGCAATCTTATTTCGAGCATTAACCCAGGTGATAAAATTCTTATAAATGGCAACACGGGAAAAATTACCATCAATCCCACGGAAAGAGTTATAAAATCTTTCGATTCTACGCAACATCGTTTCTTTCAACGATCAAAAAAAGCGCGCAAAAACCGTTACAGTGCGGCTTGCACTAAAGACGGCAGAAGAATCGCGGTAATGGGGAATGTCGGGTCGCGTGAAGACGTCGAATTAGCTGTGGAATCGGGAGCAGACGGCATTGGACTTTTCAGGACTGAGAGTTTCTTTCTTGCAGCAAAGGTTTTACCCAATGCCAATGAATTTACTCAGTATCTCGTACATTGTTTGGCGTCTGTTGGTGACAGAATTGTTAACCTTCGTCTTTTAGATATCGGTGGAGACAAGAGCATCCCATACTTGAGCCTGCCGTTCGAACTTAATCCTTTTTTAGGAAGGCGTGGAGTCAGGCTGCTATTTGATTTCCCGGCATTACTGAAGATTCAGCTGGAAGCTATGCTTTTTGTTTCGCAGAAATACCATGTTCGCGTGCTTCTTCCGATGGTGACTTTTGCCGAGGAAATTTTTCGAATCAGACGGATGCTTGAGAAGATAGCTAAAAAACAACAAATCAAGCCGCCACCGCTAGGGGTGATGATTGAAACGCCGGCCGCCGCCCTTGCAATGCCTTCTTTGCGCAAACATGCAGATTTTTTCTGTATAGGAACGAACGACCTCACGCAGTATATAATGGCTGCTGACCGCGAGAGTGAATTAGTAAGTGAGTATTTCAGAGACGACCACCCCATTCTTCTTGACTTGCTTCGAACCATTGTGGCCCAGGCAGGAAAAACATCGATCACTTTGTGCGGTGAATTGGCGGTAAAACGCAAGGCGCTGGATCGTGTGCTAAGGACCGGCATTAGAACGTTAAGCATTGCTCCGTTGAGCATTCCTGTAATTAAAGAAGCCATACGTCACCTTGAATTTTCCTGAGAAGGAATCAATATGGATCAAATGTGCCTGTATCTCACAAATCCTTACAATCCCTTAGTTAAGATTGTCACACGCACGTTGAATCTATGTGACCGATATACTGAAGTTTTCGAAAGGTTCGAGATTGTATCCTGTGTCATTCCTGAGCAGGGATTCTGGAGTCAAAAATAAAAATGAATTCACCTCTCAATGAAGCTTCATCCAATAAAGAAACCGATCAGGACCGCCTGGACGGCCTTCTCTCTGATGATGTTCTGTCGCTTGATCTGGTATCTGCCCTTGCCGGAGATCGGCCGTTGACTAAAGCGGAGGAGGTTCTGCTGGAAAAAAAGAAGAGCACGCTTGGTAACAAGTTCTTCTCTGATCTGCTCTTTGCGGTCACCCATCAGCATTTCGAACCTGATGCCGCAAAAGCCCTGTGGCAGGAAATCCTACGGCATAAATACCAGTTGTCAGCCGCATTAAAGCGAGACATCCGGCTCGTTGTTGCCGCGCTGGATTATCTTTCAAATATCACAACGAATATTGAGTCAACAACCTTAATCTCGGAAGATCATATTGCCCATATTGTCGATGTCTCGCTTCGCGACGGTCTGACCGGTTTATTCAACCATGCGTACTTCTATCGCAGAGTAGACTTCGAGCTGAAAATACTATCCAGATATGGCACGCCTGTTGCGCTTATGATGATTGATATAGACGATTTCAAGGATTTTAACGATCGGTTCGGGCATCAGGAAGGTGATGCTGTCTTAAAGTCGGTCGGAGCTATTATTGAGGCAGAGACGCGAGATGCTGATATATGCTGCCGCTATGGCGGGGAGGAATTTGGTGTGGTATTACCGTCAACGGACAGCGGGGAAGCCTTGATACTTGGCGAAAGGCTAAGGAAAGCAATAAAGAAGAGACATTGGTATAAAAGAAAAGTTACCGTCAGTATAGGGATTGCCGCTGCCAGCCAAAAGCAGTCATTACCTACACCCCAATCGTTAGTAAAAGAAGCTGATGACGCTTTATATAAAGCGAAAGCCGGCGGCAAGAATCGTGTTATTACCGGGGAATAGAGCACGATTTCCCATTTTAGCGATATCCCCCGGGCCTTCGTACGATTACTATAGTAACTTCACACATCACGGTTAAGGTAAAATTTGACCTTTTTCAATAAATCCTGCGGGCCGGGTATGTTTTAACATAATTGAACCACAAAAAGGGGAATATTTAAACACCGTCTCTGATAATCTAATAATTATTTTCCTTAACTAACGGTATCCCAAAGGTACGATGCCAAAAAATAAATTTCAGACGATATATTAATGTTATATTTTCTAAGTATGCGCTTCCGTACAAAGGCTTTATTAATATTTTCAGCATTTGCTTTGCTGTTATCGGCCTTGATGTCTGCATTTACTCTTCAGTCATGGAAACTTTTAGAGAAAGAGGCTGAGGACAACCAGAAAAATATTGCCAGGGTTATCCATCTGTCAGCGCAGAGATTCCTGTCGGAGAACGTTGATGATCGACAGGTATTAAAACGAATTATCGAAGAGATAAGGAGCATTGAAGATGTAAGCGAAGTGACCATTATAGACAGAAACCAAAACGTGGTGGCCAGCACGAAACCCGAGCTGGTTGGACAACATCATCCACTTAGCAGCATGGAACTGGCAATCGATAAGAAGATTGAGGACCAGGACAAGAAAGAGGAATACAGTTCATTTGAGATTGGAATACCTGTAATGCGAAACCGGCAGATGATTGGCCTGGTAAGGACCACAATGATTCTTAAGGACATTAGCCGTCCGCTGCGGATACTCTATTACAAAAACATAGCAATTACCGTTGGTCTACTCATAATCGGCTTCTGGGCATCCTTTTTTATGTTAAGCCGTTTGAACCGGCCTCTCAGCCGGTTAACAGCCGCAGTTGAAAAAATCTCGGCAGGTGATCTGTCGGTTTCCGTCCCGATAACGACCAGTGATGAAATTGGGCGGTTGGCTGAATCCTTTAACCGGGCAACGCAGAAATTAGCCGAACAAAAGCAGTTGGAAGCAAAGGTACACCAGTTGGAGCGTCAGGCCATTGTTGCCGAATTATCCTCGTGCCTGGCACATGAAATACGCAGCCCGTTAAACCTGATTATGCTCACCGCAAGTCATCTTGGCAATCAATTTTTACCGGAAGACCGGGAACAATGCCGGAAGTACAAGGAATATATTACTTCGTTAAAAGCAGAGGTTAAACATCTTAGTCAAATGGTGGGCAATTTCTTGTCAATGGGGAAATCCTCAAAAATAATAAAAACGAAAATCAAGCTTTCAGAACTCATTGAGCGAACTCGGTCTCTTGTGAAACTACAGCTTATTTCAAAGAATATAACACTGAACATTTCGGGGAATAGTGACATAGAAATGTTTGTCGACGAAGAGCGAATGCAGCTTGTATTCCTTAACCTGATTATCAATGCAATAGCCGTAGTACCATTCAATGGAATAATAGATGTTAAGGCAAGTAACGTGCATGATTCCGGGGAAGTACTTGTTTCAGTAACTGATAACGGGTATGGAATAAAACCGGAGAACGCGGAAAGAATATTTGAACCTTATTTCACCGAAAGAACTGGAGGAACAGGAATAGGACTGGCTGTTGTAAAAAGGATAGTTGAAAAACATGACGGTCGGATTACTGCCGGAAATTCTGAACACGGAGGTGCACGGTTTGACATTATTCTTCCCGGGAAGGAATCGTAATGGCCAAGGTGCTCATTGTAGACGATCAGGAGAAGCAGCGTAAAATACTTGCAGATATTCTTGCAGCAAAAAAGCATCTTATTTTTGAAGCTTCAGGCGTGGACAACGCCCTGGACCGGATTAGGGAAAAACGGCCGGAAGTTGTCTTGACGGACCTGAAAATGCCGGGAAAAGGCGGGCTGAAACTGGTTGAGAAGATATCTCAACTAATTCCTTCGCCGGAAGTGATTGTCATGACGGCGTTCAGCACAGTGGAAACCGCGGTCAAGGCTATTCGGCTTGGTGCATACGACTACCTTGCCAAGCCTCTGGAACCGGAAGAGGTCCTTTTTCTTATAGAAAAGGCACGGGAAAAATATGTCTTAAAAGTGGGAAGTCAACACCTTAAAGAGGAGTTAATGCGGGGGCTTGCCTCGAATATGGTGGTCGAGTCCCCTGCCATGAAAAACATCCTTGAGATGATAGAAAATGTTTCCGCTTCCGACTCCACCGTATTGATTCTGGGGGAAACCGGCACCGGTAAGGAATGTATTGCACGTTTGATTCATCTTCGAAGCCCGAGAGGGAATAATCCCATGCAGAATATCAACTGTGCGGCATTTACTGAAACACTTCTGGAAAGCGAACTTTTCGGTTATGAGAAGGGAGCTTTTACCGGCGCAGAGACACGCAAGACAGGATTAGTTGAAACGGCTTCCGGGAGTACACTGTTTCTTGACGAGGTGGCCGACATGTCTTTAAATGTGCAGGCGAAGGTACTGCGGTTTCTACAGGAAAGAGAGATACGGCGGGTCGGAGGCAAAGAGAACATCAAAGTGGACATCCGGGTCATTGCTGCAACGAACCGGGACCTGAAAGAAGCCATCAAAGCGGGCAGCTTTCGCGAAGATCTTTTCTATCGCCTGAATGTGGTACCGATAACGATACCGCCGCTTCGGGAACGAAAAGAAGATATACCAATTCTTATTAACCACTTCTTCTCACAATTTGGTGGTATAAGAACTATTGAGCCTTCGGCAATGAAGTTGATTATGGAATACAACTGGCCCGGAAATATCCGTGAACTGAAGGCTATGGTTGAACGCATCACGGTTCTATCCGGAAGTGGAACAGTACGCCTGGAAGATCTCCCTCTTGAATTGACCGGGAGACGGTTTTTATCGGGTACTGCCGTGTCGGATATACCGGATGAGGGCATTGTGTTTGAAGAGTGGGAACGCACGCTTCTGGTCCGGGCTATGGAAAAAGCCGGGGGCAATATGGCGGTAGCGGCCAAGCTTTTAGGTATGAGCTACAGGACCTTTCGATATCGGGCAAAAAGGTTTGGCTTGAATGATTAGTGACCATTTGGTACATTACCAATGTATCATATCAGCACTTTTTTGTAGAATGGGTCATTTCCTGCCATAACCATTCTCCCACCCAGTTTTATCTATTCTATTACCTAAATTGAGTTATTCCTATCGTCTTATGACATCATAACCTCAAATTATAGGAGCATGCTGTTCATGGCATGGTTATTGCATATGTATAGAATCAGGAGAATATTGAAAAAACAAATATGAATCATAACGGTCTCAGGATGTTTTCACAATCTAAGGAGGGTGCGATGAAAAATTCACTTGTACTGCTTATTATAGGCTGCGTGTTTTTTAATGTGCCGGCCGAGAATAGCGACAGAAAAACGGTTGCGAACATTTTAGCTAAGAATAACCTTACCTGGGATATTGATAATAGAACCATCTTTAAAGGGGATAGAATAATTGCACTTGATCTGAATAATAAAGATATATCATGCATTGGAATCACTATATTGATTCCGGAAATTGGAGACCTGACAGAATTGCGGACCCTTACGATAAACGACGGTCAGCTTTCATACTTGCCACGGGAAATTTTTAATTGTACAAAACTTGAAAAACTGGAAATAAAAAATAACAATCTGTCATCTGTTCCAATTGGCCTTAGCAGGCTGACCAGACTTACAGAACTCGATTTACGTAATAATGAGCTGAAGCAATTACCATTGGACATCGTAAAACTAAAATCAATTATTAAAATTCAACTCTGGGGGAACAGTTTAACGTTGCTTCCGCCGAAAATGGGAGATCTGTTAACCCTCAGGGAATTATACTTGAATAATAATCGACTTAAAAAACTACCTGCAAGTATTACGAAACTGCAGTTAACCTATCTTGATATTTCTTTCAATTACCTCAGAAATAATACAACGAGTGTTGATACCTGGCTTAATAAATACAACAGTCGATATATGAGTGAACAGTACAATTACTCCGAAGGGAAATATTATTAATAGGAAATACACCAATTTCCTGCCAATAGTTATCCAACCTATTAATAAATAACAGGTTAAGGTACCTGGTCGATGGAAGGGGAAGGGAAATAGACCGGCGCCCCGTTTGCGTTCTTTGACACTTAATTATAATGATTGCTGCAAAGAAGGGATTGAGGAAATGAGTGCATGTCCGGGGATTAAAATTAATGCTAAAATACTTGTGATTGATGACGATAATAAGGCCACTGAATTATTGAAGCTTAACTTGGAATCGTATGGTTTTAATGTGGTTACAGCTACAGGTGGAAGAGAAGGATTGGATAAAGCGTTTTCTGAGCCGCCGGATGCCATTATTCTTGATGTGCGCATGCCGGTTCTCAATGGCTGGCAAGTATGTGAACGGCTGAAGAAGGACCCGCGAACCGAAGCAATACCTTTGATTTTTTTTACAGCCTATTCGCAAAAAACTGACTTCGAAAAATCAAAAAAGCTGGGGGCAGATCTTTTTCTGACCAAGCCGCTTGACACGGAGGAATTGGTTCAAAAGATAAAAGGCATATTAGTTAATGAAAATAAGGAACTACTGAAAGGGGATACAAAAGATTTATGAAAAAAGTACTTTTAACGACAGTGTGCGGACCATTTGGTGCCGACACCGATGACTGTACCAGGCATGTTATGCCTGAGCTTTTTCATGCGCAGGTAACACGGGCGCAGGGGGTTTTCAGCCTACGGTCAACTTATATTTCATACGGGCTGGAGTATATCGCAAATAATATAACGACTCCCTCTATGGTAATGCAGTATCCAACCATGAACCAGTTCAAGCGTGAGTTGAAAAACGGGTATGATTATGTAGGTATCAGTTTTGTCATAGCAACATTCGGCAAGCTGAAGAAAATGAGCGAGATGGTAAGAGATGTTTCGCCCGATTCTAAAATAATACTCGGCGGTTACGGCACCGTGCTCCCCGAATGTGAGCGGTATGGTGATTATGTATGCCGTGAGGAAGGGGTCGGTTTCATGCGGCAGCTTCTGGGAGAAGCCCACAACGGCGCGCCAAAAAAGCATGTCGTGTACCCGACGACCGCTAAAATTGTCGGGTATCCTTTCATGAAAGGCGCTGTTGTTCTGGCCGGCCTTGGCTGTCCGAACGGATGTGAGTTCTGTACAACATCTCATTTTTTTAAAAAACGTCACATTCCGCTTCTGAAAACCGGGGCTGACCTGTATAAGGAAATCTGCAGGGTACAAAAAGTTCTTGGCAACAGAAACCTTCCTGTCGGCATTATTGAAGAGGATTTTTTGCTCCAGAAAGAGCGCGCCGCTGAATATCTCGAGTGCGTAAAAAAAGAGGAGGAAAAGCCGCCCCAGATATCCTGCTTTGCAAGCGCCTATGCGGTAGCGCAATGGGACCCTGATGACCTTGTCAGGATGGGAATTGAGGTTGTCTGGATCGGCGTTGAATCCAGTAAAGCCGCCTATGGTAAATTGAAAGGCATTGATGTAAAGGCGGTTTTTGGTTCCCTTCACTCCCACGGCATCAACACCCTTGCCTCTCTGATAATCGGACACGATTTTCATACGGTGGAAAGCGTGTGGGAAGATCTCGACTACCTTGTATCTCTGAAACCGAGCCTGAGCCAGATTCTTATTATGACTCCGGGCTGCGGCACGCCCCTGTTTGACCGGTACAAGCAGGATGGCAGGCTGATTGATGCACCCCACAAACACTGGGACGGGTTTCACCTCGTGTTCGACCATCCCCATATCAGTAAGGAAAAAATGGAACAGTTACTTCTGGATGTGTATGACGAGGAATACCGCAGGCTGGGTCCTTCTGTCATACGGTTTATAGAAAAGAAGCTGAATGGGTATCTGCGGTTTAAAAATGCAACGGACCCGCTTCTTTTAAAACGAGCTGAGCAGTACCGGCGGGGATGCCTTGAAGCTCTGCCGCTCTTTCCGACTGCGTTCAATTATGCCCCCTCAGAGGAGGTTGCCCGGCAGATTGAAAATACCAGGCAATCCATTGTCAATGAGATAGGGACCGGCGGTCTGAAAAATAAAATTTTGTCAACCATTGTACCGTTTCTTGCATTTGTCGAGAAATTCAAGTTGAAATATTATGCGTATCCGCAGTCAAAGCTTCGGCGCACCAGATATAAATTGTCGACGAATCTGCTGCAACCTCAAGCTATTACCGGAAACGGACTTCTCACTATAAAGCCGAAGGTACCCTATGCAGCTCATTATCCCCTTGTGGTTGATCTTCACGGTAATTTTACGATGATGACGGCAATGAAGCTGAAAAAAAGAATCAAAACTATTCTGAATGAAAATATGGGGCACCTTGCAATTAACTTCAGAGGGGTAACCACTATCGAAAGGGATGCACTGTTTTTGTTCCTGAAGAAACTGAGAGACAAGAACGAGAGGATCATGATTATAAATATCGATTCGCTGCGGGCGGACATAGCTGATATTATCAATTATGCAAAAAGGTATTTTGAGGTGTATACAATCATTGAAGGTTTGAATGCGAGCACTGCGTGAACCAGATGCCGCCTGCCAAGGACGAAAACCTCACCGCGGGTATTGATATCGGTTCCACCAGTACCAAGGCAACGCTCATGAACAGCCGGAAGGTTGTGGTGGCCGGCCTGTATACCAGCACCGGGGGGCAGCCCGTCGCTGCGGTTCAGAAATTAACCCGCACAATAGAAGCACTGGAAAAGCGCTTTGGCGTTGCCTTTTCTCTGATTGCAGACGGCACAACCGGCTCAGGACGTAAATTTATTCAGAACGTTGCCCGCGCTGATTATGGCGTCGATGAAATCACCGCCCATGCTGCTGCCGCATATCACCTGAATCCTGAAATCGACACCATTATTGAAATCGGGGGTCAGGACGCGAAATTCACCGTCATGAACAACGGCATGGCAACCTTTTCCGTTATGAATTATGTGTGTGCAGCAGGCGCCGGCAGTTTTATCGAGGAGCAGGCCCAGCAGCTCGGGATTGCTCTCAATGAGTATGCGCATTGTGCTGAAGGGCATAGCGCTCCTATGATAAGCGATCAGTGCACCGTGTTTATGCAGCGGGACTTGCATTACCTGCTCAGCCTGGGATACAGCCGCGGGGAGAGAAATACATCCAACGTCCCTTCCCTGAAAATCGGGTTGTATGCAACATTGACCATGCTTGAATATCTTCCCCTGTGGGAGTTGTTCTTCAAGCGGCTCGGATTTACGACCGTGGTTTCCCCTGTAGAAACCGGCCATATTGCAGCAGGCAAAGAAATCGCCGGAGCCGATTACTGCGCACCGATTACGGATCTGCATGGTCATATCAGGTATCTGGCTTCACGGGTCGATTATATCTTTTTTCCGCAGCTTTTTGAAAATGCCAACGGAAACGAAGAGAAAGCGTACTGCTATTACTGCCACTATGCCGTACCGATTGTACAGAATATACCCGGACTTGACATCAGCAAAAAGATGATCGCGCCGGTGCTGGACCTGCATAAAGATATTAATGAAACAATACGGACCGTGTACCTTCATCTGCCTGAGGAGTTGAAAACAAAGACCACCTTTGCCGGGATTGAAGCCGCTTTTATTCCGGCCTGGGACCGGTATAAGGAGCGAAAAGCGGATATGCAGTACCTTTTTCTCGATCAGGTCGGCGCATCCAATGACATCGGGATTGTCCTTATCGGCCGCCCTTACCTGATTCTGCATCGCGCACTTAATAAGGGTATTCCTGATAAACTTGCTGAAATGGGTATCCAGTCCTTTTTTATGGATATGGTTCCCATTGATGATGATAAGCTTGACGCAGCACGTGACTTTGTCAGGTATAACCACTGGCACTACGGCAACCGGATCATTAAAAAACGCCTTGCGGAAATACATTTTCAGACCCACTGGCAGTGCGGCCGGTATATTGCGCTGCTGAAGGACAAAGTCGCTTTTAACATGCTGAATGCCTTTAACAAAAAACTCAACATCCCTGTCAGGCCGGTAATTGACAACAGGGTAAGAAAACTCGAGGGTAATCCCTGTGAGTATCTTCAGAAAAACCATTTCACCATCAGGCACAGCGGTGAAACATCCAAGAATCTTTTAAAGGTATATTATCTTAGAGAAAATTATCCGGAACTGAAACTTATTATTAACGTCTATCCGATTTTCTGCTGTCCGGGATTAATAAGTGAGGCAATTTACAGAAAGGTTGAAAAAGAGATCGGTATTCCCATTGTATCCATAACCTACGATGGGACTCAGGCCGACAAGAATAAAGTATTAAATCCATACCTTTACTTTTTAAAGTAGACGGTACTGCCTTAAATTGCTGTACTGTTAAGTAACAGAAGGAAATAAAAAAATGCGGTTGTACAGGAGTCCCGGTATAAAGCATACAAATTAATATAGACCAATACCCCTGTTTTTTCAAGGTGACCATACTGCATACGCAGTGCATCAATTCTTGAGTTCATGTCATTGATTGAGAATTTGGTGTAACTTTTATTCATATCAATGACGTAAGAAGGAGAAGGTGTTATGAACATCTATGTTGGCAACCTGTCGTTCCAGGTAACAGAAGAGGAAATACGCGAAGCTTTTGCTGCGCATGGAGAAGTCTCATCTGCAAAATTAATCAAGGATAACTACAGCGGTCAGTCCAAAGGTTTTGGCTTTGTCGAAATGGCCAGTCAGAACGAGGGTGAGGAAGCAATTAAAGCCCTTGACGGCAAGGATTTTAAAGGGCGGGCTATTGCGGTAAATGTGGCACGACCCAAATCGAATCGATCGCCTCGAAAACGGTGGTAAGAACTTATAAAAATCCCTGTGATTTTTAGCGGGACAGTCCGTTTGATACTATGACGAAAACAAAACATGTGCCGCAGGTACCTCCTCCGTGAATTGTCTCAAAGCACATGTCAATTAAACTGTCTGGGAATATCCGTGAACGGATACGTACAAAACGAATCCAGAGAGAACGTGACGTGAGGGGGTAATCTACCGCTGCGAATAAACAGTGGCGGCGGAACACCTTTTTCCTATTGTGCATAGTATATTTATTAATAGGGTTGTTGCATAA
This sequence comes from uncultured Fibrobacterota bacterium, assembly GCA_964543525.1. Taxonomy (GTDB): domain Bacteria; phylum Fibrobacterota; class Chitinivibrionia; order Chitinivibrionales; family JANQEN01; genus CBDVBE01. The sequence goes on along the minus strand of CAZIYW010000046.1, from coordinate 156 downwards.
TTCATTTTGTTATATGATGTGCATATATACCACGTGCTTACCGAGTATCTTTTTCACCGCTTGTCTCGATACAACCTCCGACAATACCGGAGGTTACTCGACAAGCGGTGAAAAAGATGTATCGAGGTAAGCGCATAAAAAAGCCGTAATTTCCTG
>CAZIYW010000045.1:18410-38456 GCA_964543525.1 uncultured Fibrobacterota bacterium | reverse complement strand
AATCACTTTTAATTCAGGATAATCTTTCTGAATTCCCAGAAAGCCTCCATCCAGAACATGGGAATTCTCTTATTCTCCTAACCTATCACACGTCTGGTATGGGAACGAATCCTGACTTTTTCACCGACGCCATCGAAGATCGGGTAAAGACCTGCTATTCTCTGGCAATGGGTGGTGCATCTGTATCCGGCACAGATAATGGTATAGGTTTAAATGTTCTTACAATACAATATCTCGAAAACAATCCTGTTGGATCATCCGCAAACTTTGAAATTACCTCAAATACACTTGTTCCAAATCGGGTGAGTGCAGAGATTACCGTTACCGTTACTGCAGCAGAAGCGTTACCCGAAGGATTACGGCTTCATGCCGCAGTGGTGGAGACACAAGTAGATGTGGTTGCACTTTACGGAGCTCCAACTAAAAATGGGCAAACGAATATATACTATGTGGTTCGAGAACTGATAACCGGTTCCGACGGAGAACAGCTTCCGGCTCTGGCAGACGGTGAAACTTACAGTTATACCGGTACTTTTGTAAGAGATACTGCAATACAGAACGCTGACAGTCTCAGGGTAACAGCGTTAATACAAAATGAAAGTACCAAGGAAATATTAGCCGCCCATGCAACTACTACTACGGCCATTCCGGTGGCAACATCAATTCTTGAAAAAGGCAACTCTGCAACTGATACTAAACCATTGATTTACACTAACGCCCGGGGTTCTTTTATTGTTGAGCTTCCTTTTACAGATGTAACAGCAACCATTTTTAACATTAACGGTCGTCAGCTCGGACAATATCGGCTTACCGTTAAGGCGGGGCAAAAAGCGGTTATTCCACGTCCACAGGCGAATGGTCTTTTGTTAATCAGACTGACCGCCGGTAACGCGGAAACGACGGTACACCATATTCTCTATTAAAAAAAATCCTTTAACAAGGTTACTATCATTGTATAGTAACCTTGTTTTCTCCTGGTAATAGAGATGCTATTCGGCTACCCAGTCTCCCCGCACAATCACTCGTCCGTTTTCAAGAATACTACCGGTACAGGTATCGCCTTTATTCAGGGCCCCTGCACCGCTGGGTGTTCCTGTCATAACAATGTCACCGTCATTCAGGGTCAGAAACGTCTTTATTTCGGCCAGTATCTCGTCCGGTTTATACAGCATGTGCGTGACATCCCCCGATTGTACTGTTGTACCATTTATATCCAGACGAACCGAGAAAAGTGCTGCACTGTCACTGATATCGACAAAGCGACTGAATACGGCAGCACCGTTGAAGGTCTTTGCCCGCTCCCAGGGCAACCCTTTTTCACGCAGTTTTTTTTGCAACGCTCTTTTTGTAAGGTCTAATCCGAAACCGACTGCTGAAAACCGGCCATCTTCAACAACAAAGCACAACTCACCTTCATAGTGAATCGGTTCCTGACGAAATGAAACAAGGGTATCGGCAATTGCGGAATTGGGTTTCATAAACAGCACCATATTATCGGGTACTTCATTTCCCAGCTCTTCGATATGTTTGACATAGTTCTGCCCTACGCAGACTATTTTCGACGGGACTATTTCTCTTTTGTCGACACTAACCGTATGCACTGGTACCTCCTGAAAACAGTGTTATTTACTGATGGTACTTGATACACTTTGCGCCCCGAAGGGGAACTTTCTGAGATATACTATTTTCATAAAACAAAAACATTAAAAGTCCCCCTTCGGGGGATTCAGGGGGCGCTTTTTACAATCCCCTCGAGAATTTCCAGACACCCGTTTACCTGATTGACAACTCTGTCATTGGCTGCCGTTTTCGAAGAGAACTGCGATATGAGTTCATCGGCATATTCCATAACCTTTTCACTGTCTATCGGCCGGGGCGGCCTGCATATAAAACGCATGTAATTATCCCGGTATATTTTCCGCAGTATATCCGCGGTAAGTCCAATACCGGTCAGCATGCTTTCTCCCCTGTTCCACATGGAATGGGGATCGTCACTCGGTTTGAACGTGTCTTCCGTCTCAAAAAATCTTCTCATGTTATGTACCAGTTCACGGGCATCCTGCAGTTTTGTCTCTGACGACTGGTACCAGTCATCATACCCCATATCCGTACCGAATATCAGCCTGTTCTGATAGTGAATGAAAAAGGTTTTTGTTTGTTGCGGGTCCTCAGAAAAATTGAAATACATTTCACAACCAGGGCTGAACGTTAAATAAACAGAGGGCCATCGGTCCAGAAATGCTCCGGCACGCTCAAGGTCATGGGAAAGAAAATAGAAATGATCGAATATAATCCGCAGTCGGGGATGTTTTGTGAGGACATTTTCTACCTCCTGATACAACACTTCATTTGCCACAAATGTACCGTCATAATATTTCCAGCCTTTATCCTTTGCCCACTGCGGACAGGTCTCTTCATCCCAGTACGTTTCAGGATCGCCGACGTGCCAGAACACCGGCGCCTGATACTTCTCCAGATAGTCATAAAAAGGACCATAGACCGGACTGTCCATGGGGATATCCCCGATAAGCTTTCGAATCCAGGGAATGCTGTCCACCCGTTTTATCCCGTCAAATCCCATATCAATGAAACGGACACACTGGTGGTAATAATCCTGTGCATCGTTATTCCGATTCGGCAGGTGGTAATGGAGTCCGGCGAACGCATAGGTATCCAGAGGGTACAGGGCTTTATAGGTCATGACAATTAAATTCTGCGCACTCATATCCGCGCATTCATTGGCATAACTGAGAAGACTAGCCGTATCAATATTGTGCTCGCGACGCATCAGATCCGTTATACGTACCAGCTCGCGGACATCATCACCCATTAAATGGACATGAGAATCGGCAATACCATAATCATTCGTATTGAACTGCATGGTAATATCCTGTAAAAAAGGTGGTTAATGCCATCAATAGTTCCAACTGACAGGTTCCCGGCAGAAATTTTATAGTATCCGGTTTGTTGTTTTTTTAATTTTGAAAACTGCCGTTTGTTACTGTGCACGAAGGGATTCAACTACCTGTTTGAGTACTCGTACAACAATCTCGACCTCTTCTCTGGTACTTGCCCTGCCAAGGGAAAACCGTACCCCTGCAACCGCTTCCTGCTTGCGCCTGCCGATAGCCTGAAGCACGTGCGACGACCCGACGCTTCCTGAATGGCAGGCTGCACCGCCGGAAACACAGATTCGTTGTTTATCGAGAGCCTTTACTATCATATCAGAAGTGGTACCGGGAAACGAGATGTTCAGGGTGCCCGGAATTCTTTGTTCAGGGTGGCCGTTTCGGACCACATCGGTAATAGTAGCGGTAATACGCGAATATAGAAACTCGGTAAGATTAAAAAGGTATTCCCTCTCAGCATTCATCTTTGCATACGCTATTTCAGCGGCCTTAACAAAACCGAGAATTGCGGGCAGATTCTGGGTGCCGGTTCTTATACCACGCTCCTGACTGCCGCCGTAAGTGCGGGGCGCTATGGGAACCTCGCGACTGACATAAAGCGCGCCGCAACCTTTCGGTCCGTATATTTTATGGGAGGATATCGAGCAGAGTGAAATACCATTCTCCGTCAGATTCAACGGCATCTTACCGAAAGCCTGTACCGCATCACTGTGCAGGGGTATATGATACCGTGCCGCGGTCTCACCTATCTGTTTCATCGGCTGGATAGTACCGATTTCATTATTGGCAAACATGACCGATACCAGTTGCACACTGTCGTTTACAACCTCATGTAATTCATTAATCCGTAGAATACCCTCTTTATCAACCGGTACCCGGTAACACAGCACGCCTTTCTCCTCAAGGAATTCCGCCGCATTGCCGACAGCAGGATGCTCAATATCCGATATCACTATAGAACCGGTATATTCCCCGTTAATAATACCGAGGAGCGCCAGGTTATCGGCTTCGGTTCCACCTGAAGTAAAGTGAATCTCATCGGAAGCAACTTTGAGTAACGCGGCAAGACGATCACGGGCCAATTCCAGCTCATCGGCGGCTTTACGCCCCAGGGTATGCGTTGAGGAGGGATTCGCCCAATACCGCTCCATGGCATTTTCCACGGTATCCCTGACTTCAGGAATAATAGGTGTTGTTGCGTTGTGGTCAAAATAGATCATGCTCGAAAGTCATCAAATCCCAATTGATATGAAAAATAGTTCCCGTCTATATCTCAGCTTTCTCTTCCGTTACTGTAAACGACACTTCCCGGCGGAACGGACTTTGTTATCCAGGTATTACCCCCGATAATGCTACCTTTGCCGATAACAGTCTCACCGCCCAGTATTGTGGCATTCGAGTAGATAATAACATCGTCTTCTATATCAGGATGCCGTTTCTCCCCGCGCCGTGCCTTCCCACCTTTATCCAGCGGCGACATGGCCCCGAGTGTCACCCCCTGGTATATCTTTACATTCCTGCCGATGGCGGTGGTCTCACCGACAACAACACCGGTTCCGTGATCAATAAAAAAGTGCGGCCCTATAGTTGCGCCGGGATGAATATCAATACCGGTGATCGAATGGGCACGCTCAGTCATGATACGGGGAATAATCGGCACCTCCATCGTATAAAGCGCATTTGCAATACGGTACGTGGCAATTGCTTCAATACAGGGGTAACTCAATACAATCTCATCGAGGGATTTCGCCGCAGGATCGCCTTCATACGCTGCACTGATATCATCCAGAAGAAGCTTCCGTATCTCGGGCAACTTTTCAATAAGCTGTTTGCACGTTTCCTGCGCCCGTTCGGCACAATCGCAGCTTTCACAGGTATCTTTTTCACAATGAAACTCAAATACTTCATTAATCTGCTTTTTCAGTTTGAACGTTACATGCCGCAGAATATCACCGATAAAAAAATTGAGATCGTCCCGGGATACCTCTTCTTTACTGAATGCGCCGGGAAACAGAACCGCGAGTATATCATCCAGTACATCATAAATTGAATTTCTTCCGGCAATATTCAGCCCTTCTTCAGTCTGGACATGAAAATCTTCGATAATATCCTTCTCGAGCTGATCAATCACTCCGGGCAGTGCATTATTAATCCAGGTATTCATTTCCATAATTTCCCTCTCCCGACTTCGAGTAATATACCTTTATTGGATACAGTGTCATTTACCATCCAAAAAGTCTCACATAGAGTGTGTGCAGTCGTATGGTAACGCAATACCACTTTCCCTCTGTTAAAACGGCGTTTCCTCATGAACATATTTTATCCACTGCGCGAAGAATTCAAGATTGTGAGCACGCCACTTGTTTTTAGGTTTATGAATGTCCACATTTTTCGGAGGCATAACATCAATTCTTCCCTTTTGCCTGTCCCGCAGGAACTCCTCTACCAGTCGATTCGATTCATATTCAAAATGACCGAGATGTACCAGGTACTTTCCATCTGTACTCTCAAAAATAAAATATCCCGGCTCATCGGCGTATGCCAGTAAATTTACACTACCGTCCCGTTGAGCCTGTACAAGAATCTCATCAGGTATTCCGGAAAAGCGGCTCTGGGGACACCAGAATACATCATCCATCTCGCCGGTGATACGATGCTGTCGGTTGATATTGAAGGATTCAAACACACCAAAGAGCTTTAGCGGATAGGTCACTTTCTCAATGCCCAGCATTTTTGCCAGCGCCAGTCCGCCCCAGCATAGTCCGAGGGTGGATGCAATCTCATTTCGGGCATAGGTTAAAATCTCCACCACTTCATCCCAGTATGATACTTCCTCAAAGGGGATCTCTTCTACCGGCGCACCGGTGACAATCAATCCGTCAAGATGTTTATCCTTAATAGCCTCATGAAAAGTAACATACAGACTCTCCAGGTGACTCCTGCTGGTGCTGTTGTATAAATGGGTTTTAAGTTTCAGCCATATCGGCTCGATCTGGATAACGGATCTTCCCAGAGGAAACAGAAGGCTGAACTCATAGGTTTCAGCTTGCGGCATGATATTCAATATACCGATACGCAGCGCACGAATATCCTCCCGCATCGCTTCCTGATGGGTGATACAATTAATCCTTCGCTCAACCAGCGATTGTTTGGCATGATATTTTTCGGGTAAAACAATAGTCATTGTTTACATATCCTTGCGTGCAAATAAAATAATCTCTGATTAGCAGGGCATGCGGGTTGCCGCTGTATTATTATTCCCAATGGACTGCGGATCTTCAAACAACCACGTTGACAGATAGCGTTCACCCGAATCAGGCAAAAGAACAATAATCCGCCTGCCCTTGTTTTCCTTGCGTACAGCAAGTTTATATGCAGCGGCTACCGCGGCCCCTGAAGATATGCCGACGAGAAGCCCTTCTGTTTTTGCAAGCTTGCTGGCATACACTCCGGCATCCTCCGATGAAACACGTACTATTTCATCATAGATGCCGGTGTTTAGTACATCGGGAACAAATCCGGCACCAATGCCCTGAATTTTATGCGGTCCGGGCTTATCGCCGGACAATACCGCCGAATCGTCCGGCTCTACTGCCACAATGCGGATATCAGGATTTTTTTCTTTAAATACCTCACCGCACCCAGTCAAGGTACCGCCGGTGCCGATACCGGCAACAAAGATATCAAACGCACCGTCGGTGTCCCGCCATATCTCCCCGGCAGTGGTCTTTCGGTGTATTTCAGAATTTGCCGGATTTTTAAACTGCTGCGGCATGAAACTGCCGGGATTCTTCTTCACTATCTCCTCCGCTTCCGCAATAGCGCCTTTCATACCTTTATCACCCGGTGTTAAAACCAGTTCGGCGCCGAGAGCATGGAGCAATTTCCGACGTTCCTGACTCATCGTTTCCGGCATGGTAAGAATCAGCCGGTATCCTTTCGACGCCGCAACAAATGCAAGGCCGATGCCGGTATTACCGCTGGTCGGCTCAACAATGATACTCCCTTTCTGCAATACCCCCTCCCGCTCCGCCGCTTCAATCATTGCCAGGCCGATTCTATCCTTTACGCTTGAGAGTGGATTGAAATATTCAAGCTTACCGATAATTTCAGCCCCGCTTTCCTCAGAAAGGGTATGTAATTTCAGCAATGGCGTATTTCCCACCAGTTCCGTTATTTTGGTATATATGGTCATATTATTCTACTCCCTGCAAACTGACCGCCTAAATACAATAATCTACAATAAACCTTTCACCTTCATAGTCGAGAAGTTCCTGCACAGTAATGTTTCGTAAAATATCTTCTTTCGCATCCTGCAGTTTAACCCAGACCATACGTGTTGCACACCGATCGATTTTATCGCAAATCGAGGGATTTTCAGCGCACTTAACAAGCGCAAGAGAACCTTCAAGCGCATTGATAATCTGCAATAGATTTACTTCCGACGGGTCATTCCGCAGCATATATCCACCATTTGCGCCTCGAATCGTATCAATTATTCCGGCATTTTTAAGTGATATCAGAATATTTTCAAGATATGAATCTGAAATATTCTGATTTTTCGCTATATCCTTTCTTTTAATGGGACTCTCTTTATAACAACGTGCAATCTCCATAACGGCACGGGTACCGTAACGACACTTTGTTGAGAGTTTCATATATCTTTTCTCCTGTTCTACTTATTATAGTTCATCAACTTAGTGGTTAATATAGCGAATAAAAAGTGCTTTGTCAATAATGTTTCAAAAAAAGTGCAATAAATAACATTTACTTGAACCTTGATTATAAATAACCCCTATTGTCATCAATTAACTGAAATTACCAGTAAAAGAGATTTCTTTGTTACCGGTGTAAGATTCAAAGAAAATGCTATAACGATTCAGGGAGAATTTGAGCTTCCTCCCCTGGCCGGACTTTCCTGTAAGGACCGGATGTTTGTCGGTGAATTCATCCGCTCCCATGGTTCGATTAAACATATGGAAAAGGCATTCGGAGTCAGCTATCCCACTATAAGAGGAGCATCTGACCACATCTGAATATCCCGAAGAAGAAATCTGTGTTCTTGTCAATAACATGATAAAGCAGATACTTGCTATAAAAGGATACGAGCATCCGGCATGTTGCATTTGTCCCCATGGTGGATTTATTAAAAGCTCGGGGGTATACGGAAAAGGAGTTCAAAATGCTCTAACCTGATGTATTGGACTGAATCTATCCCGAAAGCATCCCGGCAATCTTCTGTGACAGATTATTCTTTCTGAAAGGCTTCTGAATAAAGCCCTGCGCCCCTTCTTTCATGATATCCTTTGCTTCACTGTCGATACTGTATCCCGATGAAAGCAGGACGATAACGTCGGGATTTATTTCCTTCATTTTGATAAATGCATCTCGGCCGCCCATTTCCGGCATGATTATATCAAGTATCACGATATCGATCTCCCGCCAGTGATCGCGGTAATAGTCAACCGCTTCGCGGCCATTATGGCATATTGTAACGGTGTATCCCAGGTTATGCAACATAACGTGAGTCATCTCGCAAACCAGGTCTTCATCATCAACCAACAGCACACGAGCCGATCCCCTGACCGCACTCGTTGCAGTTATCACTTCATCAACCGTATCAATATTCCCCGCTTCAACGGGCAGATAGAGATGAAAGGTAGTACCATGATTCTTTTCAGAATCAACAGTAATGACTCCTTTATGTGTTTTAACGGTACCATACACAGCGGCCAGCCCCATACCGGTTCCCCTGCCCTGCTCCTTTGTGGTAAAAAAGGGCTCGAAAATACGTTTCATATTGACCGGATCAATACCGGTTCCGGTATCGGTTACACCGACTTTTATAAAAAAACCGGGCTCCACATCAAAATGGTTCTTCTCGCAGAAATCCTTTTTTAGTTCGACAATATCCGTTGCAAAAAGGATATCACCACCGCTGGGCATGGCATCACGGGCGTTTAATGCGAGGTTCAGCAGAGCATTCTGCAGCTGCGTCGGATCCCCGGTTGTCAGTGAGGGATTAGCGTGGAGCTGCTGCCGGATTTTAATCTTTTTGTCAATGCTTCGCTGCAGCAGCGACACCACTTCAAAAATTATTTTATGGACGTCCACGGTAACAGAGAGATACTTACCCTTTCTTGCGAAAGCGAGCAGTTGTGCGGTAAGTTCCGCTGCCCGTCGTGAGCCGATAAGAATATTGTCAGCGTAACGGGACAACTCCTCATTATCCCTGACTTCCTCCCGTATCAAATCCGCATATCCCACCACAGCCGCCAACTGATTATTAAAATCGTGCGCGACACCGCCGGCAAGCTGACCGATTGCCTCCATCTTTTCCGACTGCCGAAGTTTTTCTTCCATCTCTTTGCGTGTGCTGATATCCCGTATGATACAGATAAGTTCGGCGGGCCGCCCGTCTGAATCGGGAACTAATGAAACCTTAACCTCACAGGTCTTGCTCGAACCATCCTTGCAGATATACACCTGCTCAAGAATATGTACCGTGTCATCGCCGCTTTCAATTATTTGCCCAATTACCGAATCCGCCTCTTTCCGGCTCTCTTCATCAATGATGAACGAAAAACCGCGATTCAGGAACTCATCAACGGAATATCCGGAGAGCTTTTCTACCGACGGAGTTACAAAGGTAACCTTCCCATCGGGACTCATTTTTGCGATAATATCGGTTGCCCTGTCTATAATCAACCGGTAGCGCTCTTCACTCTCGCGTAACCTGGTTTCAGCCTGCATCCTGGAAATGAACTCCCCCATTACACCCGCAATCGATTCAATTGCATCATATGTTGCCCGAGAAAATTTATCATGTGTATAGGAAGCAAGATTTATAGACCCGATAACATCCTTCTGATTTTTGATAGGCACTATTGAAATCGCCCTGAGAGGTTCTTCGGGATAATGATTATCATGCGGCAATGGTAATTTCTGATACTGATCATGTATTGGTTTTCCCTGTGCAACAAATCGTGCCTGCGGTGCACCACCGTCAAAATGTGATTTAACGGCAATAAAGCTTTCCGGCAACCCCCGATGAACAGCCAAATCCAACGTACCGTTAGAAACATCCCGCAGGTAGATACCGCCGGCGTCGATACCTTCCATTTTCATACACGAATCGAGAACTTTACACAACTGTTGATTCAGATCACCGCTTTCACTGCATGCAATACTTATATCGCGCTGGATTTTTAGCAGCTCTTCGTCGTTTTTCCGTTCAGATATGTCCACAAATGTTGCAATCCGTGCATCGCGTCCTTCATACCTTAATTCTGAACTCCGTATCTCAACTGTAAATCGGGTACCGTCTTTTCGTACTGCAATCACCTCGTAGGGGCACACATCCTCCGATTGTATTTTTTCGTTGATAACCATTTGGCATTCGGGAGTGAATAATGTTTCCAGTAGATTGCTGCCAACCAGTTCATTATGCGAATACCCTAACAGTGCGCACGCTTTACTGTTACAGTTGAGTATAAGACCATTATCGTGAATCAATATGCCTACTGCAACGGTTTGTAAAATGGCCCGATATTTTTCCTCACTGTCACGCAATGCCTCTTCAGCCCGTTTCCTTTCGGTAATTTCCAGGAACATGGCGGCCATGTTACCGGGAGACGTCTGGAAGGCGTGTACTTCAAATGCACCTTTTATTTTATTATCCTTATAGGTAATTTGTTCGGTAGTCCATGCTTTACCGTTAAGCGCCGCTTCACGGTATCTCTGCGGCACCTCCGTTTCAGCGAGTGGCGGGAAAGCCTCTTCAATAGTCTTGCCGATGAACTGTGCGTTATCAACTCCCAATATGGCATCCGCCGCAGGATTCCCACCGGTAAAAACCAGCCTGCCGTCATCCTTTATCGAATATGTATGTATTCCCATGGGTGAGGAATTAATTATCGAGCAAAAACGTGTTTCACTCTCACGGAGCATGGCCGTCAAATCATGCTCCGCAACCTTGTTCCGATACATTGTCAATTCATCAATAAGCTGTTTTTTTGACTTAGCATTATCGTTCACGATATTATAATACCTTACCCTGATTTTACAGTACTATCATTCGTCTGACAGGAGATAGTCACTACAGATATTGTACTATATACTACTGTAACATATTATAAAATTCTATAGTGTGATGTGTCCAGTAAATAAAACACTAATTTAACACGTGGCACACTTAGCCCGAATTCTTCATAACCACAAAGACACGAAGTTATTGCAATTTCTGAGAGGTGTTACTTCATACCTGCTGTATGTTTTTCTACATGTTAAGAATATAAATTCCATATCCAAAGTAGCCGGCATATTGATTGAAAAAATCGTCCAGCATGTCTACTCTCTTTTTAACTCTCTCATCTAATTCAAATTTAGACATAATTTTCAGGGAGTTAACAAATCCTTCATCGTATACCATTCCCTTCATCCCCTGAAATTCTACCGATGCCCTAAACGCCATGAAATTTTTATGTTTCGCTTTACCGAACAGTTTCTCCCACTGTTCAAAAGTCATTATATTTATCATCCACGGTTCGGAAATGATATTCGATATGGTATCAAGCAGTTCCTGGGTAGGATTTTTTTTCCAGCTCAACTCAATCCAGCCTGCTTTACCGCCTGATTTGACAACCCTGAGCGCTTCAGCTACAGCCGTTTCTTTTACCGGTACTAAAATCAACACCGATTGTGAAATGGCGCAATCAAATTCGCTATCGTCATAGGGCAGACTGCAGGCATCGCCGACCTGTAGCGTTACCAGATTTTCAACTCTCTGTCGACGGACCAACTCTCTCCCCTGTTCAATCAGCTCCTGTGAAATATCGATACCGACAACACTGCAGCCATACTTTTTCGCAATATAAATCGAGGTTGTCCCTTTACCGCATGCAATATCCAGCACCCTGGAATCAGAAGAGAGGGAACATTGTGCCAGAAGCATATCCGTTGCATTAAAACCGCCGGGATGCAATACCGACTGCCCCATATAGGCGGCCATGACATCAAAAATATCCCGTCGTTCAAGAGTAATGCTGTTTGCCTTTTCATTCATAGTACACCTTTGCTCTTTCCCAGTCCATCCAAGACTTGTCGGTAAAATCACGTAAGGTAAAATAAAATACTATAAATCAGACCTGCATTGCATCCTGTTCTATGAATTGTCACCACGCTTGTCGAGTAGCACAGCGTATCGAGACAAGCCTTATACACACAAATACACATCGAAAAAGCAGGCATCTACATGAAAAAATACCAAACCACTCATTACCGCCGGAAAGCATCGGCAGCTATCTGTAAATCATCCGTCTTCTAATCAGCCATTTACGGTCTATATCAAGAAGTTTTGCGGTCTGAGACACATTACCGCCTGTTTTCTTAAGAGTCTGCTCGATGATATTCCGTTCCGCCGCAGCACGGAACTCTTTAATGGTTGCCTGCCCCGGAGGTGTTGCGATTGTCGTCTCTTTAAGTATTGCCTTAGGCAGAACGATATCCTTTTCATCAATCTTTTTTTCTTCGGAGAGCAGGCAGGCTTTCTGAATCACATTCTCCAGTTCCCTGATATTGCCGGGCCAGTCATATTTGAGTAATTTATTGCGTGCGTCGGTAGAAAGCCGTTTTCGTTCTATACCGAACTGTTCACAATACCGGTGTACAAAAAATTCAGCAAGAAGCAGGATATCCTGATCGCGGTCGAGATAGAGGTAGCCGAAGATGGTACCTTCACTGTGCAACGGAGCACACAACACCGATGATACCAGATTTCTTTCCAGGGATTGCCGAGGCTGCGCGTCATTTTTCCAGTCGACATCATGGAGCAGCACGGTCTGAGATTTCTCCTTTGGCCGGTCAATAGCGCGGTTGGAAAAACGATCCAGTTTCGTTTCGCCGGGATAGCGGGAAATTGTTTTACGCTCCCCGGATATCGGGTCCTCCTGCACCAGTCGAGAGGCATCACAGCGCAGCAGGCGTGAGATGGAGTACACCAGATCGTTAAATACATTATCCTCCCGGTTTTTCAACAGCGATACTATAATGGGTATCAATTCGCCAAGGAACCGCCGGTGTTGTATACAGCAGAATCGTTCGTAGATGCGATTTTTCAGGATGCTGTCCCACCCGCGAAATCAACTCCACCGTTTCAACGTTATCGGGATTGTTCTCCAGACTCTCAACAAGGAGCCAGTAGGCTTCATCGTACCGTTTCACCTGTGTTTTTATTGAGTAACTTCCGAACCGTCGGTTAAATAAAATATGTTATAAGAATTGTCAAAGTTTATAACCCCGAATCAATCGGGAAAAAGATTTCTATGCGATACGAATAGTATTGATTAAACGCAGTTTCTGTGGATGTAAAAAAAACTGCCTGAAAAGAATATTTTTTTATTGACATCCGGTCTTCAATATATGTTGATAGTTGTTCTGCCCGTTCTGCTACATCCTTCTTTTTGCTGCTGCTCTTGTCTTCTTTATCTTCAGCGTACTGGGATTGATTGCCACAAAAGTGAGTAACCCAATAACGACCATTCCAACCATGAAAAAAGCATAAGCCATCTGCCAACTGATACCACTTGTCCATGTGGAATATTCTGACATACCGCCAATGCTTGCAAGAAGATTCAGCGGCAGAAAAATTGTGTTTATGATTGTTAGACGTTTGAGCAGTGTGTTCACATTGTTATTCACAACATTGCCCCGAGCATCCATGAGACCTGTCAGAATGCTTGAGTAAATCTCTGCCTGCTTATAGCACTGAGTTGCGTCTATCGTTACGTCTTCCAGCAGTTCAAGTTCTTCGGACGTCAAGTTTAACTTCCGTGAGTTCATGCGGAGTTTCTCAAGCACAGCATTATTGGAGCTGATTGCATTGAGGTAGTAGACAAGGCTTTCGCTCAAATCAAACATCTGGAGCAGGTACTTGTTCTCCATCGAACTGTTCACTTTGGACTTTATCTCATTGGAGAGCGAATCAATCACGCGGAGGTGGCCGAGAAAATGGAATATTGAAGAAGAAAGAAGCCTGAGCATAACATCCCGAATGCTGTCAACCTTCTGGAAATATTTCGCATCAAATAGCGAAACGTCGTCCGGAAGTAATATGATGAGCTCGTTCTTAAAAACAAACAGGCCCATTGATGATACTTCGAATTTTAACGTGCCGTCTGATGTGAACCGGCGAGGGCTCTTCCAAATAACGGCGAAATGTTCCGATTCGATTTCCAAGCGCGAAACTTCATCCGGGTCAATGGCTGAGACAAGGCTATGCTCGTCAATGTCGTAAGTGTCCATCGCGAATCTTATTTCATCCGATGTAGGGGAAATCAGCAATTTGATTGTGCTTTCGGCAGGATCTGTCGTGGAGACGACAGATTTTTGCGAGATCTTGTAGAATTTGGTCATTGTCTTCCTCCTGTCCTGTTTTGAGATCCCCGACGGAGAAAGAGCAATGCCCATCATCTGAAAGTCATAGCCGCAAGCCCGTCGGAGAGGCAATCGTTGCATGTAATATGCAAGCAAGATAAAGGGTAATCCGTACACGGGTCAGGGTTTGGCATAATTCTATCCTTGGAATGGTTATAATCCTTGTCCAGAAAAATACTTCCCAGCGCGCATACTATACTGTATTTGTCTTTTGCGTTCTTATCTCTTCCGCCGCCTATAATTCATTCAGAACGGGCAGTATTTCCTACAACTATTGATTCCCCAAAAAAAACATTAACTCTCACTATATGGTGAATGCAGTATGTCTCATTAATAAAAACACTTCGCCTGAGGTGAATGTAATCATTTATCATTTCTATTCAAATTATCCACAGGTCTCAACGTATCAGCGCTGTTTCCTGTGCTTACGGCAGTTGGTTTGTTCACCGGTACCACCTGTCGGTCTTTTTTCCTTTGGGTTGTCCGATTCGTATGATATTCCGGGATGCATTGATATGGGAAAACAACCTTCAGAGTTGCTGTATTCTGTTTTTTGGCTCGAACAGGAGAATAAATACCCACCGCAAGAACCCCCGGATACATGTCTGTTGAAATATCGATCAAAATAATATACTTATCGGAGAGTTTGCATTAAAGGGAAAACATATAAATCAAGCGAATGATGCAATACTATAAAAATGCAAGGATATTTGTTTAAGGTGAAAGGTTTAAGGTTAAAAGATTTTAGATTTCAGATTTAAAGAGGGTTCAAGGCTCAGGGTTCAGGGGGACATGATAAAAATTGAATAAATTGTAATGTACAAGTTCGGGTGTTTTATTAATAGGAGCTATCACGTTATTTTATTCGTTACCTTCGGTGTCTGTTTTACCAGTAATACCAGTAATACGTTTTATTTCTCTGTCAAAGTCTGAGATATAATTCTTATCCTGATTCTTTTAAAATTTATTGTACTCTTTATTTGCCAGCTCCACACATTAAATACTTGCGGAGGGCAGTGCCGATTACTACGCAACCCGGTGATTCCATACCGGATATTTTCTTCATTGAGATGGGAGTATTGGTGGCGGTATCATGGATGCTGTGTACCATGACTGTGTCTTATACTGATGATTCAACTGAGCTGTTCATCTATCTGAAACAAAACAAAAACGCCGAGATGTACAACACCTGCAAAAGAGAAGTAAAAGGATTTATTAAAGTTGAATACCACGATTTCATCATGTGGTACAGGCTCATTGATATGGGTGATGGAACGACACGTATTGCACTGGTCTCATTTGTCGAATCGAAAATATGGATTCCCCGATGGTTATTCAGAGTTACAGCACGAAGGTTCTTTCCCGGTATGGTTTACACTATTGAACGGCTTCTCAACAAGCATATCTCGCAACGGTGAAGCTATTCCTCATCCTTATCGAACATGTGCGGGAAAACCTTATCCAGATTCGTGGACAATAAGACATTTTTTATTTGTTCGGGGACATTGACAAGTCTGGCGGAAACCTTTTTCTCATTACACTTGAGCAGCATGCCGGCAAGCATCCCTATAGCCATGCTGTCAATAAACATGACGTTTCTCGCATCGGCCACTATTTCCTTATCGCATTTTTCCAGCGCCAGATTTATTGTCTCGAAAAAATGTGCTGCTGACTGCGGCGTTCCGGTCAGAGAGCCGTGAACATCGAAAGTGATTGTATTCTCATCTTCAATCCGCTCCATATGCATACTGAATTCCTCCTCAAGAAGCATCCGTTTTGACTGTTTTTTGTAATTATAATTTGAAAAGTGCTCTAAGTCAATACCGGTATGCCTGTAGTATCTCATCATAACTCCTGTTACGAAACGAAGAAAGTAGTAACCGGCCAACGCCTTTATATTGGCGTTGTTCTTTCATCCTTTTTCTGAGCTCGCTCATATGTTTGTCCGCATTTGTTTCTTTGCTGTTGGCCGTCAATTTTTCCCATATTCTCCCTCCGATTCGTGCGAGTACTTTACTGTTGCTGTTTTTAACGAAACAGGGGCCAACCGGATCCGGCAGGATAATTGAAGCGACCCTGTGGAGCCACGTTTCTGCAAAAAAGACAGCAACTGCACCTCCCATTGATATCCCGGCGATATGCACCGGTTCAGTAATATTCAGCGCACCGAGCAACTCATGAAGCTGGTTGACATAAAGCTCCTTTGTATACTCCGCTTTTTGGGCGGTCGGTATATCTCCTGCCATATAATTCATACCGCAGTACTCCATTGCCTGCAAAGTACTGACAATAAACTCATAAGTTCTGAATTCTTCGATTGTGCAAAGGTCAGGATAATCCTGCTGGAATCGGAACGTCATATCAATATACTCTATACACTTAATAGGCAGGATATTTATCAAACTGAGCAACGGTTGGTTATGAAATGAGGAAAATGCACATATACAGGGTTCTGAATATCTGCTTAACGATAATGTCCTTATCTATAAAAGGCGAACCACCTGTTTATGCTCTTCCGGCCGTATGTAACGTGAAGAATATAGCAGCCGTCTGATACATAGTTGTCTTTCGTATCACAGCCGTTCCATATAAATGTATGCCCTGTTTCTTCATGTACATTGAATGCTTTTACCAGCCACCAGCCTCCCGTGCACATCAAAAACTGAAACGCGGGGAGAGATATTGTCAAATGTATTACCGATGATTTTTACATACCCGTTGCCCGTTGTAATAGACAGTTGCGCCATATAATCTTTATGAAAACCTGCATTTGTCGGTATCGGACAAAGCTCTACATCAAGCACCGTAGCTTTATTATTCTCTACTGAAATTTGTTTTATTGTCTTGTGCAGGTAATCCGGCGCAGAGAATGTTACCGTATAGTTCCCTGCGATTATCGGGCGATAATAATCACAGTGCGGCAAGACTGAACATACAGCGGAACCGACGGTATCGACATTTTCAACAAATACTTCGGCCTGTAAAGGCGCTCCCGTTATTGAATCAATCACTGTGCCGCGAATACCGAATAACACCTGCTCCATATACTGAAGGAGTGAATGATAATTATAATCCCAATAATCCGATAACGCTGCTTCCGTTGGAATCTTCTGTAATGACAGTTCCAGCATTATATTTCTGCATTGACGGAAACAGACTGCATAGTATGTCCATGTACCTGCCATTATGTACATGTTAAGAGCCTTGTCCGCCATAACTTCCAGATTATAGACACCCTGGCTGTAATGGCTCGCAGTGTCTGCGTATCTTTTGCAAACATGTGTGTACCATTGTTCGTCAACAAGGGCTACCGGATGCAGCGCCGGGAATAAAATATATTCTGAAGCTGCGTGAAGATCCGCCGACAGCGCCGGATTTCGGGCCTCAACAAATTCTTTCAAAGCCTTGACTTCAGGCTGGAATGATTGGTACATCCCATAGTCACAGTTCAGGGAGCAAATCCACACCGTTTGCGTTAACTCTTCGCGCCTTTGTTACCGTACCGTTCCCGCCATAGTAGGCGCCGTCAGGATTGACAAGGGGTGCAATGTATATCTCGATATTATCGACAAGTTTTGTGCAAAGCGGGTCAGTGCCGTAACCGGCAAGCAGGGAATCGATCAACCGCTGCATGAGCATATACCCGAGGAGTTCATCCCCGTGCATTGCAGCATGGCACAGAAATCCAGGCTCTTTTTCATCGGTTTCAACGTTATCCGATATTTTTGCCACCAGAAGTTTCCTTCCCTGCACGCTCTCCCCTATTTCATATATTTTGCACAGTTCAGGATAATTTGCCTGAAACTCCTCTATCGTGGAAAGATACTCTTCATACATCGGATATTTATCCCATGTTTGAGATACAAGCGGACTGCTGAAAAAGCAGGTAACAGCTAAAATTCCAATTAACCTTTTCATCTGTATGCCCCTATCTGGAAATTACAATTTGCTTTGTTATTTCCGGGTTATACAACTCTGCCCCCTATACTATTCAATCTATATCATCAAATTTTAATATTCAATATTTTTTAACAATTTCGGCGTTTATTTAACATGTGGCACGGCTGTGTTATATAAGCCCGTAATAAATATGCCAGACTAAAACCGCTGTTTTTAATTAAAAAAAACCTTCATAAAAGTCTACGTCCCATTTGCGGGACTACCGTCCTGATTCCGGGAAGGTTTTTTATACCATCTTGAATTGTAAAAGATAATTTATACTATACTCTTCCTGATAAACAACGGTTTTTTCTGGTACTTCACCGCTCATTTATATAAATTAAAATGACACAACTTTTGAGAATTTTCATTTCAATAAAAGGAGCCATCATGATTTCCACTACCCTCGAGCAGACAATCAAAGAATATGTACTTGAACAAAGCAAAGGCCTCGTTGAACTTATTGAAGCCGGTTCTGATGATAAATGGAATGGGTTGATAAACCTTGGTTCAGAATTATGGCTTGACACCGGCGATATAGACGGTGCATCACACATCTGGATTCAGCAGTTCAACGGATTGACAACCAACAATACCCTGCTTAATAAAGAGATTCAAAAAGGGATTTATGACGATCTGATTCCGCAGGCGAACAACATTCTAAGCGACCTTGATGAAAAAGAGCGCATAATTGAAATTGCCTTTATACTCAATGCCCTCCACGGTTTAAAACTGGTGGAACGATTCGACCGGAAAGTAAGTGTCGAGCTGCATACCGATCTTGCCCATAATATAGAAGCGACAATTGCCTATGCACAGCGGTATCACGATATCTGTCCGGATAAATTTATTATTAAGGTACCGTTGACACCATCTGGATTAATAGCCACGCGGCAAATAGTGAAAAAGAATATCCCGGTGAATTTCACCATTGGTTTTTCAGCACGTCAGAACTATATCGCAGCAGCGTTCGCCCACCCCGCATACGTTAACGTTTTTCTCGGAAGATTGAATGCCTATTTCGCGGATAACGGGCTCAGTGACGGCAGATATGTCGGCGAAAAGGCAACCTGTGCAAGCCAGCGCGCGGTAAAACAGGTATCTGAAGAAAGCGGGCAGGTTACCAGGCAGATTGCCGCGAGCATGCGCAATGAACAGCAGATTATCGATCTTGCCGGTGTTGATGTATACACTATCCCGGTAAAAGTTGCAACTGCCGGTTTTGACATCCTTACCGGTAACGAAGAGCGCAGGATCACCGCCGACTACCCTGTTACCCCCTCACCGGGAATTGATGAAACGGATATTCATATGAATCTGTTATGGGACGTTTCCCAGTCAGTTAAAGATTTTGTACGCGTTATTAATGAGATGGAACCCGGTACCGGCACCGAACTGGTTGCCTGTGCTTATCAGAACAATCTGCAGGACCTGTTCCCGCAGCTCTCTGCTGATGAAACTCAGACTATAAAGACGGATGGAAAGATTCCAATCCATAGTAAATGGCAGACGCGTATAAAAAATGAGACACTGGCCATTGATTCCCTGATAAACCTTGCAGCACTTGCATCCTTTGAGACCGATCAGGCGGCACTGGATGAAAGAGTAAAAAGGCTTATACGCTAAATTGTGTCTCTTGCCCTTTCCCGCATGCTTTTGGCGGAACTTGGCAATCGGAAATGAAGACTTGGTGAGCGAAGCGAAGACTATGTGAACGAATGTGAAGACTAGGTGAACGAATGTGAAGACTAGGTGAACGAATGTG
>CAZIYW010000045.1:0-18310 GCA_964543525.1 uncultured Fibrobacterota bacterium | reverse complement strand
GAACGAATGTGAAGACTAGGTGAACGAATGTGAAGACTAGGTGAACGAATGTGAATAATCCATCAAGTTCTTTCTTGCATTAGCAGAAAAAATACTGTTTCTGTATAAAGAGTATAAGCACGCTCTGCCGACATTGCATCATATAATTAATCACCAATACATTTTTTTGCTGGATTTATCGCCTCAAAAACATTACAATTTAAACGATACACAGATATTCCAATACCAGTTTCCTGGAGCTTCAGGTTTTTATGCAAAATCCACTCGCACAGTTTCTTCCGGTGGAAGACCGTATTGACGGTGTTTATATCAAGGTTCCCCGCGAGCGAAAGGGTAAAATTGCCTGTGATAAAATCATCGGGGTACTCGATAAAGCCCAGGTGACCAATTATAATAGGAGCAGAATTGAGGAGGTTATAAATCGCGCCAGAGGCGCTCCCGAGAAAATCGGGCCTCCGTTCGAATTTTATAACAGTGCAGTGGAAGAATATGTCACGGTAAGCATCACCGATACCGAAGCGAACATAAAAATCAATCCGGCGTTTGCTACAGCAGGCATTAAACTCACCCCGACACTGCTCGCCTACTGTCTTAAGCGGAAAGGCATCGTTTTTGGGTTACTTGAAGAAAATCTTCAGAAGCTCATCGATGAGGAACTGTATGACAAGGACGTACTGATTGCAAAAAGTATCGCACCGGTTGACGGGAAGGACGCACGGATACAATACGAAGTTGACATGAATAAGACCCTGCGACCCCAGACACGACGTGACGGGAGCGCCGACTTCCGAAAAGTGCACACCTTTACCCAGGTAAAAGAGGGACAGGTTCTGGCCCGTAAGATACCTGCAACCAACGGGACACCGGGCAGACGTGTTACCGGTGAAATCATTCCATGTAACCCGGGTAACGATATTGATCTGCCACAGGGCACCAATACCGCATCTGCAGAAGATGGCTGTGCACTGGTTGCCGCTAAAACAGGTCTATTGAAAACGGAAGGTACTCTACTCGCCGTGGCTGAACAGTTGGAAATTCAGAAGGACGTTGATTTCAGTGTCGGTAATATCAAATATGCAGGTAATCTGTTGATAAAGGGCAGTGTCAAGCCGGGCTTTGTTGTCGATGTGGAGGGTGATATTGAGATACAGGGGATTGTCGAATCCGCAACGGTGAAATCCCGAAACGGCAGTGTCTCGGTAAAAAAGGGAGTTCTGGGGAAGGGCGATGCTTTTATCTACGCAAAACATTCTATCGAAACACTGTTTGCACAGGAAGCTTCTCTTGAGACGGAAGGTACAATTGTCATAGAACGACATTGCATGCACTGTGAAACAACCTGCACTTCCTTTGAGGCATCCCAGCCACAGTCCAACATTGTCGGAGGCACAACAAAAGCCGCAGAAAATATTGTCGCCACACAAATAGGCAATCCCAAAAATATCGATACCAGAATAATCCTCTTTGATCAAAAAAAAGGAGAAGCGAAGAAAAAACTGGAGGAGTACTGTTTTGTCAAGGACAAAATAACCTCTGAACTTGAACCGGTAAAGAAGCAGGTTGCAGCGAAAGCAGCTATCTTTAAAAAAGCGGGCGATCTGGTTTCAGCCAAACAGAAAGCTGAAATGAAAAAATGGATCGATTCATACAATGTTCTGAATATGAAGCTCAACTATGCACAGCAGAAAATCAGGCAGGTAACAGAAAAGCTACATGGGCCTGCCAGTTATAACGGGTACGTAAAAGTAATCGGCTCTCTCTTTCCGGGCACGATTCTTGAACTGTATGGGCGGAAAAAAGTCATTCAGAATCGTCTGGATAAAAAGACATTCCGGATTGATAAGAACGGTGAGATCGCGGGCGTCTGACCGACGGGATGAAAAATATAAGACGAAAAGTGCGTCACCCCTAGAGTAGTAATAAAAACGACAGGAAGTGAGGAAGAGGCGGCGTGTTGAAGTGATTAATTTATTGTGTTATGAAGTGTATGAAAATCGGGCAGCAGAAATAAACAGTAGTAGTAAATGTTATAAAGGTTTCACACTGCAGTAATTATGTAAAATGTATCTATAACAAGGACAGATTTACATGCCAGATTCATTATCGGTGCCTATGGAACAGAAGATGGATTATCTCTGGATAACGCTTCCCGGGAACATGAACATGGACAACTATCGCCAGGTGGAGAACCAGATTATTAGCCGTCTTCAGGGAAGGGAACTTAAGGTGGTTATTGATTTAAGTGAAATAATATACCTTTACAGTTCAGGTATCGGGCTGCTTATCCGGGTGCGGAACCATATTGTGCGGGATAACGGTCAGCTATGGCTCGTGAATGTCTCGGAGAAGTGTGCCGATAATATCACGACGCTGAATCTTGATAAGATACTTCCCATATTCACCACGGTTCTTGCCTTCGAAATGTCCCAGGATACTATCTGGGAAGAGAAGCTCTTAAATGACCCGGTAAAATTTCTCTGTGCGCACCAGGTAAAGGATGGGGTCTGTCGTATAAACCTTACGGGCAAGATGGTGACGACAAATGACCTTTCCTCATTCAATACTTCTATATACTCGGAAGAGGTCTCCAGCTATATTTTTGATTTAACGGGCCTTGAGATGATAGACTCCAAGGGTGCGTTCTGTCTTCTTGAATTTATTCATCATCTGAAGGAAAAAGATGCACACTGTTTCTGTTACGGCGCCAATACCATGATTCTTGAATTACTGCATTTACTGGGCATAGATGAATTTGTAAAAAATTATGAAAATGAAGGTACTGCACTTAAAGCGCTTGAAAACGATGCACACGGTTAGCGCATGACCTGTTCACCGCAGTACCTGCCACAACTCGCCGCAAGGGGAAAGCCTTCCTTTCATACTTCTCTATAAAATTACTGTAACTATAGAAATATCAAGTTATTATATTATATTTCGTTCCCCTCAGGGAAACAGCAATTTATCCACTGTATAATTTTTTTACTTTTCATCTACGCAAAAAGTATTACTTTTATAGATATGCATAATAACTTACCGGCTCAATCATATAGTGCCGGGTATTTAAACAGGTAGTATCTTCATCATGAAAATACTTATTCTTTCCGCAGACCTGCCGTTTGAAATATCGGATCTTATACGGGAAAATCTTATTAATGTCGGTTATGAAGAAGTGATGGTGTTCAGCAACCCCTTTATTGCCCGGCATTATTTAAACCAGGAACCAAACACACCCTGCATCATATTCGATTACAACATGAAGGATACGGGGCTCGATGTTTCGAGTTATTTATCGGAGTTACTTGCCGCATTTCCTGCTTTAAGAATGGTAATTGTCGTCTGGGAGGAGGAATCGGTTCTCGAACGGTTCACTATACATCCTATTGTCTGCAAGCGTGACTCAGAATTCTGTGATAAACTTATCCACCAGGTAAACCGTCTGGCAGCAAAAGCATCAAAGGAGTAAAGTACTATGGCACCCATAAATAATGTGTCAATTGAGCATAAAAAAGGGTACCTGTGGATCACCCTGCCGAGCGAAGTGACGAGAGACAACAATCCGCAGATTCAGAACAGAATAGAAACACAGCTCCGCCATAATCTTGAGCCAATCGCTCTCGATTTTTCTTTCACCGGGTACATCCTCACCATGACTATCGGGTTGATACTTTACTTGCGAAAGCGTGCATATGAATTCGGCAAATCCCTCTGTCTGGTTAATGTCTCTGAAAAGCTGCTCAACCAACTGACGGATATGCATCTGGACAGGGTTATTCGTATATACGGTAGTGAAAATGATATGTGGAGTAATAATTGAGAGCTGGTCCCGGAGAATACGGTAGAGAAACCGTACTGCAAACCGAATATTATCTTATATGTTCAAATTCCAGATTCGATTGGTTTGGATAGTGAGTTGTTTTTGACATTACAAAATGACCACATTCTACTTTCCTTCTATATCCTATGCGTTGATACTAATTTTTATTATATCGATAGCAGAGTTGTTTTGTTGTTTTTCCAATATAAAGGAGCCCTATCATGCGCCATATCCACTCACGGCTCTCATTCTATCCATGTAATACTGTATCGATAGATTACCGCACTCCGTTATTGACGGCCGCTGGCGTCTACGGTATAGTAACTGCATTTATATTGTTCAGCTGCTGTCTCTCAGAGGCTACAACCGTGCGGGTTGGTATATACAACAACCCACCCAAGGTTGCCATGGATAACAATATCGATGTCATGGGGTATGCCAATAAAGGTATTCCCCTGAACGATGTTGAATGTGTCCGATGCAGCGCCTGTGTGGTAAACTGTCCCATGCAGGTTCTCACATTCGGCAGTGTTGATAAAATCGACACAGACATTATCCGCTGCCGGGAAAAATATTTCCCTTTGACGAGTGGATGGCAGGGCGGATTACCTGAAAAGGACATTACGTTTCTTCATGCTAAAGAAAAAGACGCTGAACGTCAGTTCTTTTTCGGCAGTAAAAACGACTCCCTCCCGCCCATATTTATCGTCATTTGCCATGTTACACAGCGGGCCTTTTTGAATACCCGAAAACGGAGCAGGTGACCTTGCGCTAACAGTCAATTAATGCGCATGCGACTTCTTATGACCGGTGGAAATACCGAACGGGTAATACAACAGACACTTACCAAAAAGTGCGGTTCCGATTAATACTACACCAAGCATACCGAGCCAGCTCTGAAAATAAAGCCCCAGAGCCACAATTATTGTTCCGATTATAAAACGAATAATTTTGTCGGTTGTTCCTGCATTGTTTTCCATAACATCCCCTGTTAAAAGGGTATTACCGTTTAATATCTATTTCAGCTGTAACGGTTTTTCTCCCATCTTTTTCAATGCCATAAGGTAACGTGCCGGATCATTTTTAAACCCAGAAACGCAGCCTTCACAGCAGAAAAAGACTCGTACTCCCTGGTAATCAACGTATAAATTCTTATCGACAGGCGCTTTCATCACCGGGCAGACCGTCTGTTCCTTTAAATTGTCTCCGGCAGTGTTTTCAACCTCTTTTTCATGCTCTTTACCATCACATGAGCAGCATGACGATACCGGTGAAGCTATCAATAATGATAACACACCGGTAATGAACAATATTTTTCTCTTAAGGTCCTCCCTCAAAGGGATTTCTTTTTCAACTTATTTCAGTTACCGCAAGGTATATGCCAAAATTATTACTTTTTTTAATTCAACGACTTACATACTACTGTGTTTTTAATACCGTCTGGCGAATACTCAATAAAGACAGTTATGTTCTGAATACAGTAACCACTGATACACATTTTTTTTGCAGTTAATGAGTGATGAGACGAACCCTGAAAAGGAGTAGCTACCGTTGATAATACGATATAACAATACTGGAAGGCATGGGTCGCAAGATAATGGTAAAGGTTTCTCCCCCGCTTTGCAGGGGTAAAAGGACGGTTTTGCGTCATTAATAGTTAAAACTAATTAGTGTCTGTCCGAGAAGTCCTTGATTTGTCATTTCGACCGCAGGGAGAAATCTGTAAGCAATTGATTCTCAGAAAAGAAAGATTTTATTGGTCGGGCTAAAATGAGAGTGAACCAATTTCTACTTCAGGGCCTCCCTGCGGTCGAAATGACAGTTTTGCCTGGTTTCCGGACAGGTACTAATTATTCAAACTCATCCAGAAGATTGAACTCAGCATTCTCGATCCACTGTTTCGGTGCGGTAATAAACTCGACCATTGATTCCATGATGATCTGATGTTTTTTCTCTTCCTCGATTATCCATTGCAATGCCTGTTTCTGCTCATCTTCATCAATGGTGTTAAGGAGTGAGGTATAATAGGCGATAGAATTCTTTTCCAGATTTACTGCGTTGGTATAGGCGCTTTCGACAGCCTCCGGTGAATCCGGTGCTTTAAAATTGGGAGTAATCTTTTTAAATGCCTCTTTCGCAGCAGTAATTGCATTTTTTGTCTGTTGATAGGTTGATGTTTTCTCTTCCTGCATATATTCGAAAAAGGTAAAGTGTTCTTTTTCCTGTTCCGCAAGAAAATGAAACACTCCTTTTAACTCGTCAATCGCTGTTTCATCGGCAAGTTTTTTATAAAACTCCTCACCCTCAAGCTCCATATTTTTCGCGACTTCAAACACATTGTCGGTCATGCGACACTCCCTTATTTAAATTGAATGTACAGATTTTTTAATATTATAGTATACATCATGTTATTTGTCACGCAAAATATGGCATACATGCCCGCCGTTTTTGGTAAAATAATCCTGATGATACTCTTCCGCTTTATAAAAAGTTTTTGCAGGGACTATCTCTGTCACGGCTCTTTCTTTAAAAACCTTTGACGCATCAAAGTCACGCTTAGATAGTTCTGCCGCTTTTCGCTGCTCTTCAGTATGATAAAATACGGCAGAGCGGTACTGAGAGCCCACATCAACTCCCTGACGGTTCTTAGTGGTGGGATTATGAAGCCGCCAGAAATAGGACAGCAATTCCTGATAAGATACCTTTTCCGGATTATATGAAACCTGCACCGCTTCAGCATGGCCGGTTGTCCCGGTACACACCTCCCGGTAAGTAGGATTTTCCGTGTGGCCGCCGGTGTAGCCCACAGTCGTTTCAAGAACACCGTCAATGCCTTTCAAGATATGCTCCACACCCCAGAAACACCCGGCCGCAAAAGTGGCCATTTCAGTCTTTTCGTTCGTATTCACCGAGGAATCCTCCTTTTCATCGTCGAATAAATATACAAACTGCCCATACCCGGTCTTCTCCAGATCTTCAACAGGGATAAACAGCAGCGATGCCGAGTTGATACAGTACCGCAATCCTTCCGGCGCAGGACCGTCATTGAATACATGCCCCGGATGTGAATCAGCCCGTTTGCTTTTCGCCTCAATACGGGTCATGCCATGGCTTTTATCGATATTCTCCCTGACATTCTCCTTTACAACAGGCTTTGTAAAACTCGGCCACCCGGTTCCTGACTCGAACTTATCGGTGGAGCTGAACAGGGCCTCCCCCGAAACGATATCAACATAAATCCCCGGCCGTTTGTTGTTCCAGCACTTGTTGTTAAAAGGCGGTTCAGTGCCGCACTCCTGCGTTACATGGTACTGCAGCGGAGTAAGCCTGTTTTGTAATTCTTCCTGTGCCATAGCAATCCCTCCCCTGTTTCCGGATAAGGCAACATTAAAATCAGTCAGTATTAATACAAGTGTAACTATTACAAACCTGATAATCCTTCTCACTTTTCCCCATCAGTGAAATTAAATCCAATACTATTCATGTCTGTCGTTAAATTTCATACGGTATAGCTTATACGCCGCGTTTAATCACATCTATACTGTATTACGAAATGAGGGTATGGGAATGGAACACTTGTAGGGCATTTTTTTTCTGTCACTGAAAAAGGTTGTCTCAATAGTTCATGTGAATCAGCCATTGTGCGAAGAATGGATTGACGAATCTATACTCGCCTTTTATATAAAACAGTATCCTGATATCGGCAAGCCGTTTGAGCGCCTTACTGATTCTCGTAGCGTGCTTAACCCCTGCGAGGGTTATAAAATCCCTGGATGACGTATTTCTGCCTCCTGCTTTGGCCACAACAACGAGGTATTTAAGCTGGATTGCGGTTATTCTGGCCAATTGCGCCTCTTATCCCTTCCATTCCTCCCCGAAAACGTTATTACACTAAATAGTTCAACACCTTTGGGTTTAATTTTTACACTAAATAGTGTAAAAAGTAATTCTGGCAATCCAAACTGATACGTCTATACTATTTGGAGCGAAATTGCCGGCTTTTAAAGAGGACTCGTGAATGGAGTATATGTTATAATATCGTCTTATATAATGTGTGGATAATTTTATCGGCTTAACGGTACTTTGTATATGAATTTTTTCTCACCACAGGTTATGCTGACAAGATACAAACCGGCGCCGATCTTTTTTACGGCATTATCGCAGTAATTCCACACGATTTCATTCTGTGCTGTCCGGTTTTTATACAACACGGCAGTAACTCTGCCCTTTGTATCAAACACCGTTACTTCGGTTATTCTCCCGGCTGCATCAGGTACTGTAATCCTCAGATTATTCAGTGTTGGAGTACAGGAAAATCCGTAATATGACGGATCATTATTATGATGCGCTGCGGTGATTGTTGAATCTATGTAAAAGCTGCTTGTCGGGGAATATTCCGAGCTGTCGCCTTTGACATGCCAGTATATGGTGTCATACGGTAATGGAGCCTGACAGGTAAAGAACGTATCGGTAAGAGGAGTCTCAACAAGATTGGTAGAGAACGTTATTGATGTTGAAATCTGTATCGTATAGGTAGTAGCCCCTCCCTGTGAAGGATGCCATTTCAGAGTAGGAGTTACATTACTCGTCGGGCTTTGATGGGGTATTATGACCGGTACCATGTCATTGAGAATATGAAAGGAGCTCACTAAAGACCAGGTGGAAATATCCGTTTTAACCCGCCAGTAAATAGTACCGTAAGGCAAATCAACGGTACAGGCATAAAAAGTATCCGCGACGGCAACGTTAATAACAGATGATGAAAAGTCCGGCGTCGCCGCAACCTGGATTGTGTATTGTGTTCCCGGCTCAAGGGGTTTGTTCCAGGTTAATGTTGGTCGTCTTTCATACGTGGGACTGGGACAGGATATAAGTTTGGGAATTTTTTTGTTAAATAAATCAGGGAAAATATTTTTTAAAATAAACTCATTTAAATCCGTCATGACCAAATCAACAGCATAATACTTTGAACTGTCGTTCATAGTGGAGTAACCATTACTTTGTATAACCTTGGTTAATGAGTCAATCTGCCAGGGTACCATATTATCATTCGTAAAGTAGATGGTATAAGTGGTTGGTACTCCCTCAGAAACATCCTCAAGGAACTGTGTTTCGTTGTTATTTGGGTATGTTGCCTCACCGTCAGAAAAGAAAAATATAAACTGTTTGTCTTTGTTATATTTCGCTGTCTGCATTGCATGCTTTGCAGCGGCAAATGCGGCATTGATATTTGTAGATTTTCCAATCACTAATGATGAAGGTGTATATACCATATCTACATATACACTACTACCAGTGCCAATAGTATCACAATCCAGATATCCGTGGAGAATTTGATATCCTAATTCTCCGGAAGGCGCATAAGACGAATCAAGAGTAAGCAGTGGAATATATGCGCCGGTATCATACCCGGGCGTCTGTACAAAAATCGGATCATCCACCGGATCAAAATAAAGGTGCTGTTGGAATACAGCCAGGCCAATCTCAACACTGTCAAAAATAGTGTGGAGTGTATCGATAAGTGCCTTCGCTACACTGAATCGATACCCCCAGCTATCATTTCCCGGATTCGTCATCATACTGACGGAATTATCAATAATAAAAAATATCGAAGGCGGTGAGACATCCTGGTGTTGAACATTTTTATCAATCGCAGATTCTGCGATAAACATGTTTGGAATCATACATACAACTGCTAAAACAAATAGTACGTTTTTTACCATACAATCCCATCCTTTAAAAATGGTTTTCCCGGTTAATACGTATCACCGGTGCATCGGTATTTTCCTTATAATAGTCTTCTCCCCCGCTACAAGTCTGAGAATATACATACCCGAACCAACCGCAGTGCCGTCAGTGTAATTATACTCCCATGTCAATTGCTTTTTCAATGAATTATTACGGGTTATGGAATAAACGGATCTGCCTTTTACATTAAAAACATCAAGGCGTACATCTCCGCCGGTTCCCGGCGGTATCACTATGGTGACACCAATTAACCCCGGTACTACCCTGAACCCATTCGCACCGCACGGCATACTGCAGGTGATTGGTGTAATTGACGTGTCTATCTCCAGACTGTCAACAGGACTACAGGCATCGGGATTTATACTGCTGCTCACTTTCCAGAACCACCTGCCGTCACCAAGAGCGACCGGAGGTATGTAAACGGTGTCGATAAGCGGTACGGTAACAGCATTGGTAAATGCGATATTATCGGCAATCAGGATTGTATAGGACGTTGCGGTCGGTACCGGATGCCAGGAGAACACCGGTTTGACCGTCGTCACTTTCTTACCGTTATACCGGATAAGAAGGGGCACATCAGTGGATTGAATATAGAAACAGCCAACCATTGACCAGGAATCAACAAGATTCGATTTTACCCGCCAGTAAATCGTCCCACGGGGCAGCGGCGCCTGGCAGGTATAAAATGTGTCACTTACCGGTACATCAATCAAAACCGTATCAAATGTTGCATAACGGGAAACCTGAACCGTATATGCCGTGGCATTGTCTGGTGGCGTATGCCAGGTCAGCGTCGGCTGAACGATTGTTGTGGGACTCTCATGGGGTATTAACACCGGGACCCGGTTGTCAAGAATCTCAAATGCACTGACCCGTGACCAGACAGAGACATCCGATTTCACCCGCCAGTAAATAAGTCCTACAGGCAGATCACTCTGTACCGTATAGAATGTATCAGGCACTACCGTTGTGAGAATAGCCGGGTTAAATGTATGATTACCTGCCACAGTTATCGTATAATTTGTACCGGGTATCTCCGGTACATGCCAGGTAAGGGTGGGTCTTCTTTCAAAGGTAGGACCGGGGTACGCAATTAACCGGGGAATTTTTCTGCTGAATATAATTTCGAAAATATTCTTACAATACGTGCGCATTAAATCAGTGTAGGTACCCGGCATTGAATAAAGAGAGCTCTGCAGATTAGAAAACGAATAACCATTCACCTGAATATTGGTGGTCATTGAATCATAACACTCAGGCAGCCCCGAATCCGGTGAAAAATAGACGGTGAATGTGGTTGGACATTGTATCCCGTCAACGAAATCGAATGAATTGGAATCAACAGGATGCGGCTCGCCGTCGACAATAAAAACGATATACTGCCGCTCCGAAGGATTATCCGCTGATTTCATTGCCTCCTTTGCCGCTGTAAAGGGAATATTGACGTTGGTATTGCCTATTGTTGAAAACTGTGGTTTATAGATCAGATCTGCACATTCAACACTGTCCCCTATAATCGGATTATAGATACTTACCGTATCTGTTTTGAGCATCTCCTGTAACACTACAAGTCCGGTATGGCTTCCCTGCTGCGAATTAAGTTTTATCAGGGGAATGTATGACTGGTCATCAAAGCCCGGCAGTGCCACTGCAAAATTGTTGTTGCGGTGATCGAAACATAACTTTTCGCGGAAAACAACCAGTCCTACCTCTGAGTTGGGAGAAATCCGATATATTGAATCGAGCATATCCCGGGTGGCTTGAAAACGGGCACCATAGGTATCGTTTCCCGGGAACGTTGAACTGGCGCCCATCATACTGAATGAATGATCGATTACAAATACAATAGAAGCAGGCTCTTCTGCACTTACCGAAAAGGCGGTCAGTAAGATTGTCAGCAGGATATAAAAAGATACTAATTTTTTTACACTATTCATTTCATGCATCGTAATAAGACCTGTTTACGTAAGGATACTATCGCGGTATCGCTAATTTGTAATTGAATACTTTCTCATTACTCTTTATTCTAAGCAGATATATTCCTGACGATATATGTATCGGAATATCCAGGGCCATTTCATTTTGTTTATTCTGAATCAAGGTCTTGGTAAACAGGTACCTTCCCTTAAAATCATAGATATCTGCATTAATGTCTCCCCACTGCTGTCCCTGAAATAAAATACGAATACTGTTTTTAAACGGTACACAGGATATTTTGTGAACAGGTTTTTCAGCACTTCCGGTAACCGGTGTAATGGTAGAATCTATCTCCAGACTGTCAACGGGACTGTAGGCATCGGGATTTATACTGCAGCTTACCTTCCAGTACCACATACCATCCCCGAGCCCCACCTGCGGGGTATAGACGGTATCCGCCAGAGGAACGGTTATCGCATTGGTAAATGTGGTATTATCGGCAATAAGGATTTTATATGCTGTAGCGGTCGCTACAGGATGCCATCTGAACACCGGCTGTACCGTTCCAACCTGTTGCCCGTTGTACCGGATTAGAAAAGGCACGTTTGCTGATTGTATGTAGAAGTGATCCACGTCGGACCAGAGATCCACCAGATTTGATTTTACGCGCCAATAGATATCCCCCACCGGCAGGGCAACAGTCGGGGTATAGGTTGTATCAGCTACCGGCACAGAAATAATGAGTGCACTGAAATCAGCTTTATTGCTTATATCGATTGTGTACGCAGTCGCGGTGGGTACCGGATGCCATTTGAGAAGCGGTGTTGCGTTACCGGTTATCTCAGGAACGTAACCGATCAGTTTCGGAATACGGTTATCCTTGATAACAAACGTACCAGCCGGTGAATAGTCTGAATCATCTCCCTTTACACGCCAGTAAATGGCACCAATGGGCAGGGGCGCCTGGCAGGTATAGAACGTATCAATAACGGGCGTTTCAATAAGAATCGGGTCAAACGCTGGAAATGAAGAGACTTGAATTGTATACACCGATACTGTGCCGGGCGGTTTATGCCACCTGAGTGTAGGTTGCAGTATTTCAGTCGGACTTGCATGAGGGATGAGCACGGGTACACGATTGTCCAGTATAACAAAGGAACTTGATTTTGACCAGGTTGAGATATCTGATTTCACCCGCCAGAAAATTGAGCCATGAGGCAGATCGATCTGTGAGGTATAGAACGTATCTACCACCGGAACATTAACAATCGGTGATGCGAAATCAGATGTCTGTGAAATTTGAATGGTATAACTTGTCCCGATAACTTGAGGTACATGCCAGGTTAATATAGGCCGCCGCTCATAGGTCGGGCTCGGGTATGGTATTAATTCCGGAACTTTGTCGTCTACTATCGTGCCTAATACATTCTTGATAAGCAAATTCATTAAGGAGTCGTAACTGGTGTTATGAAAAGCCCAGAGATTGCTTGCAGGATTGGTAACGGAATAGCCATTGTTTTTTATGTTGTTCGTCATTTCCACAAGTTGTACCGGTGGATTCAGATCCGGAGTAAAAAAGACGGTAAAGGTCGTTGGTACGCCGGTACCCTGCACATAGTTATCTTGTGTACCGTCATTTGGCCATGTAGCTAATCCATCTGAAAAGAATATTATATACTGGTTATCTTTCGGATAGGATGATGAGAGCATAGCATGCCGTGCAGCATTAAAAGCAGCGTTTATATTCGTTGAGACAGAATTGGTGGCAGTATTTGTAGGTACATAGGTAAGATCAACATATGGACTAATCCCCGTATTTACCGTATCAGTCTCAAGGTAATCCTGTAATATCTGATACCCCATCTTTCCATCAGGCACATAGGTTGAATCCAGCTTAAAAAGAGGAAGATAGGCACCACTATCCTGCTCGGGGCATTTCACAAACCGGTCATCATCAACGGGATCAAAATAGAGAAACTGGCGAAAAACGGCAATACCGATTTCCGCATCTGGACACAACACTTTTACCGAATCAATAAAGTTTCTTGTTACAATAAACCGGTACCTCCACTGATCGGTCGCTGGTACACCTCCAGTGTTATTAAACATGCTGCCTGAATGATCGATGAGGAAAAAGATTGACGGCGCTCCTCCTGTTTTTTGAGGCACAGTTTCCTGGGTTGTACCGTTGGAAGATATGAACAGTATAAATACCAAAAGTAAAAACGCGCTGATGTTTTTCTGCACCCTGCTAACGACATTATAAGTCATACTCAACTCCTGAATAGTATACATAATTGTCATGTACCTGTTAAGAAAATAATTTCTGTCCTTTTCACTTTATTCCAATATTGGTTAAAAACATCTCCCTATTACCGTATATGTCAATACTCTCAACAATGGCTGTAAAGGTGCCTGCACTCACGAATCTTCCTTCATTGTTGCATAAATCCCATTGCACACACACGGTATGGTTTCGGATTACATTGGTGATCACCGGTGATTCAAATACACACTGTGCCAGCGGATCATACACCCTCAGTCGTATTTCCGTAAGGTTTTCCCCTGGAATGATATAAAAAAAGACCCATTGCTCTATTTCACGTTCCACAGGATTAGGCACTGCATAGAATGATTGCATTGGTGTTTTTAACGGCATAGTGTGGCAACGTAAAATTGAGGAGTATATCGGTGCCTCGTTGTTCAACGAGCCTCAGGGGGTTTCGGGCATATAGATATGAGACAAAAATCACACTTACATACAGTATCGTGGATATCAACATTTTTGCATTTTTCCTTCAATCATGGCACCTCCGTTTTCTGCCGAAAAATCAGTTATGTCGATTAATTCATATAAAAGGTTTAAATTCGTTATAAATTATTTATTGTATGTAAAATCTGTACCACAGGGAAATTGTTGTTTTTAGCCTGGGAATGAAGGTTGCATCAGGATAACCGTCCAATTTGCGGGACTGGTGTCCCGATTTTGAGACGGTTAATCCACGGAAACAAACTGTCAACAAATTGTTTTTTATAATCTTATCAAAAAAGAAAAAAGATTTAAAATATGTTAGAAGATTAAGAGATTATTATTGGCACATGCAAGATAGAACCTTGGTGGCAGTGGCTTATGGGCGAATAGTAAATTTCGGGTGATATTCGTGAATAAGAGGGCATTAAAGATAAAGAACTGCTGTAAGCAACGGTATGTATAGTATGAATCTTTAGCAACTCATAAGCAGCGCCTGCACCTGCTTCACTTTGATTAATCGAATTATATTACCATCGACAAACACATGAGTCCTATCTTGTATTATCAAAAAGTAAATCAATTTAGAAGGGTAAAAGAGTATTATGCTATTGTAATTGACAAATAGTTTTATACCGTGTTCTATCAGGTAAGCAGATACTTTACGGGCAAAATGGTATAAAAACAAACCTAATACGAGTGGTGCTGTGAAGGTTCCGGCCAGTATCCTTCAGGAATGACACACAACTGACACACGCAGGTGACGTAAAAAAAATTTTTACCTTGCATATCATACTGTTTGAGGATATAATAAAAGCGTGAGTTAGTTGATCCGCTAACGTGCAGGCGGCTCAGCGTGCATCACATAATGTGTGCATGTGGTGTGGTGAGGGCAAGGTGTATAACCTTGTCCTTTCTTTATTTTTCACGAGTCCGGCTGTGGTTCGGGCATGGTTTCCAAAAAGCGTTACAAATTCAACCGCCTCTTTTTCAGCATCAGCCTGTTTCGTATAATCGGTGACCGTCAGCTCAAAATACAATGATGAAAAATGACCATATACACAGATACCTGACAGCACATCTTATGGCGTAACACAGGGAAAGACGTTATAAACGAGCGCTCTGTTGTATTATTATTTTTAAGTAAAATAAACATCTGATCGTCTCAGCCGGATTCGAAAAATTCTTGTACTACCGGCTCAACACTTCAACTATTTTATGCGAGAGTTCACCGACTGAATAGGGCTTCTGGATAAATCCGTAGATGCCTTCCTCAAACAAATGGCGGGTTTCGCCACTGATACTGTATCCCGATATAAGAAATGCTTTTATACCCGGATTAATCTTTTTCATAGCGACAAAAGCCTCTTTACCGTTCATTTTCGGCATTATCATATCGAGAAGGACCAGGTCTATATTTTTCCACGACTTTTTATAGAATTTTACTGCGTCTTTACCGTTTCTGCATGAATGGACTGTATAGCCGAGTTTTTTCAATACTTTCGCTAATGTAGTCCGGACAATATCTTCATCATCAACAACAAGTATTCTGGCCTTTCCGACCACAGGAATAACGGAGGTTTCTTTACTAATTGCAGCATGTTTTTGCGGATCATGCACGGGAAAATAGAGGGTGAATGTTGACCCTTTGCCCGGTTCGCTTCGTACTGTAATCGCCCCTTTATGCGATTCAACCGTGCCATAGACAGCGGCAAGTCCCATACCGGTCCCTTTTCCCGGTTCCCTGGTTGTAAAAAAAGGTTCAAATATATGTTCGAGTGTTTCAGAATCCATACCGGTGCCGGTATCGGTAACACTCACCTGGACATATTCACCGGACGGCACATTTATAGTCTCCTTGGCACAAAATTCATCGGTTAATTCTTTCTCTTTCGTCAAAAATGTTATATCACCGCTGTCATCCATGGCATCACGGGCATTGATAGCCAGATTGAGCAGGGCATTCTGCAGTTGCCCGGGATCACCTACTATTATTGAAGGATGAGCTTCGAGATGCTTTCTAATCCTGATTCTCTTATCAATACTACGCTCAAGAAGCGATATAACATCATCAATAACGGAATGAATATTCACCGGTATGGATTGATACTTACCTTTACGCGCAAAGGTAAGCATCTGTGCAGTGAGGTGTGAGGCGCGGCGTGCCGCGGTTACGACTGTATTAGCCATATCCCGCAACTCGGGATTATCATTCAGGCTGGATTTCAGCATCTCTGCACAGGTAAGAATACCGGTAAGCTGGTTGTTGAAATCATGGGCAATGCCGCCGGCAAGCTGACCAATGGCTTCCATTTTCTCCGAGCGACGAAGATGATCCTGGCTCTCCCTGAGCTCCTCCGTTTTCTCTGCGACAAGACGCTCCAGGTTCTCATTCAGTTCGGTTATCTCCTGTTCCGCTTTTTTATGTTGGGTAATATCGGTCGCAATAAGCGTTACTGCAACCACTGTATTGTCCCTGATAATAGGCCCGGCATGCACCTCAACCCAAATCAAGGCGCCATCCTGAGTGCGATAATAGGATTCATATTTCTCAGTCACTTTTTCATTAACCACGCTTGTAAGTACTTCCCGCAATTGGTCATGGTTTTCCGGATCTTCAAAATCAAATATTGATTTTCCGACTAACTGTTCAGCCGGGATACCGGAAAAGGAGTGGTTTACAAAACGTATAATACCGTTCGTTTCCACCTGTAAAATGACATCCGGCACATGCTCAACCAGCTCATGCCATTTCTCCTCGGACTCCTGTACCGCTTCTCTTATTTTTTTACGAATGGAAACATCCTGAATAAACATGATTGAAGCTATGTCCAGATTCGGGTAGACACAAGGAGAAAGGCTCAACAGCAGGGTCTTCTCCTTTCCGTTAATCGAAAAGGTAGCTTCATGGGCATCATACTTTCTTTCCGGCGTGAAATCCGGCAGCAATTCACCTATCGGAACACCTCGTACATTTTCTTCACCCTCAAAAATCGCCTCCGCTGCCTTGTTTATCTGGGTAATGCAATTACCGCTGCTTAAGAGAATGATACCGCGATCGATATGCTCAAAGAGACAGGAAAATGTCTGCTCAAGCTGCTGATAATCACTCAGTAAAAAACCATGCCTTTTCATTACAATAAAAATGGCAATGGTATAACACAGGGTACCCGAGGAAGCAAGGGGGAAGGTGTCATATTTTCCCACCATATTAGGGAGAGCAATATTTGTAAAGGAACCAATCGCGAGTAATCCGACAGAAGCGTAAAAGAGTGATTTGGCAATGGAGCGTAATTTTTCATCCTCATTTGTACGCATCGCAAAAAACAGCTGGCCGGCGCTATAGGCAACAATAAAAAACATGAGGATACCGAAGATAAAATGGAATACCCCGGGCAGCGCAGCGCGTCCCCACGATACATGCACATATCCCCGGTAAAACATATCGGTAAAAAGACACAAAGGTACAAAGATAAAGATGGTTAAAAAAGAGATAAAATAAACAGCATCATTACGAATATTGAGAATGCGATGTATAAAATTCAGGAGAAGAAAGGGTAAGGGGGCATAAAAGAGAATTCCTGTTTTAAGTACCGGTACTACCCACTTTTCAGGCAGGGGAAGCCAGAAAAAAACCGAATCATGAATCACATATAGCATTAAAAAGTGCACAAAGATGATACATGCCCGGTTTACCGGGTCATTCCTTTTCTGCCCGATAATGAATGTAAGCAGGTGCATATTTGCCCATAGTGCAATAGCAGGAAATATCATCCAGAAGGTCATAGTACATGCCTGGTACATTTAATAAGGTAACCCGTTGGTAAACTCAAACCAACACTGGTTTGAGCGTTGTATCTCCCAGTATTAAGTATACATCTATTAAACGAATCACGCAAAGGAAAAGGGATAGGACTTATTCAATAGCATCCGGAACATCAGCAATCTTTTGAGATATATCTGCCTTACGGAAAGGTTTCTGGATAAATCCCCCGGCACCGGCAGCCAGGAGTTCGCGGTCCTCACCATAGGTATTTGTTACATCATAAAGAATTGCATTATCACCAGGCTTAAACTTCTTT
>CAZIYW010000044.1:0-38588 GCA_964543525.1 uncultured Fibrobacterota bacterium | reverse complement strand
TACCGGCGATGCCGCAGCCACAACCGAAATCAAGAACATTCATGTTGCGCACTGTTTCCGGCCGCGAGAGTATATACGCTGCAAGTGAAACGGCGCCCGGCCAAACCACAGCCCAGTAGGGCACATCACATTCCCTGCCGCACTCATCCTCCCAGGCATGCCATAACGCAAAAACATCGTTTGCCTGATGAGCGGTTAATGCAGTACAACCATATACCGGAAGGAGGGACATGAAGGTGTTGATACATTTTTCTGAAGGTACCGGGTTCATTATGCTCCATCTATTCGTTAAGGAGTATATTATGGTGTGGCAATACGTCGCTTGTATACATATGATTAAAATAAAAATAACCGTATGCATAAACTGAGTTATAGAATAAAAATATTGATGAGTACTGTTCTGTTAACCGGTAGTGTCTCCGGTGAGATTATTGTACAGGGATTTGCGCCGAAAAATATTGACAGGGCGGTCATTCACTATGAGTATAAACGTATCTGGGCGCTGCTGGTACCAGGTGTGAAACCCGATACTACAAGATTAATCGTTACCTATTACAGTAATTTTCATAAAACAAATGAACAATTTTCGTTACCTGAATGGAGCGGAGGCGGCGCAATTGGTGATGATCATATTGTGGTGTCCATTGATAAGAGTCCCTTTCTGGATCATTCCCCGTATCAGGTGACTGTTCATGAGCTCGTTCATATTGTTATAAACCGTGCCTGTAAAGGTGTTGCGGTTCCGCGATGGTTTCATGAAGGCGTGGCAATGACACTCTCCGGTGATGCTACGGATCGTGAAAACATCGTTATTTCCAAAGCGCTTTTTACCGGCAGTATCATGCCGTTGAACGTAATTGATTCCGTGAACAGTTTCAGACGGTTCCGAGCGGAGCTCGCCTATTGCCAGGGAAGACAGGCTGTCGCCTATCTTATTGACACTTACGGAATAGAAGTGCTTGCAGAGATTCTCGATGCCGCGAATAAGCAACAGTCGTTCTGGAAGGGATTTTATGAAGTGCTGCAAATATCGGAAAAGGAGCTGGAAGTATTCTATCTTGACTATGTTTTAAAACACCATGGAAGGTTTTTCTGGCTGCTGG
This sequence comes from uncultured Fibrobacterota bacterium, assembly GCA_964543525.1. Taxonomy (GTDB): domain Bacteria; phylum Fibrobacterota; class Chitinivibrionia; order Chitinivibrionales; family JANQEN01; genus CBDVBE01. The sequence goes on along the minus strand of CAZIYW010000044.1, from coordinate 37,485 downwards.
ATACTTACCTTGTGTGGATTCTGATTCTGTTTCTTTTTTTTCTGGCGTATACAGTAACATTCTTCAGAATCCGTGCAAAGAGGAAGCGGCTTGAGAAAGAGGAGGCTTTGCCGGACGCGGAATCATAACCCGTCCCGATACATCGCTTTTCTCCTGCTCGAGAGGCGTTTGATATTGTGATTACGGGTCCGATTAAGAGTAAAAAAAAAGAAGAATAACCGGATTTTCCGGCTGCTTGGGTTTGACGGAATGGTTAATAGGAAATGTTTTATGATTGAATGAGGGCTACAAATTTACCTGTTTGTCATTTTTGCTTCGCCTGCTCTTTGGCGACAAACTCTGCGATAGTATCGACTGATTTTATAATGAATCTGCCGAGGTTCTGATCGTCAATATGCACATTGTATTTCCGTTGCAGAGCCATTACAATCTCCAGTGCATCGACGGAATCTATCTGCAATGCATTATTTTCTTCAAACAGTAAAGCACTGTCTTCGATATCCTCGGGTGAAACATCGGGAATTTTCAGCGATTCAATAATCAGCTCTTTGATTTCTCGTTTCAGCGCAGGAGTCGGTGTGCTGTCCATGTGTTTCCTTTTTTAATGCAAAATATATTCTAAGAAATCATTTTCAATAATTGCGAAAATAATTTTTCTTCAGTATCTGCCCGCGCAAATATAAGATCCTGCAGCTCTTTAAACTTTTCTTTGCTGAATTCATGATATTTGCCCATACGAGCGGCGTGCAGTGAAAGTTCACGCCATCTATCTCCGTTTTCCATCATCTGTCTGGCCATATCCGCCAGGGCGGTATCGTTAAGGATTTTTGCCGCCTCCTGCAAGAAAGAGGCATACATGAACCGGAAGCCTGCCCCTCCCGTTCCTTTGTCTTCAAGATTGGCGCTGATGTCCATTACCTGATCGGAAAGGTGACCTTCATTCCGGGCCAGGGAGGGCCAGTCCACTATTTTCCGGGCGAACATACGAATTCCTTTAACCCCGATAAAGGGAACCGGCAGTTTGACCATGTTCCGTGCGGCTTCTTTGATACCTTTACGAATTGGCGTTGCAAGGTCGACCTCTTTGGGTACGACTGTCGCATAGAACAGTAGCCCGCGGGGAGCCAGATCCCCTCTGGCGCTTCGTGCCTTCCGCATTGATTCAATACTGATATTTGCCAGTTGTGGATAGTAGCAGTCACTCACTGTATAGGTACTGTTTTCTTTACCGACGACTGTGACATAATGGCCGTTAAAATGCACCTTCATGTATTGGGGGATATAATCCATATAAAACATATCAACCTGCACTGCTGTCGGTATTTTTCGGGCAATAAGAGTATCCAGCACATGTGTTGCTTTGTCAATATCCCTGTTTTTTATCTCTTTAAAGGCCACGTCCAGTCGTTTCCTTATTTTTTTCCTGATGCTGCCCGGTTTACTCCTGTGCACAAACAAGGGAAACGGCAGCTTCGGGCCCTGAAGGTAGGCAAAAAAGATACCTGCCGAGATACCGAATACCATTGGTTCTGATATCTGCATACCATTATAATTCAGGAGACCGGTCACGGTACCTGATTCGCAGTGCGCTGCCATTTTATGTTCAAAGTTCGCAGTGTTCATAATGCCTCATTTTATTTTACGGTAACGATAAAAGGGTTTTTGGTTTTTTCCTGTTGAATGGAATTCTGGTTAATAATTCCTGTTTCTGTACTTACCTGAAATATGTTAGCAACTGGGATTCCGAATATGTCGGCATATTTTTGTGCAAGACCGACAGTAACTTTCCCGAAGTGATCCGGTTTCATATGTTTTTTTACCTGACTGGTACCGATACCTACGCGTGATGCTACTTCAGCGGGCGCCATGTTTAAAATAAGCATATAAAATCCGACAGGGCTAATCTCATTATTCAGCAATTGCTTAAGTGCATCTTTTATTATATAGTTCCTATTTTTCCAGAAATCGTCGATGTAATTTTTTACCAGGTAAGAACCCGTATTGGTCGGGCCGTATGTTCCATTCTCCTTTTCGACATAAACGGTCATCTGGTGCCCTTCATAATCGACAAGCATATCCTTTTCTTTCACAACCGCCTCCAGGGAAATTGAGACCCTTTAAAATAAATAATTGTCAGCTGAAATGCCGCACCAACTGCTTAGATTTTAGCTTTTGGCAACGCTAATACACCGGCTGATATATCGCCGTCGCGACTCGCCGATATAACCAATACCTTTCCTATATCCGTAACATCAGTGATTGCAGTTGTGTACTGTTTCAGCGACGGATGAACCGGAAACGCAGGATATACGGTTTTATTAATGAGGATATCCCACGCCATTGCCGACGACAGGAGCGGACCTGCGGCAGCCGTCTCGCCAAAGAAACACTTTGAAAAGAGAATCCCGGCCGGTTTCTTACGACGGGATAAGAAGGTCGAAAGAGCTTTAAGCTCAAAGACATCCTGCGGGCCGCCTCCGGCTCCCGAGATAATAATATCGATTTCCTGTAATCCATCGTTGAGTGAATCAACAGGGGTAAATAAACAGAAATCGGTTCTGTTTAGCTGTTCGGCATATTCTATGGAAGAGAGCACAAAAAATATACCCGCCTCCGACAATAAAAAACCGGTATCCGCTTTATTCGCAGAAAGCGGTTGAGGAAGGTGTGGAGGGGAGACTCCATTATACCGGTTGCATTGCGCATAGGTGTCTGCAATGAACGGCGAAAATTCTTCCGCCGCCCCGGCAATGCAGAGCTGAGAGATCCCGTGATCGAGTGCTTCCGCAGCAAAGTGGAGAATATCCATCCCGCAGGTTTCATAGCCGACTAAAGTACCGCCGCCGTGGGTTAACCCGAGTTGTTTTGATATCGCTCCCAGCGGTGCATTGGTAACCCCGTTTGAAAAGGCATTCGGACTGGCCATCCGGGGACCGTATTTGAACAGATAATCGTGGAATTCCTGTAGTAGTGAGGTCGAGCCATGGGTCAGACCGACATACAGGCTGCCGTTCTGTCCCTTTACCCCCGCATGTTGAGCAGCCTTATCAGCCGCATATAGTGCCAGATGTGTGAGACGGGCCGTTCTTCTCAGACTGCGAATGTTCATGCCCTGTGGAGTTGGAATCTGTTCTACGTTTTGTTTTATTGTACAGTTCAACGAAGAGCAGGCCCGGGGTAAGTCCGCCATTTCATGTATTTCCGGCGTAATAATCCCCATACCGATAATCGCCGCTGTTGAATTACCGGTGTGCATCAATCCTCCGCCTTTGCAATAATCAGGGCAAAAGCTTCGCCGCCAAAACCGAGCGAAGTGCTTAATACCCTGGATACATTTTCAACGTTTTGCGGTTTGCTAAATAATAAGAGGTCTGTAAAAAGCGGATCCCGTTTCTGATGGAAAAGGGTGGCCGGTATAATACCGTTATTAATAGTAATGAGAGTGAATATCGCATTTATTGCACCTGAGGCCCCGAAAGTATGGCCGGTCATAGGTTTTGTGGAGCAAACCGGAATGCCCGGCAACGATGATGCAAACATTTTTTTGAGCGCGTTATATTCGGAATCGTCATTTACTTTTGTTCCGGTACCATGCAGGTGAATATGGTCTATGTGCTGCGGTTTGAGACCGGCATCCTTCAGTGCGTCGGAAATGGCATTAAAAAGGCCGAGTCCCTCCGGATGCGATGCGGTATGGTGGTAAGCATCAAGGGCATCACCGAAACCGGCAATGGCGCCCAGGGGGCGGACGTTCCGGGACAGCGCCGATTCTTTTGATTCAAGGACCAGTATTGCAGCTCCTTCGCCGGGATTTAATCCCTCCCGATTTTTATCAAAGGGTCTGCTCTCTTTTTTTGATACGAGTTGCAGCGAGTTAAAACCGGCCACGACAAACGGCGACAGCGCTTCAAATCCACCGGCAAGTATGCACTCCCTTTTCCCACGACGAATTTTGCGAAAAGCGTGACCGATAGCTGATGCAGCCGAGCCGCAGGCTGATGCAACAGTCCAGCGCTTACCGGTAATACCGAGTTTTTTTGCCACATATGTTATCGGCGCGCAGGGAAGAAAGTGTTTTACGAGAGAGACATCTTTCACTCCATTCTGCTGAATCCGTCGGTAGTAGCACGTCCCGCCGTGCATGTTTCCCAGGGTTGTCCCGACAATACAATCCGCGTCGGTTGGTGTGGGTAGCGATGCGGATGTGCATGCCTCATTCATAGCCTCCACAAGAAGGAGATTTGCTCTATCGGGCGCACTTTCTTCGATATCAATGTCCATAGCTTCAGCCGGCACTTTGCCGCAGATACAGGGATCGGGCGGTTCGCCGTTAAACAGGTTCCATGAGGAGAGTCCGGTTAGTGAATGGGAAACTGCGTTACTATGGGTCCGCACCCCTTTACCGAGTGCTGAAATTATTCCTGCACCGGTTATCCAGACTTCACGCATCATTCTCTACCTTTTCAGAGTGCCCTGAAGTCTCCCTTCTTCGTCGGGGAGCAATCCGCTGATACAGTTTATACATCTTATACGCTTGCGGTTCATCTTTGTAGAAGGTTTCCCACGCATAGTGGAATAACTTTTGGAGTTTTTCAGGACTCATCAGCTTCGGCTGATATACGACATGACCGGCATCGTACAGTGAGTGTTCATCTGTTAAAATCCTGTTTTCCTTCTCGAATTGAGCCCGGATAGGGGTATGAGCGAATGGGGTCAGGATCGTGAATTCGGCAAGATCAAGGTCTATTTCAAGAAGAAAATCCACCAGACGTTTTATATACTCTTCGTCATGATTGTCGAGTCCGAGAATAATAGTTCCCTCCACACCTATACCATAGTTTTTGTAGCGCTGAATTCTCTTTTTAATGTATTCCGAAGTGTCAAATACTGCCTGATACACATACCAGGCGCCGGCCTGCGCAGCAAGATCCAGAACCTCATCATCATCCTGAATAGGATGGCAGCACCATTTCTTCCTGAAAGGTATCATGGTTTTAAAGAGATTGATTTCCCACTCCTTGTTCTGGGCTAGTGAGTTGTCAACCAAAAATAACCGGTCGTTGTCAATGCCGGCAAGCTCTTCAGCGACCTTATCCATAGGGCGGGGCCTGAAAATTCGTCCGCCGAGAAAGGGGGTGCAACAGGGGAAACAGTTAAACCGGCAGCCCCTCGAAGCGTGGAACAGGTCAACCATCCGTATCCCTTTATAGGTGTACTTGTCATAATCAAGAATCGAACGACGGGCAGGACCGATCTCCTCTATGGGCGGGAAATCTCTTTCATAGTTATAAAACGGTTTCAATGCATTGTTTTTTTTATCATTAAACACCTTTTCCAGGCGACCTTCAGTTTCGCCGAAAAAGAGGCTGGTGCAGTGCTTTCTCACTTCATCCGCATGAATCATGGATGCTATCCCGCCGAAAAGTACTTCCTTGCCCATGGCCATGAACCGTTTCGCAATGGCGAATGCCTGCGGGAGTTGTGACGTCAGCATGGTTGAGATGCCGATAAAGTCCCATTCATCGGTGAACGGTACCTCCTCAACATTCTGATCAACAAAGGTCACCTTAACCCAAGAGGGTATATCTGCAGCCATAACCACCGGGCCGTGCGGAGGAAGATGGAATTCGGTCTGGTGCTCGAGCTTGGGCCAGCTCGGGTATATTAAAAGAAAATTCACAAGAGCATCCTCCGTATTAAGTTATAAAAGTAAAGACATAATATACTTTTATTCGCAAATAATACATTCACTAATACGAATACCCTCCCCGTTTCATATGGTGTTCAAGACGACTACAGATTCGCTTATCCTCATCCTTTGAGATCTCATATCTGTTTTTTTGATAGGAGGAGAGCCTTTTCAGCAGAGTATTCAGTTGTGTCTCAAACGCATTTGAATATTCGAAGCCGAAATGTTGATATAGAGATTTAACTGCAGGTACTGGATTCTGTTCAAGATCTTCAAAACGGAGCTCAATATATTTATTCTGCGGAAGTGCAGACAGGTCAGTATAAACACTGTTCATGAGTGTATCGAAGCCGTTGAGTATCTCATCAAACTCCGGAGGTCTCCATTCTTTCCTCATGGCATTGTGATTGCCTACGATTGTCCACATGTGCTTTGTTGACGGAATGACAATTCTGGGATCACGGTAAATATGTATAAACAACGCATCGGGAAATAATTCCCGCAAAGTTGGTATTCGAAATGAGTGAAACGGATTTTTAAATACAATCTGTCTGCCGGTGTACATATACAGCTTCTTGGTAAAATGAATAAGTGCTTTTTCCCAGACAATTCTCTGTGAATCGGTGAGCTTGAGATGCCGGGTATCCATAAGAAAGTATTGTGATGTCCGGGGAAAAATCAGCTTTTCAATAGGCGAAATACCGGTCATGCGGAACAGAACATATTCATCCTCCTGCGGATCGTTCAAACCGAGACGTACATTGTCCATGGGTCGTTTTTCCGCCAGGAAAAAGTTCATTACCAGGGTGATTGACCTGCGGGCGGAGATATAACTTTCCGGGTAGGTACACTGCATGAGTGTCGGTGTGGTAAAGTGTGGATCGCACTGGAATATCTGATGGAGGAAGGTACTGCCGGTACGCCAGTGACCGATTATGAAAACCGGATCTGTCGGCAAAGGAGTACTCCGTATCTTTTTTGCATAGATGCGTTTTTCATTCCATGCAACCAGTGAAGACCATACGCTGCTTTGCACGAGAAATGGGAAGAACAGTATTATCCGCGGACGGAGGCTGACGCCGTTGCGAAAGATAAGGGTGAAAAAGATTTTTAAACGAGTAGCAACTAATAAATAAAATTTCAGCATGGCATACTATATAGTGTTTTGGTTTGCGATGGTTCCCGTTTCTGTGGTACCGATTAATTGTTATTCCCGGTCGTCATAGAACCTGAAACCAGGTACATTGCCGGAAGAGACAGTATTTATTTTAAAACGATTATTACTGTGTCAATATTACCGCTGACCCGAAACTTGCATTTATTGAATTTTGGACCGAAAAGGCCATAGTTAGGTTCGTGTATTCTGTACGGTTCCTTGGGACCGAACAGTCCCATGTTCATTTTACCGTCACCGTTAATATCCTGATAGCCGGCTATGATATACTCGCCGGGTACTACGTCGGTAAATGCAAAATGCACAGAATCTCCCTGCAGTTTGTGTCCCTCAAATATGACTTTCCGGTAAAAATTACGATTATCAAGATTCTCCTGACTGGTATATAATGCAAAATACATGGTTTTACCGGGCTGAAAATTAGTTATAGTGCCACTTACGGTAAAGGATTGTCCAGCTGTCACGGTGTCGTCGGGCTGCGAAAAGCATACCGAGTAGCAGAGTATGAAGATAGTAAGGAAACGGAAACCGCTCATTTTTATATATTACCTTAACGGTGGTCTGTTGTTATTGCTATTTCTCTGATATTCAAAATACCTATAGTCTTATTTTTTTACAACATTTTACCTGAATGGTGATATGAAACATACGGTGTAATATGGTATTTTATTTTTTTCTTTAATTGCTGCGGTGACACTAAGAAGAAAGTGTGGCAAGAAAGGATTGTAGAAAAAAATGAAAATTCTTTTGATAATGGCGGCGGATGAATCTGAGATGATGCATACCAACAACCCTATCATGCCGCTTGCACTGCCGTTGCTGGCCGCTACAGCACCTGAGCATCATTATACCATTATCGATCTTCTTGCTGAAGAGAAATTCAGTTACGATGATCCGGTTGATCTGGTCGGAATTAGCGCAAGGTTTACATCGGAGGAGAGAGCGTTTCGCATTGCCGATGAATTCAGGAAACGGAAAGTGCCGGTTGTACTCGGCGGGCCGCAGATGTCGGCAACACCTTTTGAGGCGATTAACCATGCCGATGCAGTGGTTGTCGGTGAAGGAGAAAAACTATGGCCCGTGCTGTTAAACGACCTGAAACGGAATGGTCTCAAGCAGTTTTATGTCTGTTCGTCTGAGCCGTTCAGCGCACCGGGGTATTCCATTCACCAGATCACTGAGTATTTAAACCTGGAGGAAACACCCGCTGCTCTTCGGTATCTTGCCAAGGGGAAATATGTGTTTGATACCACCTTTGCATCGCGGGGCTGCCCTATAGATTGTGATTTCTGTTATGTACCGGCACATTTTGGTAAAAAATTTCGTCTTCGTCCGATAGAAGATGTTGTTGGTGAGATAAAAACATTTAAAAGGCGGTTTTATTATCTTATTGACGATACGGTTTTTGGTAAACCGTCAACGTATGACTATTACTATAATCTCTACGATGCAATAAGCAAATTGAAGAAAGTGAAATACTGGATGGGACAGGCCAATCTCGATGCCGTTGCCCATGAGAAAGGAAGAGAGGTAATCAGAAAGGCCCGTGAGGCCGGTTTTCTCTATGCGTCGGTTGGTATTGAGTCTGTTAATCCTGCTACACTTGAAAAATCGGGTGCGATTCGGAAAATGGGGGTTCGATCCACCAATGAAGCATTGGAACGTATACGCGAGCATCTCCGTTTTATTCAGGACCTGGGTATTATTATTTCAGGCTGGTTTGTACTGGGGTATGAGGATGATACTATTGAAACCTACTATCAGACTTATGAATTTTGTAAAGAGATGCATATTCTTCCGGCAATTTTTCCGGTGAATGCCCTCCCGGGTACACGGCTGTATGCACGGATGGAAGCGTTGGGAAGAATTAAACAGACACGCTTTTCCAATATTGCCCACCCTGGTATGAACGACGATGACATTGAAAAGGCATTGAAATCTATTATAGCAGACGGGTATTCCTTTAGTAGCAACGTAAGACGCATTCGTTATTACCTTCCCCGATTTAAAAAAGATAAAATACACAATACGATATTTTTATGGATCCTGCAGGGGAAAATGAGGCAGGGGGTTGATGCGACTGTATAGGGAGGATTTGAATTTCCTTTGTCAAATGACGAACGTCAATTAAATACCGGTCAGTATCAGAAATCTCTAATCCTCATTCTGAGGAGGAAGCATACATTATTCAATACACTTTAGGAGTATTGAAAAAGAGACCGGTGAAAACTCTATTGGTTATTTCATGATTCCCTCAATTTCTTCCACGGTTTTCGGTATAGGTTTCCCCAGAACCCGTTTACCGTCTGCGGTTACCAAAACATCATCTTCGATCCGGATACCGCCGAATTTTTTGAATTTTTCAACCCGGGTATAATCTATAAAATCAGTGAATTTATTTTCAGATTCCCACTTGTCAATAAGTGCCGGGATGAAATAGATACCGGGTTCGACTGTTATTACATGTCCTGGTTGTAAACACTTTGCCATCCGCAGGTAAGCCAGGCCGAACTGCTCACTCCTTGTAACGGTGTCATCATAGCCGACATAATCTTCGCCGATATTTTCCATATCATGTACGTCAAGGCCCATCATATGTCCCAGACCGTGCGGGAAGAAAAGAGCATGTACTCCCTCCTGTACTATTGACTCGACATCACCTTTGAGAAACCCCATGTCTTTTAATCCCTCTGCAATAATGGCGGCTGTTTGAAGATGAATATCACGATAGGTAACGCCAGGTTTTATTGATTCTATTGCAGCGATTTGTCCTTTCAGGACTATATTGTAGAGTTCTTTCTGCTCCGGGGTGAATGTGCCACCCACCGGATAAGTACGGGTTATATCCGAAGCATAATGCTCCCGCGATTCAGCACCCGAATCAATGACCAGTAAATCATTTTCCCCCAGAATGTTATCATGATGATGGTTGTGCAGTATCTCGCCATGAATTGACAAAATGATGGGGAACGCGATATGGGTGTTATGTGAGCCGATAATCCCTTCCATTTTACCGACTATTTCCGCCTCGGCGGTTCCAGGCTGTGCCGCTTGTGCAGCGGCTGCATACATTGCATGGGTTATAGCCAATGCTTTTTCTATTTCGCAGATCTCATCGCTGGTTTTTACTGAGCGCATCTGTACAACCGCTTTTATCAAATTTTCTGAAACACCGTTGTTTACCGCACTTTCAGGTATACCCGGCAGCTTTCCCATTTGAATGGCTGTATCTGCACGGTATTGGGGAAGGTAATGGAGCGTGCGGTTGCCGGAAATAGCCTGCCGAATCTTTTCCGCCAGCTCGTCAGGGGAACCGGTATTCTCGACGCCGGCCTTTAAGGACAGCTCCTTTACGGTGGGCTGGGGCCCCATCCAGATAATGTCGTCTACTTCAAAGTCCGTGCCGTACAGATAATCTTTATTTTCATCAATGTCGATCAGGCCGGTGAATCCCGGTTTGTCCAGGCCGAAAAAATAGAGAAAGCTGCTGTCCTGACGGAAATAGTATGGATTACCGGGATAGTTCATGGGAGTATTGTTATTCCCCGGAAAAAGTATCACTCCTGTTGAGACTGCCTCCCGTAACGAATTTCTTCTTGCACTATAGGTTTCGGTATCGAACATGTTTACTCTCCTGTTGCAGATAATACACGACTATAGAGTTTGCCAAGTTACAATTAATATACAATAAAAAAAGCAGTGCTCCGGCTGCAACACTGCTTTTTATATGTAAGTTAAAATACTGAATGCTATTTAACAATCAGTTTTCCGGCAAGCGTAACCTTTTCACCAACGACACGGCAGATATAGCTGCCCGGTGCGACCCTGTTTCAACAATACACATACTGGGAACCAAGGTATACTCTTCCATCGGTTGGATCTATCTCAAAAGGAGCAGCCCGATTTATAGTGTTTTACTTCTGCGATAAATAATCCATCAGCAGCCGCACACCAAAACCGGTACCCATTTTTACTACCTCACCGCGAGCTTCGCCTTCATTGAAAGCAGTACCTGCGATATCAAGGTGTGCCCAGGGAAGATCCTCAACAAAGAATTCAAGAAATGCTGCGGCTGTAATAGAGCCACCGTGTCCTGCGGGCATTTTTGAGATATTACGAAGGTCGGCGATATCGCTTTTCATTGATTCCCGATGCTCGTCATAGAGCGGCATACGCCACAGGCGCTCGCCGGTTCTTTCACCCGATTGAAACAGCTTTTCCGCCATGGCATCGTTATTCGAGAATATTCCCGCCAGGGTTTCGCCCAAGGCGGAAACAATAGATCCGGTCAATGTGGCAAGGTCTATTATCTCGGTGGGTTTGAAATGTTTGATACAGTATGACAATCCATCAGCGAGTGCGAGCCTGCCTTCAGCGTCGGTGTTGAGAATCTCCACGGTTTTACCGGCATAGGATCGCTGGATATCACCGGGGAAGTATGATTTTCCATCGATAGCATTATGCGCCGCTGCAATAACACCGAGCACATTAACTTTTGGCTTTAGAATTGACAGTGCCTTCATGATACCCAGTACTGCAGCAGCCCCGGACATATCACAGCGCATGGTTTCGATATGCTTTGACGGTTTCAGATTCTGGCCGCCCGAATCAAAAGTGATTCCTTTGCCCACCACCGCGGTTTTCTTCCCGGATTGCGTGTTCCCTTTGTAATTCATAATGATGAGCCGCGGCGGATAGGGGGAGCCCTGCCCGACCGCATGGAGAAGCCCCAGTCCTTTCTGCCGTATCTCTTTGTCTGCAATTACCGTACAGGTCATAGATCCGGAACGGTTTGCAATAGTCCGTGCTTCTCTTGCCAGCCGCTCCGGAATTATCTGGCTGGCGTTTTCGTTAACCAGGTCGCGTGCATAACAGGTACTCTGACAGATAACAGCAGTATTTCTGATTTTTTTATTGGTAATGGTATCGCTAATCAGTTCGACGCTGTTTACCATATCCGGTTTTTCCTTCTTATATTTCGCAAAGGAATAGGAGCCGAGAATCGCGCCTTCAACAAGGGTAAGAGCGGCTGATTTGTCATACCCCGTATGTTTCGGCTCGAGCAGAGAAACTTTCTTGCGTTTCAGCTGACTCGCCTTGCGAATCCCTAAGGCCGCCGCGGACCGGTAATTTCTCTCAGTGCATTTTTTACGCTCGCCAAGACCTCAGTATATGACTGTTTTTTTATTCTCATAGCGTACGGTGATTTCATCCTTCTTACCTTCGAAATCTCTGGGTTTGATTTTATCCTCTTGCGTTAAAAGAGTAATGTGCGTGTCGTGGGTCGGCGACTTGGATACGGTAATTTTCATGTGTGTAGATTGCTCCTTGTGGATTTATATAATTGCTGATGAGTGCCTGTTAAAAGCGTCATGTTTTTCCGGTCATTCATGTTTATCCTGAATCTTTCTTGAGAAAAATTTAAGAAGAAGGATTTCAGACAAGCTGGAATGACGACAAACCGGAAATAACACGTATTCGAACAGCCACAGATTACGAATTCAGTAATAATTATAAAATATTTTCATATAAATTTAAATACCAGTTCGTTTTTTGAAGAATAATATGGAGATTGGTTATTTTGACCAGCTCCGCGAGAAGCTCGATCCTGAGCTGTCCGTATGGGAAAATGTCGCTTCCATTGGTAGTGATACGGTGTATATAAATGGGAGACCCAAACATGTTATTTCCTACCTGAGGGATTTTCTCTTTACTTCGGAACGGGCAAAATCACCGGTAAAGCAACTCTCCGGCGGTGAGCGAAACCGGCTCATGCTCGCACGACTCTTTACCCAACCGGCAAACCTGCTCGTCTTTGATGAGCCCACCAATGATCTCGATACTGAAACACTCGAGTTGCTTGAAGAGATACTCATTGATTACAACGGTACGGTTTTGATTGTCAGCCACGATCGTGAGTTTTTAAACAATGTGGTTACCGGTATCTTTGTGTTTGAGGGCAGCGGCATCATTAAAGAATATATCGGCGGCTACGATGACTGGGAGAAGCAGAAAAAGCCGACCGAAAAGAGCACGGTCCGAACCACAGCAAAGAAAAGCAGGCCTGTGGAAGTTACCAAAGAGAAACGTGAAAAGAAACTCTCCTATAATGAAAAACGCGAGCTCGAGTCTCTGCCTGGCCAGATTGAGAAATGGGAATCCGAGATAGAGCAGCTTCACCTGCAGATGTCAGATCCCGCTTTTTTTCAGAAGCCTGGATTTGTCACTGATACGAAAGAACGGGTTGCCCGGATAGAGATGAATTTGAGCGCTGCATATCAACGGTGGGAAGAACTTGAGGGAAGGCCGGCGTAATGGTTTTTTCGTATGTGTTATTATTGCTTTTCGTTATTATTACTTTCAATGATTTACTTTTACCAACGGTGGAAGATGCCCGGCAAGTCCCACCCGTTCCTTTTTAACAATCATCACACCGTCGATACCTTCAATGGTACTGATTCTTTCCAGTGCGGAGTCAATATCGTCGACGGAAGTAACGAGGTTGGCTGCGAGAGTGGCGGCTGCGTCTGCGAGAGCGGCATCTTTTGCGACAACCGTGGCAAGATCGCACCTGCCGAGGCTCCTGGAGTGTCCCATTTTTCCGGATGAGGAGCATATTGAGAGAGGGGTGTCCCCGGGTTCCAGTGCAAGTGCAAGGTTATCGGCCAGTTTTTCAGTACCGGTATGGAGGATAATGGTTACCGGTTTGTCTGCAAGCAGGTAGATATCCCCGCCGTTTTCCACAATAACCTCAGGTGCTCCGGCCTGAATACCGGTTTCGGCAGCAAGCTGTGCCATGGTACCGGCCACTGCGGCCATGGGACCGACACCGACGAGCTGCGCGGCACGGGCCATGCGTTGAGCCGAAATTGGCGCACCGGGAAGCGCTTCGACCGGTTCGAGTGCGTGCTGAAATTCCGGATGCTTTTGTATATACTGCTCAAGAATCCGGCGCTGTTTGATAATTTCGACGGAGATAGTTTGAAACCGGTCACAGCAGATACTAAAGACCGCCTCCTTATGGAGGAATGGCCGGTAGATCCGTTTGTGCATGGTTGAAATCGTTTTATTCACAGATTTAAATCACCTTAGAATGTGGAAGTGCAGGCGTTGTAAGGACACACGCGAATACAGGCCAGGCACTCAATACATTCATTTTCATTGTAAATTACCTCGCGGGTTGCGCTATTGCCAATACAGAGTGCCCCGGTCGGGCAGTGGGAAACGCAGTGACCGCAGTGCGTGCATTTCTCCGTGTCCCGGACCACGCCCTTGTTGGTGTAACTGATAGTTACATTGAATGTTTTGACAAAGTCCATTCCCTTTGCAATATCCTCTTCAGTGCCGGTTACATCAAGAACCAGATACCCCTCTTCCTCAGGGGTCACCTTGGCGCGAAATACATTGACCACAAGGTTATGATCCTTTACCAGATAGTAAATAATCGGTTTTTCACATTCGCATTGAGGAAAAAACAGCATCATTTTTTTTGTTACCGTTTTACTCATTGTGATTTCTCCTTGGTCTGCAGGGGTTTCATTGCCGTGTCTTTGGGCAGAGGAGCGAGCGGTTCGGCAAGGGTAAAATCACCGTGCCTTATCTCATCAGCCAGTATCGATGCAATCTCCAGTGCTTTATAATATGAAGAAAGGGAGCCTACAATCACCTTTTTCCCATTAATTTCTATTTCACCGCTCCGCAATTGCTCATAAGAAACATGGCAGATTATGTTCCCCGTATTCTGGGGATACTCGTGGCTGTAATCTATAACCGGTGCAAGAATATCCCGGTCACGGATACAGGTTCGCATAAGAATTTCTTCATTTAATATAGGGATAGGGATACCGATACCAAGGCCGAGTGATACCCCGTATCCGCGGAGCGATACCCCGCGAACATACTCGGGACGCATTTTTTTCATATCGGCGGTAAGCGCCAGGGTACCGGCGCCGCCCATTGGAACACCACCGGGCGTTCTCTCGCAGTGCCCCGCATGCTGCGTACCTTCCGCATATACATGGCCGTGGGCCCCGGCCAGCCATACCTTTGTGCCGATACCGATCGTGTCATAAAAGGGATCGTTCAGCAGGGGAGACAACTGACCTGCCGAGCAGTAGCTCGCATTTTTTCGGTTCGGTTCCAGCACGCCCATATAGGTATATATCTCATTCTCAGAATCATTGACCGCAACGTTATAATTCTGGTAACAGTTGCGGGGATTGGTCATGATTGCCTGATTTAAATCGTTTATGGTAAAGCAGGTGCGGATCTCCCGTAACGGGTAGCAGTCGGTCGTATATGACAGGGCAAAGAGCTGTAAAGTCTTTCCGGCAACGAGGTCTTCAATAACGTGACCGCCGCCGTAACGGAATTCTCCCGGGTGGTACATATTGGCCGGATCACCATGACGAAGCTGTGTTGCGCCGAGATATACATCAACCGCGGCAATACCGGTATACACGAGCACATCCTCGATCCAGGCTTCGGACATGCGTATTTTCGGCTTTGAGTGGCCGAAGTTCAAGAAACATCCTGATGAGCACATGGGGCCGAACGTAGCGGTTGTGACAACATCAACCTCCCTTGCGGCCTTCTTAACTCCTTTTTTTTCCACATAATCAATAATTTCTTCCGCAGTGAGAACCACTGCTTTACCCGATGTAATCCGGTCGTTAATCTGCTGGTATGTTTTCATAGAATATCCCGATGTATAGAATTAAAAATTACCTGTAAGAATACAAAAAATAATTTACCGCTCCAGATCCTGGTGGTAATCATAATCGCAGCTGAAAATAATCAGCCTCTAAAAATAACTCTGACCAGGGAACGGCAACAACAGGGGTAAGTGTATAAATATAATAGTCAGGATTACCGGCCGCTCAATGCAGATTTAAATCAACGATGAAATTTTAAACATGATAATTGTGCGTCATTATATTTTTAACAATCACCCGAAGACCATGAGTATCGTCTCAGGATATACGCCTTGAAAGTTACCTTTATCTACCCGAGATTTGAAAAATTTCTTTCCAATACCGACCTTGACCAGGGACTTGTTGATTATTTCCTTGGTGATTTCACTACACCGCCGTCACTCGGTATTCCGATAATGGCTTCCTGGACGCCTCCCGATATTGCTATTGAGCTGATTGACGATAACAGTGGCGATCCGATTGATTATACTGCGCCGACTGACCTTGTTGCAATTAACTGTTTTACTCCTCAGGGTACGCGTGCTTTTGAAATAGCGGATGCATACCGGGCTCACGGCAAAAAGGTCATCATGGGCGGTTTCTTCCCCTCCTTAATGGCTGATGAATGTTTGAAGCATGCTGATGCGGTTAATGTCGGTGAAGTTGAGCCTACCTGGGAGACTATTGTTGATGATGCGCGTCGCGGTAAGCTGCAGAAGAAATATTTCGGTGGGTCAAGATTTAATTTGGCCAATATGCGGATCCCCCGCCGGGATATTTTTTATTCAAAGAAGTCATACGATTGGGAAGAAGACCTGGTGCAGATTACCCGCGGCTGCTCCTATGAGTGTGCCATGTGCGCCATACCCGCCCATATGGGTCACCGAATTCGTTTCCGTCCCATTGATAAAGTCATTGAGGAGATTAAGACCCTGAAGTATGAAAATGTGTATCTGGCGGATGATGTATTCTTTTTTACCCAGCGAAGAATTGTTGAATATGCCACTGAGCTGTTTACACGGCTGATTCCTCTGGGGAAAAAATATTTCGTTTCCTCCACAATGGCCCTCAACACGGATCCGGCATTTATCGATCTGGCGGCACGTGCCGGTGTACGGAATTTTTACTGTACGATGAATGTGGATCCTGTTTCTATACGGGCAATTAAGGGAAGCAGGAAAGAGCAGTTGTTGTTAATTGATCTTGTCAAGACCCTTGAAGATAAGGGAATACGGTTTTTCGGCTCCTTTGCGGTGGGCAGGGACTGGGATGATGAAAGCATTGCCGACCGGATACTGGAGTTATATACAAAGGCGAATATTCACACTTCCGAGTTTTTTCTCTTTACCCCCTATCCCGGTACAAAACACTGGGAGCGTCTTAACCGGCAGGGACGTATATTTGATAAAAACTGGAGCCATTATAACGGCGCCCATGTAGTGGCTGAGCATCCGACCATGAGTGTGGAGAAGTTGAACGGGCAGTTTATCACTATATGGAATGAATTCTTTAAATTAAAAAAACAGCGGCATGTCGGCGCATTTGAACCGAAAACATATCACGCGGGAAGGCAGATAGTGGGAAAACCTTTACAGCAGAAAGGGGTCCGGGGACAGGCGGTGATAACGGGTATCGGTGTCATCAGTCCCATCGGAAACGATAAGGAGACCGTGCTGGACTCATTGCAGCGCGGAGCAAGGGGACTGGCGCCTATTGAGAAATTCGATTCTTCCATGTTTCGAACCTCTATAGGCGGGGAGATAAAGGGTTTCAATCCGAATGATTTTCTGAGTGACGCGGAGCAGAAGGAGTATGAGGATCTGTATCTTATGTATGCCATTGCTGCGGCTCGCAATGCGCTGAAAGATGCGGAGATTGCATTCGATCAGAAAAAGGTGAAACGGCAGGTAGCGCTGGTACTGGGAACCTGCAACGGCGGTCTGCTCTCTGCAGAGGATGAATACAAATGGAAACACGGAAAGTCGGATCGTGCCTTTAATGAAAAAATGAATCTTCAGGCGCAGTATTACGGTTTCGGCAAGGCGCTGGCCGGTGTCCTGGGTATCGGCGGCGATGTATGGCTGGCGACCACCGCCTGTTCCGCTACGACAGGTGCGATTGGTATCGCCCAGATGCTTATCAACCGCGGCTATTATGATACTGTTCTTGTGGGCGGCTCCGATTCTCTCTGTGTTGCCAACATGTCGGGATTTGATGCTCTGAAAGCGACGTCAACCACTTATACAGCGCCCTTTTCACTTCCCGTAGGACTTAATATCGGTGAAGCCGCCTGCTTCTGGGTAGTGGAGGAGATGGAAAAGGCGATTCTGCGGCATGCGCACTGCTACGGTAAGATTGTCGGCCACGCAACATCATCGGACGCCTATCACCCGACTGCACCCGATCCCCGCGGTGATGGTGTTTTTCGTACCCTGAAAAGCGCTCTGGACGATTCCGGGATTTCGTTTTCCGAGGTAGGGTGTATAAATGCCCACGGAACCGGGACTGAGGCGAACGATCGAGCCGAGAGTAAAGGAATAGCAAAGCTTTTGGGGGATGTATCAATTCCGGTGATATCATTAAAGTCCTTTTTCGGTCACTGCATGGGCAGTACCGGTATTCTGGAGGCGACGTGTAATATTCTTGCGATGAATAAGGACTTTTTACCACCCACCGTTAATTTTTCCGAGCCGCGGCCGGGATGTACCCTCGATTATGTTCCCAACACCATGCGTAAGAAGGAGTATGCCGCTTTCATTTCCGCTAATTATGCTTTTGGCGGAAATAACGCGGCCGTGGTTGTTTCCAAGTGGGATTATATCACCAAAGAGCCGTGCTGTGATACTGAGCGTATTGTTATTACCGGTACCGGTATGGTGACCTCACTGGGGCTTGGGACGAAACGGAACCTTGCTGCTTTACAGAGAGGTGAAAGAGGGATCCGTCCCGTTTCATATCCGGAGTTTACCGGTTTACGGTCATCGCTTGCCGGGCTGGTCCCGGATTTCAAAGCCGGTGATATTGACCGTCGGCTGGATCTTGGCGGTATGAATAAAATAAGCCGGTTTGCCGCCGCCGCCGCCGCTCTGGCTCTCAATGATGCGGGGCTGCGGGTAAACCGGAGAAATTCTGAGGAGACCGGCATTGTCATGGGCGTGTGTAACGGCCCGTGTGAAAGCGGCCATATGGACAATGTCTTTACCAGTGAGAATTATACGGGTGATATCAACAGTTTTTCAAATATTACCGCCAATTCAACTGCAGGCTGGGTGTCAAATGCCCTGTATCTGCGCGGGGTCAGTATGACTCTTGCGCCGGGACCGCACGCCGGATTGCAGTGCCTTGCCTATGCCTATGATTTCCTTGCCGATAATCGCGCGAAAAGCATGCTTGTCGGCGCTGCTGACGAGGTGTATGCGCAGACCTACTTCAATTACGATCTGATGAATTTCCTTTTTCAGGGGGATGATGAAAGGCAGTACCGTATACGCTTTACCAGCACTAAACAGAAAGTGCTCGGTGAAGGGGCCGCCGTACTTGTCGCCGAAACCCTTGCATCGGCTCGGGAGAGGAATGCCGGAATTCTGGGAGAGATTCTGGGGTACGGTATGAGCATGGATGCCGGCTCTTTCTCAGAACAGAATCTCGATGCTGATGCGCTCGCCGCTGCCTGTATTACTGCACTCAAGCGCTCCGGCATTACCCGTGACGGCGTCGATCTGGTTGTCTGGGCACCGCAGGGAAATATTCAGGATCGTAAAATGGTTGAAGCGCTACGGAAAGTAACGGGGGCGAAGTATGACACGATTCCGATAATTACCACAACCTTTAATACCGGGTATATTGAGAGCACCTCAATACTTGTCGGTTTGGCTGCAGTCCTGGAATCTCTCTGTACGGATACCGCTCCCTGGCCCCAGTGTACCGGCATTCCGGAAATTGATAATCGGCCATGTCCTGAAAAACCAGAGCACATTCTTGCTGTGGGAAGTACCGATATCGGGTACAACTTTGCGGCAGTTCTGAAAAATGGAATGATGCTCTGAGAAATCCTGCTGTCTTGTCTGTATTGATTTGGAAACACCGGCGATAAAAATTATATTTTATTCCGTTTAATTGGTTTTAAGTACTATATTTATACACCGTTTTTTTACATTACGAATTGAACGTACAGGAAAGTAATGCTATATGACTGAGGATACGAAAAGGCGTATTGAAAAACGAAAGTCGATTATTGATACGTTGAAAACGGAACTCATTCAACGATTGAATCTTCCCTACCGGCCTGACGACCTGCATGAAGACATATCGCTGCTTGGTGCAGGGCTCGGATTGGATTCTCTGGATGCTTTGGAGATTGTGCTCTGTGTGGAGAATTCATTCGGGGTCAAAATTCCCGATGAAAGTACTTCGGTCCTGCGCTCAATAAATACCATTGTTGATTTTGTTATTGACAAAAATGAAAAGAAAGGGGATGAATAATGAGAATTTCACCCCTTCATGATATTCTTGCGGCGCAGGGCGCATCCTTTACACAGCGTCACGGCAGCGAGATTGTCTCATCGGTTTCAGAGCCGGCGGTTGAGTATGACCACATCAGGAACAAAGTCGGGCTCACGGATTTTTCCTTTATGCAGAAATTTACCATTCCTGAGGAGCCGGGAATTGATTTTCTGGATACGCTTCTCGCCGGTAATGTAGCCAAAGTAAGATTCGGCAGAATGCTGCACACCTTTCTCGCCGATGACAACGGCAATATCATTGCAGACTGTTATGTGGCCAATAATGATGAAGAGCTGATTTTACTGTGCGAGAGTATTATAGATGATGCGGCGCTGAAAGATATTCTTGAAAAACACGGCGCTGCCGACGCCGGGTTGGTTGACTGCACAGGGAGTCATGTGCTCCTTGGCATTGACGGTTTCAAGGCGTGGGCGGTTGTAAAGGATCTGTTCGGTATTGACGTCCTCGGATTGCCCTATCTGTCAATTGAGATGTATCCCTTTGGAGACACCGATATACGCTTTTTCCGTGCGGGAAAGACGTCGGAATTCGGCTACCTTCTGCTGGCACCCCGCGAGATTGGTGAACAGTTGTTTGCTGCTGCGCTTGATGGGGTTAGAAAGTATGACGGCGGACTGTGCAGTGTTGCTGTCCATAACGACCTTCGTCTTGAAGGCAGATTTTTTAATATCTATGCAGAGGGGACTGTGGTAAAGGATCCGCTTCAACTCGGTCTCCAGTGGATGATCGATTTTGATAAGGATTCCTTTGCCGGTTCAGCGGCGATTATGCAGCGCAGGGAAAACGGTCTGACTAAAAAAATTATCGGCATACAAACAGCGGTACCGCTGGAAGAGTTTGTTGCCGGTGTCGGTATTTATGACGGTTCTGAACAGGTTGCTGAAGTGAAGGCTACCTGTTATTCTCCGCTCCTGCAGGAGTGCATCGGGTTGGGTCTGTTTCCGGTGGATATTGCTTATGCAGGATTGACCTTCAATCTGGGCGGTGCTGACGGTCCGGCGGTACATACTATCTCAATGTCGCCTATCATGCCCAGGAGCCTTACTATAAAACTGGATGATATGTAGTACACGAAAGATTTTGTTGTAATATACAGTGAGGAACAACTGCAGAAAGTACCGTTGTTCCTTTTATTTTATGGGTGACTGATTGGCAGATGAAGAATAGACAACACTCTATATGTGCTTTTGGGACGGCACTGAAATGATACAATTTCGTAATAATTGAAAAATGATGAATTCCCGCCCAATGCGTGCGGGAATGATGTTCCAATACAGATACACTGTAACGAATAATTTTCAAAGAAGGTACTATGAATTTCACCGGTAAAACAGTTCTGGTAACCGGCGGCTCCCGGGGTATCGGCAGGGCAATAGTTGCCGAGTTCGCCCAGGCGGGAGCGCGGGTATTCTTTACCTATCATCGCCATGATGAACAGGCGGCACAGGTTGCCGCCGAATATGATGCGACTGCGGTGAAATGTTCCCAGACCGATTCTGCGAGTATTGAGCAGGCAGTTGATACTATTCTCACAGAAACCGGGAGTATTGATATCCTGGTTAACAATGCGGGAATGACTGCCGACAAGTTCCTTATGATGATGTCATTTGAGGAGTGGTATAAAGTCCTCGATACCAATATCAACGGCGCCTACCGGTGGGCCAAGGCGGTGTGCCGGACCATGCTTGCCGCTCAGCGCGGGGTAATTATCAATATTGCATCGGTTGCCGGGTGTGTGGGGATTGGCGGACAGTCCAATTATGCCGCGTCCAAGGGGGCGATACTTGCCTTTAACCGTTCTCTGGCCGCGGAATTGGGACCGAAGGGGATTCGCGTCAATGCCGTGGTTCCGGGATTTATTGAGACCGACATGACCGCGGTGATGCCCCGGCAGATTAAACGGGAAAACAGGGAGAGGATCCTGCTGAAGCGATTCGGTACACCGCAGGAAGTCGCCCATGTTGTATCTTTTCTGGCTTCGGATGAAGCCTCCTATATAATAGGTCAGGAGATTGTGGTCGATGGCGGTCTCTCCGCAACAGTGGTATAACCGGTGCTGATAACGTAAGACTCTTACAGAAAGACGGTTTTTGCTTATGAGTAAAATTGCATTTCTTTTTCCGGGGCAGGGATCACAGGAGATTGGTATGGGTAAGGATCTCTTCAAGAGTGACGACTATTTCCGCAGCCTGATTGACTATGCCGCAAAATTAACACACGAAGACCTTGAAACACTTTGTTTAAAAGGGCCGGAGAAGAAACTGATAAAAGCCTGGTATCTGCAGCCCCTGCTTTGTGCCGTATCTCTGGGCTACCTTCGCCATATCCGGGAGTACGGTATCAAAGCGGATTTTGTGTGCGGGCACTCCCTGGGTGAAATAACAGCGCTTGCGGCGTCGGGCGTTGTGACTGACAAGGAAGCGATCGCTATTGCGGCGAAACGCGGGGAGCTCATGGATGAGGCGGCTGCACAATGTGACGGTACCATGATGGCGGTATTATTCGTGCCGCTTGACACCGTGGAAAAGATACTTGATGAAATGGATGAGCCGAACAATATTGCACTGGCTAATGACAATGCTCCGAATCAGATTGTCCTATCCGGCAGTCGTGTCACCTTGAAAAGGTTTGAGGAGCTTCTCAAGGAAGAAACCATGGGAAAGTGCAGAAATATTGTCGTGTCCGGACCGTGGCACAGCCATTTTCTGGAGACAGCCAGGGAAAAGTATACCCTATGGGCAGAACCGGTTGTTTTCGAGAAACCGCACACCCCCATAGTTTTGAATGCCACGTCCCAAGTAGAATCACATCCCACCACTATCAAGCACCTGGTTACCTGGCAGCTCACCAGTCCGGTGTTCTGGCGCGAATGCATGGAGACCATGAAAGAGTACGGCGTTGATACCTTTCTTGAGATTGGCCCGGGAAGGGTACTTTCCGGATT
Organism: uncultured Fibrobacterota bacterium; assembly: GCA_964543525.1. Taxonomy (GTDB): domain Bacteria; phylum Fibrobacterota; class Chitinivibrionia; order Chitinivibrionales; family JANQEN01; genus CBDVBE01. The sequence goes on along the minus strand of CAZIYW010000044.1, from coordinate 14,461 downwards.
AATCCGTGTAAACGGGTATCCGCGGTCCGCTGCCGTATACAATATTAACAATTTACGCGGTGTTGAAAACGCTGTGAATAAAATCATTCATTAGTTAGTGGCTGTCCGGAAATCAGGCAAAACTGTCATTTCGACTGAAGGGATACCACGAAGTAGAAATTGGTAGACTCTCATTTTCGACCGACCAATACAATTTTTCTTTTCTAAGAATCAGTTATTTACAGATTGCTTCCTGCGGTCGAAATGACAAATCAGGGACTTTTCGGACAGACACTGGTTAGTATTACGAATCTCCTGCCCTCTTTTTTTCTCTCATTACAGTAATACTTTCGTTTTTAAAACGAATTATTTATAATTGAAGATAACATAATATTTATATTTAGTTATTTTATAATCCGGACAGATGAAATACACGACCTATCGCATGTCCTCTTGTTCATCTGAACGAGCGCTGCAATACATCGCGCAGTAAAAAATCGGATCTTTTATGCAAAGAAAGTACAGGATACTTTTTACTTTGGCGGGTACCCTTGGTTTACTGTTGTCCTGTGTTGACAGCAATCCGGTTACCAGTGAAGAGATAGCCTATCCGGATACTCTTGTTGTTATTGATACTGCTTTTAACCTGGCAACGCCGACCGGTATTCAGGCAGATTCCCTGGCAATACTGGATACCACATATTTCTATGAATCTTACGATACAAGCTATTTTACGATAATCGATTCAATAATAACGGATAGTAGTGATACTGTTTTAGTAATAGACACTACCACCGGCGATACAACCGTAACGTTTAAAGAGATAATCTTTAATCATTACGATACTTTGATTGTTTTTACAAAAATAGAGCTGGATACCATACTTGCCGGGTTCGTTGCGCGGTGGACGCCGGTTACGGGGGTGAAAAATGCCAAACGGTATTACATTTTCGTACATGACAGCGCCTCCGGGGATTTAATCAGAATATTAAAATCCACTGAAAACCGTATGTTTATCGGGGGACTGCGGCCGAATGCGACCTATACATTTGCTGTGGCTGCGGTATGGGATACACTATATGATACGACCGTTACCGACAACAGCGGGAAAGAGCTGCAGAAGAAAGTGTTGCGCACGGCAGTGAGCAAAAAATCGGATTTTTATACTATACGGTTGTTTCTCCCCGATGTACCGGACAATTTCAAGGTTACCTATGCCAGTAATAGCGCAACGGTTTCATGGAATCCGATTTCGGATGAGATGGTAATCGGGTATAAGGTTTTTCTCAGAGATACGGCCGGCAGAGTTATTGATTCGACCGATACCCTTGATCCGACCGCTGCGTCAACCGGTTTTGCCGTGGCTTCCGATGCAGTGTATAAAATCAATATCATCACCATTGACAGTATCGGTACCAGTGTCCTGGACAGTATTTATCCATACGATATTACCACTTCACCGCGAAATAATCTGAAACTGCCGTATGTTTATTTGTCAACCTATGCAAAGCCGGTTACCATAACAAGCGGAACCGCCGGAACACTGGTAGGTATTAAAGGCGGTATTTTCATCATGGGGAATATCTGGACCGACCAGAACAATACTCACCCGGGCAGGCCGGCGCATGAGGTGGTGGTCTCTTCCTTTTTACTGGGGGAAAAGGAGGTGACCATTGCTGATTATATTCAATTTGTAAATCATCAGAAACAAGCTGGAGTGGTAACGGATACAACAGATACCATTGTCATTTATGATACTTCTTTTATAAATTTGTATGATACATCCTTTACTTTTATTACCTCCTATGATACCTTGTATGTAATAGACACAATTATTTTCGATTCGGTAACTAATACGTTCGACACCACCTATGATTCTTCAACAATTGACTACATCAATACGGTAATTGATTCTACGGTGGATACTATAACCTTCATCGGTATTGATACAACTATTGACACCATCATTGATGATACCTTGTCAATTTTCTTTTTCGGCAGTGATACGATAATGGTAAATCCACGGTACGTGTACATCTATAAAGATTCTATTACCGATACGGTTGCGATTGATTCGGGGAGATGGCAATATCCCATTTCCAGTGTCACCTGGAAAGGCGCTGCCGCTTACTGCAACTGGCTATCCGACCAGGAAGGCTTGATACGATGCTACAACTCCAGCTGGAGCTTTAATGCTTCGGCGAACGGTTACCGTCTCCCGACGGAGGCGGAATTTGAGTATGCACATGCAGCGGCTTTTCTGGGGAACAAGCAGCGTTACCCGTGGGGATACGAGGATGATTCCACCAGGTACAGCAGCGATACCCTGAGCACGAAGAGTGTCGGTACCTATAAAGCGTATTTTGGACTGTATGATATGAGCGGCAATGTAATGGAGTGGTGCAATGACTGGAGTGATATGGAAATCGGTGTTGATTCTTCATCCTATTACAGTGAATGTCTTAATTCGGGAGTGGTCGTAAATCCTTACGGGCCCGATCAGAAAGAATATCATGTGTTACGCGGCGGCAGTCATAAATCCGGCGGCAGCGGGTGCAGTTCGGCATGGCGCCATCGGTATTCATCACTCAGAAGTGAGCAGAACGGATTCAGAGTCGCCCGAAGCAGCAGGTAAAACCGTATTTTTATGAAAAAATTATTACTAATATTCTGTCTTTTTCTGATTGTCGGGTTTTTCATGCTCTCATGCGGTAATTATGCCTATCCTCCCGCCCCTGATGAGCAGGATACGACCGAGTTTGATACGGTGTACGTACCGGCCAATATCAGAGTGGATTCCCTGAAAATTTATTTTTCTACTGTCATTGATTCGGTCACCGGCACCCTTATTGATTCCGCCACTCTGGGAAGTTTTGTGGCGCTTTGGGATACCGTCACCGGAGCCGACCTTTATGCGGTTTTTCTCCGGGACGGTTTAAACGGTCTTTCCGTTATCTATGTTGACACCAACAGGATTCGGTTAGACAGCCTCACCCCGAATCAAACGTATACCGTAACGGTACTGGGGGTAAATCTGCTGTCCACCGGTGACACGGTATTCAGCGACACCGCGGATACCTTTGCGGTTGTTGAGCTCTATCAGCCTGAATCACCGGAGAATGTCTCGATTCAGTATGACAATGGAACCGCACGGGTATCGTGGCAGCCGGCAACGGGAGTGGGTATTACCGGGTATCGTGTGTATCTGCGTAACGTACGCGGTGATTCCATTGATGTTATTGATGTAAACGATTCAAGCGGATCCACAGCTTTGTTTAACGTTGCTGAAGACAGTGTTTATAAAGTCAACGTGGTTACTGTCAGCACCATTGGAATGAGCCGGATATGCAGCACCTATGTGTATGATATTACCGCACCGTCCGGCACTGGATTGAAGCTGCCGTACCGCTACCTTTCAAGTTTCGTGACACCCGATGAGGATGAGGGAACGAGTATTATACTCGGTAAAGGTACCATGCTCGGGGTGACCGGCGGTATCTTTGCCATGGGAGATATCTGGTCTGGCAGCGCAGTGGGTAACGGGAAACCGGTCCATGAAGTGGTTGTATCCTCGTTTTTCATGAGCAGAGTCGAGATTTCGAATAAACTGTTTGTCCGGTTTCTGAATGAGTACGCCGGTATTGATACGTTTCAGGATACCACCGGTGCACGTATTACCTTTCTGCTGCATGGTGACACGCTTCTTGCACCGTGCGGGCATATTGTATACGATACGACGGATTCGCTGTTTTCAGTCAGTGTTGATACCGCCGATTACCCGATTACCGGTGTATACTGGCGGGGCGCGGCAGCTTTCTGCAACTGGGTTTCAGCTATGGATAACCTGACCCTCTGTTACGACACGGCAGACTGGAGTTTTGATACTGCGGCCAATGGGTACCGCCTGCCCACGGAGGCAGAGTATGAATATGTTCATGCCGCAGCCTTTCTCGGAACAAAACAGCGGTATCCGTGGGGCTATGCGGATAATCAGAATAATTACGGCTCGCTGACCACCGGATTCAGTAAAGCAGGGACATTCCCCGCTTTTTACGGTTACTATGGACTGACGGGCAATACTCTTGAGTGGTGTCATGACTGGAGCGATCACCTCAGCGGTGCGGATTCGTCCTATTATTTACTGAGTTTACAGAAAGGAGTAGTATTCGATCCCTGCGGGCCTGCAACCGGTCCGTATCATGTCCTGCGGGGCGGCAGCTATCTCATGAATGGTGAAAAATGCACCTCGGTCTATAGACACGTGTATCCGGGGAGTGAGCGTACCGGGTACGGTTTCAGAGTGGCACGGAGTTATATAAAATGATAGTGAGCAGGCACAGTAAGATACCGTATATGAGAAAAACAGTGTCCCGGATTATTTACGGTCTTCTTATTATTGCCGCACTGGTGTCCTGTACCGATGACAATCCCAGCGGCTCAGGCGGAAACATTACCAACATTACCATTATTCCCACGGCGTTGACCGTACTGACCCCGGTGGTTGACAGTGTCATCACCGTTGATACTATTGTCCCGGATACGGCAGTGCTGGTATGGGATTCAACGGCAGGAACGCACTGGTACCGCGTGTACCTTTACGATACGGCGGATACTTCGGCGCCCGCCTTTATCATCTCCGGCAATACCAATACATGCCGTTTTTGTCAATTCAAAAAGAATCATGTCTATACCGTTCAGATATACACGGTAAAAGATACGGTCGTTTACGACAGCAGCCATATTCACTACGACAGCGCACGGGTATACACCCACTATGGCTCCGATATACTAGGCGTGTATCTGATAAAGGATACGGCTGACACCATTATCGAGGACAGCGAAGGAAACCAGGACACACTGCATGTTCTCGATTCATCAGTGGCGGTTATTTCTCACGCGCTGGGTTACTATATTTGTATCGATACGACACGGCACTTCAGTGTGGTGATAGATTCAAGTACCGGGGAAAATATTCTATACCTCCTTCCCGACACGTATACCCCGACGGTGACGTTGCGGTTTCCTTCGTATCAGTCGCCGGTGATAGCCGCCAAACAGTACCCGACTCCCGACTCACTGGTCCTCGCGTGGCAGGAGGTGGTTGGAGATTCGGTTAAAGGGTACCGTGTTTACATACGGGATTATACGGGTGTGCCGATCGATTCCATTGATGTTGATACCGGTGATACCGGCGTAACTTTATACGGGAATCTTATCACCACTGCCAAAGGTACGCAGGTGACGCTGAACACTGTTTCGGACAGTGCCGCCTATAAAATCAATGTGGCGACACTCTCACCAACCGGGCCCGGGGCTATTGACAGCGGTTACGTGCTCGATATAACCGATACAACCGGTACAGCGCTCAAATTGCCGTATGCCTATTATTCTACCTTTCCGACCCCTGCCCGACGGTGTGCGGATACCCTTGTCGGAATCAAGGGCGGCATTTTTCTTATGGGAGAGACCTGGGCACCTTCTGATATCTCTTTCTCTTCCGGGGCAAAGCCTGCCCATGAGGTTATTGTCTCTTCATTTTATTTGGGCAGGTATGAGGTCACCTGTGCCGATTATGCTTCCTTTCTGAATGCGGTAAAAGACAGTATTACCGCCGACAGTGCCAATCCCGCCTGCCTGATGTACAAACAGGTAAAGATAGCCGATACGTCAAAGGCAACCTGGTATATAGTGCATGACGGCGGCGTTTATGCTCCGGCAGCAGGGAGGGAAACATTTCCGGTTGTATCTCTCTACTGGCACGGTGCTGCGGCATACTGTAACTGGCTCTCAGAACAGGATAGCCTGCTGGAGAACTGTTACGACTCCCTCTGGAGCGTCGAACTGTCGAAAAACGGTTTTCGCCTGCCTACTGAAGCCGAGTTCGAATATGCCGCATCAATTGCTTTTACCGGCAATAAAGGCCGGTTTCCCTGGGGCTATGTGTGGGATAATACCAAGGCTGCGGTGGATGGGGATTCCCTGAAACCTGTCGGCAGTTATGCTGCGTATCATGGATTGTATGATCTTATCGGCAATGCACTGGAATATATCGGTGACTGGAGTGATGATCTGACCGGCCTGTTCCTTGACAGCTCTTCATACTATGTTGCCGGTGCCTTACAGGGGGTGGTGATAGATCCGGCCGGTCCACAGCCGCAAACCGGTTATAGACATATGGTGCGCGGCGGCAGTTATGCTTCCGGTGAAGAGGAATGTGTGACCTATTGTCGATTTATCCACCCCGCATCGGGACGGCTGAGTGAATATGGTTTCAGAATAGCACGTGCCGTGCACTAGCAATTATTTTATTTATATAGAGCACATCACACCAAATCATAAATAGATATACATTTCTTTCATGACAGGAAAATACGGGGCGCCCATACCCGGTTGTGTGAATAACTAAAAGGACGCGATAGCGATTATTCTCACGGTGCTTTACAGAAGGTGTCATGCTATGTTTATACGAATTGTCAGGAGCGGGGTCGTTTATATGCTTCTTGCGGGCAGTGGCTTCTCACTGTTTCCTGCAGCGTCCGATTCCGCGGAAGTAACTACCGGGAAAGACAGCATTGTCAGCCTTGACAAGATAGTGGTAACGGCGACACGAACCAGGAGGCTCATGTCACAGACACCGGCAAGTGTGAGTGTTATCTCGGAGGATGAGATTGATGCCTCACCGGCAAAAAATATTGATGACATGCTGCAGTATGAGACCGGGGTACAGGTAAAACGTGTTGTCGGTATGGGTGAGGGTATTCCTTCCGATATAATCATGCGCGGTATCCCCGGGGCGCTGTCCGCGACCCGGACACTTATACTGGTTGACGGTATTCCCACAAATGCCTCCGGCACGCCCTACCTTATTTTAAATGAAGTACCGATGGGCGCTATTCAGAGTGTTGAGCTGGTGCGCGGACCTTACTCCAGTCTTTATGGCGCTAATGCTTTCGGTGGTGTCGTTAATATACGTACAAGGGAGGGCTACGGCAATCCTACATTGACTGCCAGCATTGAAACGGCCTATCCCTTTTCGGTGCTGCACATGTATGCGGTGAATGAAAGGAGCATGCGTACGTCGCTGCGAAAGGGCGGCGCCGATACCTACTGGAATATCAGTGGTACTTCGAGCGGTGGTTCCGACCGAATTAATTATATGGTTAGCGGCGGCTATCGAAATATCGGCAATTATCTGCTCAGAGACTATGCGATAACGAAACATGATCATGATACGACGCATAAAAAAAACGAGAATTATGATTACCGTGATGTCCGTTTTTTCGGCAAGTGTGGTGTCGCTCTGAACGAGCATCTCTCTGCAGAATTGCATGCGCGTTATTTCAAGAGTAATCTCGGTTTCGGCAGGACAAAGAAGATTAAGCCGGATTCGGTTGATATTATAACCCGGGGACAGAAGGTCGTTATCGGGCCGGTATTCAAATATACTCCGCTGGAGAATCTTGATTTTACCCTGCGGACTTTTTACCGGACGCTTATCGGTGGGTTCTGGAATGAAGAACTCGATTCCGTCAAGGATATCTATGTTCCCGGCTACTGGCGATCCCAGTCCCATGACTGGCAGGCTGAGCTCCTGAGTATTTTCAGTTTGGGGAAGGCTGGCATTATCACCGCCGGATTTGAGTATCTGGGCAACTATATTGATTTCGGGAAAAAAGTGAATGCAGAGACCGATTCGGTAATTCCCGGATCCGGTTCGGCTCAGGAAGCTATAGCCAATATTGCACTGTACCTGCAGGATGAGATAGCACTGTTTGATAAGCTGAATATTGTACCGGGCTTTCGCTGGGATTACCATTCGGATTTCGGGAGTGCGCTGTCGCCCAAGCTTGGTGTTTCCTGGCAGGCAATTGACTGGATGCGTATACGGACGTCGGCGGGGAGAGCGTTCCGGGCGCCGACCCTGAGCGAGTTATATATGCCGACCCTGGTGATTGATCCGGACTTTGTCCTGGTACCCAATCCCGATCTCCAGCCTGAGTATCTGTGGGCGGTGGAGAGTGCATGTGAGATTACTCCCATACCGAGTATGAAAACACAGATAGGTCTCTTTTATAATAATATGCATGATCTAGTTGTTACTCAGGTCGATACGAATAATTTGCTGGAGATAATACAGGATCCGGATGCGCAGTATGGTATCACACATATGAATGCGGTAGAAGCCTGGGCATGGGGTGTGGAGTGTGAGTTCGAATGGCAGGCGGTGCCGTGGTTGAATATAGCCGCTAATTATGTGTTTCAAAAAACACGCAACGGCTTTGCCGGTGACGAGCGTAAATATTTTCAACTGGATAAAAACTATACTGCCGACAGTTTCAAGGTGCCGCTTGATTATATCCCCGAGCATAGCTTTGGATTACGTCTCTTTATAAAAAAGAATATAAACAATTTCCTTCTGGAAAGCACAGTCAGTGAATTGTATGTCGGAAAAAGGCGGTATCTGGAATGGTCGGAAATTGATTTGGATCCGGATAATCCCAAGGAGAACGACGTTAAAATAATTCCCGGCAGTAATTCCTCCGTTGAGATACATCTGGATCCGCCGTTAATTACACTGGACCCCTATGCATTGACCAACCTCAGCATTAAAGGCACGTATAAAAATCGCGTCTTTCTGGCTTTGAACATTCAGAATCTTTTCGACGAAACCTTTGAGGAGCAGGGCGGCACTCTCGGCACCGGGAGGTTTGCCTCCGTTATTCTTGGCTGTAAATTCTAGCCGGTACGGACCCGGCTGTTCTCATTTGCGCTCCATATAAAAGTCGATAACCGCCAGTTTATCGATAGTCTGCTGGTCTATAAAGAAGGTTAAAATATCCTCAAGATTCTTAATGTTTATTATCCAGCAATCGCCGGTTGAGCCTGCCGTATCAATAGCAAAGGTTCTCAGAGCCAGAGAGTCGGGCAGTGACACCAGGGCGTCGGCCGTCGTATCGATAACACTACCAATCTGTCCATATAAAAAAATGGAATCTCTCGGGCCGCCGGTGTGGTGAATATCCCATTTCCCGGTATGCCAGTAAAGGGTGTCATCATTGAATTCCTGCACTTTGAATCTGAATGTGGAATCGGTATCCGCGACATCAAGATTGATAACCAGATCATTGGGGATATAGGGCGGCACCGCCTGCACGAATTCTTCCCAGCTACCGACCACGGTTCCCCCCACTTCCTCCTCGTCATCGGTACATCCCAGAAAGAGGCAGAAACTGATAACGCACAATGAAAAGATGCAGCTGTTTTTCATACGTACCTTCTTTTGTAAAGAGGAATAGATTACAGTTAATGTATTTGTTTCATATTTAATAATGTCTGTTTTTTATTATTACCAGATAAAGAACTTCCGCCACTATCTCCGGACTGGGTGAGTAGGGGGAGTATCAGTTAATCATCTGAATACCGGTATGCATTTTTGTCTTTTAAAAAATCCGGTCTCAGCGACTCACACCAGCCGGGAAATATTTTATATAGCGGAAACGCTTTTACGATACCGCCAAGATTTACAAGGGGGATATCATTCCATGCACTGTCAATTTTTTCCGTGGAGTCCGTCGTGTCGATGCTTATTACCAGATTGCATATCGAGTCCACTGCGTCTATCAGTTTATAGCTCGTATCATTGATATCTATCATTGTACAGGTCGTTCCGGACAGTGAAACCGACGTACCTTGCATCCTCCAGGCACCGGTTCGTTTATACAGATATTTGTCCGGGTGTTCAAATGCATAGAGATAGAACGATGAATCGGAAGAACTCCAGGTGGAGGAATCGGCAAGGTCGAATCCAACGGTAATGGTATCGTCGGATCCCGGCCGCGGTGGAATAATGGTCTCCCATGTGCCGATTAATGAATTGTCAACAACCGGATCCGGATCATCCTGAACATCGGGTTTGGTACTTTCCTCACCGCATAACAGAAGTATCCCAATAAGAATACAGAGAACATACCGTGCACCATGTCGTCGTGTCAGCATACTTTTTCCTTGTTATATGTGTACAAAAAACAGTGATTCTCCGGTCAATCCAACAATCCTTTACAGAGCGGTTTCATGTCTTCCAGCACAATATCAGCACCTTTCGGCCGCGGCGTATCCGTTTCGAAAACCACGGTGGTATCTACATTTCCCCGTGGGAGAAAATTGCCGGCCACCAGTGCCCATCGGGGCCGCAGCGCCGTTTTAACTGTATCAAACAGATGGGCGGTCACGGTTTCATGGAATGTGCCGATCATACGGAATGCATTCAGGTACAGTTTCCATGATTTAAGCTCGATGCAGAGGGAATCGGGCTGATAGTACAACCCTATGGCGGCAAAATCAGGATACCCGGTTTTCGGGCACACACAGGTGAATTCGGGAAAAACGATGCGAATGATACCACTGTTCAGTGATGCACTGTCATAGGGACTGGGGAAGGTCTCCAGCGCAGGAAGCGTACCCTGTTTTATTGCATCGTCAAGTGATATCGATTGTGTGGAAAACATTATTTCTGAAATACGAAAATGGTGATATGCCTGAAATATCCTCTTTTACATAAAATGCTTATTTTTACGGTGATTTAGCAAAGGATTATTTCGTATTTCTTCATTTTTAAAAACAAATGATTGGTAGCACTGAACTCGCTCATATGTCTTTTAGGGATTCGGATTTCAGATACTTTCGATCTGATGATACCCGTCAATGCAATACTGGATACCTGAGACAAGGGTACACACTGCGGTACAGGTTATACATCCAATAAAGATTTGACCCTGTATCTTAAACAGCACCAGCAGAATGACCATCGTTTGAAAAAAGGTTGCGGCTTTGCCGAATATGCGCGCCTGGACCCGGATGGTACCGGCCACGTAATTAATCAGAAGCGCACCCGTGACAAGCACAATATCGCGGCTGATAACAAGCAGTACGAACCAGAGCGGTAAATGGGAGTGGTCGGTACCGATGGAGTTACTGCTGAGAAGGATAAAGGCGGATACGAGCAATGATTTATCGGCAAGGGGGTCGAGTACCCTGCCGAGCTTGGATATCTCATTTCGTTTCCGTGCAAGGTAACCGTCAATGATATCAAGGCAGATTGTGATTGAAAAGACAGCTGTCGCGAAATACCGATAGAGCTCATACGGGGCACCCACCTTGACACTGTGCTTATAGTACAGAAGTAACAGCACAAAGATCGGTACGTTGAATATGCGGAAAATGGTGATTTTATTAGCGAGTGTGATATACATACGATGTAAAATGAGTCCTGTCGTGTTTTTTTTACCCTGTCAAAGTATGAAAAATAATACTGTTGCACAGTGGAAAGGAAGTTGTATTATTTCACTACCAGTTCCACCTCAAATATGTTCGGCCAGTCTTTTCCGGTCAGATAGATACGATCATTATCCGGATCATAGGCAATGCCGTTCAGTACGCCAGCCCGGTGTATATCGTGCGAGTTAATCAGACCTTCACAGTCTATTCTTCCCAGCACCATACCGGAAGCGACATCAATCATGACAATGAAATCGTTGGAATACACATTGGCGAATACTTTATGGTAGAAATATTCAAGTTCATTCAGCTTGGGCACAAAGCTGTCCTGATCCCTGACCCGTACGCTGTCGAGCTGCTGAAAGGTAACCGGGTCCCGGAAGAACAGCCAGGAAGAGCCGTCACTGAGAATCAGCCTGCTGCCGTCATGGGTAATACCCCAGCCGTCATGGGGATTGACGGTACTGTCGATCCGGGCAAAGGTCTCCTTATCCCAGATAAAAACAACGTGCTCCTGCCAGGTAAGCTGAATGATCCTGTCATCCCAGATAACGATACCTTCACCGAAATACTCATCGGCAAGTGAGATGCTTTTCAGCGCCGTGCCGGTTTCTATCTCAACCTTGCGCAGGGTGGAGCGGCCATGTATCCCGGTACCTTCGTAGAAGAAACCGTTTTCATATACCAGTCCCTGTGTGTAGGCCATGGAGTCATGAGCATATTTATTAATAACCCGATAGGTATACTGCCGCTCATCTTTCAGGGAAACCGATATGGTAACGCCGTCGCTTGCGGTTTTACCGTTTGTGTCAATTGCTCTGGCGGTAATTGGTATGGCGCCGATTGTGTGGCGCAGGGTATTCCAGGTGCAGGTATAGGGTGGTGTGCTGTCGGTATGGAACAGGGTGGAATCGACAAAGAATAATACCGCAATGATATCACCGTCCGGGTGTGAAACATCGGCTGTGATTGATAAAGTGTCACCGAAATGAAACTCAGCGCTGTCTGACGGCGCACTTATGTTACATAGCGGAATCGCTTCTGCGGTTATGGTGCCAATATCAGTTGTATACGTGTCGATGGGTACCCTGCTTATCCGCCAGCCTTCCTTAGTGAACAGCAGGGTGTCGACAGCAACCTGCTGTTCCCGGTCCGCCGGCGGTGCTTTCGCCTGGGAAACCACCCTATTGCCGGGTGGATTCAGGCGCAGCGCTTTAAAAACATACACTGATTTCCCACACCGGAACCGGATGAAATATACCGCCCGGCTCAATGCATGTCCCGGGCTGCTGAAGGTTTTGACCCTATAGGTGCCTTTGTCAAGGTTGGTATGTAACACGCACCCAACATTCCTTCCGTCGATGGTGAATATATCAATATGTGACGGGGTATTATCGGTCTGTATTGCGAATGAGAGTATGCCTGTGGCACGGGAAAAGGTAACCGATGAAACGTGCTTTGAGACAGTCAGTGGATTAATTCCGGTAATACCGGTTATTTCAAAGGTACCGCTGTCATTGGTAAGGGTGGTGTCACCGTTTTTCATCAGGCGGACGAATACTCCGGCCAGCGGAGCACCATGGGTATCCGTCACCCTGCCGGTGATATGAATATTTTCCGCATCAGCAGACAGTCCTGTGGCTATAATATATGCTATAAGGAACGGTATTCTCATTATAACTCAGTTTTCCTTTCAAAATAAAGATATTATAATATGACCGGTATTGCTGAAAAATCATGTGCGGGAGGTGTCAATACATGGCAATCGAAATGTGCTGTCAGTATCAGAGAAACATTCTCAGCCGGGGATAGTGTAACACGGATAACAGCATCTCCCATCCTTCCCTGTCATCATCACCCTCGATCAGAGGTATAAAACCGAAATCAAGGTAGACTTTGACTGCTTTGTAGCTTGTTGTCTGTGTAGTAAGATAGAGTTTTGCATGACGCTGTCTGAGTATGTCAATTACCGCACTGACAAGGGGTTTTGCCAGATTTTGTCCCTGGTATTCCGGATGAATACCGATCCAGTGTACCCTGCCGTATTCTTCGTCCCGGAACCGTTTGTTATACCAGGCAGTACCGGTTCCTATACCTGTTCCCTGTTTGTTTAGCAGAAACAGCGAGCGCTGCTCGAATTCTTTTATATAAGGGATGAATTCAGTTTGTAACTGCTGCAACGCTTCATCGGTGGTTTTAAATTCACCTGCCGCAGTTTCTATATCGGCCCAGAGCTGCAGGTCGCTTTCGCGGAAATGTCGTATCGAAAACCCTTCAGGCAGTTCGAATTGCGGGATGTTTTTTGTGTCGTTTCTGATCATGGTCAGTTCTATGTATTTCAACATTGCCTGTCTCTTTGCTCAGATTCATTAGTAACTTGAAAAAATAAAAAAAAGGACGGGGAAGAGGTTATAACAGATTTTATCAACACGAATCGCTCAATTCAGGTTTTATATTTCCCGGGATTTTAATCTGAGGCCATTTATCAATCTCAGACAGGCGTATAATGCGATGAGAAGATTAATTGAAAACCGGAAGAAATCCCTCCCGAAACAAAAGTTTCCATTCATCAGGTCAATAAATTACGTTAACGCGTCACTGTTGACCAATAACTATATTCGCAGACGTAACGAAAAAAGCAGCCGGGAGAACAGTTCAACCGGTATCTAATCTGTTTTTCTCTTGATTGTTTGCGTTAAACCGAATATTATTTGCCCTCAAATCCATTTTAGGGGCTTTTTATTTGGTGTTTCAGCTTTTTACATTTTGAGGGGAAGGTACCTTTATTGTGGGACCGAATTTTTGTTTGGGAGGTTACCCGATTCATTTGCCGGAACCCTAAAATTCGTTGGGGGAACACCCCGCCTTATTTGGGGAGCGCGCTACCTCTTTCGGGGGAAAGTTTCCCGTTGCCGGGGGAAGGGGTACCTCTGTCGGGGGGAAGTGAAAAGTTATTGGAGGAATACCTGCCTTTGTGGCGGGTTCATTTTTCTTTGCACTTAATTCTACTTTGGTAGATTTTTCTTGACTTTTATTGTCCACGATCTATGATTATTTATGTTTGACATTGTTGTTAATTAAAATACTGCATAATGCGGGGCCAAGTGATGAATCCCGCATTGCCAAAGAAAGGACCAAGTGAACCCTTTCAACACCAGAACCTCCGGGCGGTAGCCGCCCGATTTATGTCTTTTTGTCAAGATTATTC
>CAZIYW010000043.1:0-38827 GCA_964543525.1 uncultured Fibrobacterota bacterium | reverse complement strand
TGTACCGGCGCCTGTGTGATTGTAATCCCGTTGTCATCGAGGTGCCTCATGAAAGCAATACAATCTCTTATACTTATCCCACTGTTGTCCTTCTCGCTATATGCTGTAAAAATTATCGATGTTGATTTCAACGATCATACCGAATGTATTTACACCGATTCAATGCTCAATGCAGACTGGCTGAATCCATCATGGAGCCAGGGAATAGACAAACAGCGTGTCTCTATTGTCAGCAATCCCTCGTTTAACGAAAAGTCGCTCCGGGTGCTCTACCCTGAACTGGGCGTTGGGCCGAAAATGAGCGGCGCCCAGTGGCCGGTCAAGTTCAACGGTTATGAAGAGCTGTTTTCTTCGTACTACCTTTTCTTCCCGAACGGCTGGGACGGGGTTAAAGGTGGAAAGCTGCCGGGGTTGTGCGGGGCAGAGTGTCCCACCGGCGGTGAAGAGGTAACCGGGTATAACGGATTCAGTGCGCGGTATATGTTTCGTCCAGGTATGAAACTGGTTATCTATCTCTATCACATGGATAAGCCGGGAGACTATGGCGAGGACTTTCCGCTCGATTTTACCTTTGAGCGGAATGTGTGGTATAAGCTCACCCAGCGTATCAAAATGAATACACCCGGTCAGAAAGACGGTGAAATCCAGGTGTGGGTGGATAATCAGGAGGTGCTGAACATTGACACACTGCGGTTCCGGGCAATTGACACAGTAAAAATTGATCAGTTCTATTTCTCAACCTTTTACGGCGGCAGCACACCCGACTGGGCGCCATTGTCCGATCAGTATATCTACTATGATGAATTCAGTGTATATACCGATGCCAATGTGATGATAAAAAATCAGGCAAAACAGACAGTAAAATCAGCAGATTTTCTGCGTGTTACCCGTTTGAAAAACGGGGGTATACATTTAACCGTTGAAGGAGGTGAACCGGTAACGTTTCAGGTATTGAATCTGCGCGGCAGATGCGTACGAGTTTATAAAACAACCGGTGCGTTCGGTATAACGCTTCCCGCCGGAACTGTACCCGCCGGTGTATATATTATTCAGGCAGTTATCCCACATCGTGTTTTGCGGAAAATGGTTACGCTGATTGATTGATGCTACTGTCGAATCATAACAAGCACCATCTTGAATTTCTGTGGTGCGTGAACTGAATGTGGTTTGTTGGCCGGCATAATTATCACCGCAGGTTCTTTAAGCGGGTAGTCGGCATCCTCGATAGTAATGAGCCCTTCTCCTTCCACTACTTGTAAAAGAGCATCAAAGGGTGCTGAGTGGGTGCTTAGCTTCTGGCCTTTGTCGAAAGCAAAAACAGTAACGGTACCAACCCCCTTGTCAACAATTGTTCTGCTGACAATAGACCCTTCCTGATAAGTTACCAGTTTGGCATATTCAAAGGGTGCGGCGAGTAATTTCGGATCGATCGGTTTGAATTCTTTCATAGGTAAAGCCCTGTCCGGAAACGAGAGACAAAAAGTTAATCACTTAATTGCGGAATGTCTTGTCCGTGATCCTTCCGGATAAATCCCATTTCTCCGAATATCTTTTTCGCCCGCTCGTTCATAATTATATGAATGACAAATTTCTTTATTTCATCAGTAAATTTTGTCTCATTGACGTATAAGTAAAGGGGGCGCTTAATCGGATACTGCTCAATCAGCCGCTCTCTGTCATCCAGGGGGATGCTGTCTATAAGCAATGGTTTTACTTCAGGATTTATATATACGGAACTTATATACCCGATTGCATGTTCATGCTCAGAAACATACGCTAAAATGCTGCTGTTTGATGATGTCTCCGTTGCTGTAGCCTGATCCTGTGTGTCGTTAGTATGTACTATTCGATTCCACACCTGAAATGTTCCGGAATAGGTGTTACGATTTATAACATCAATGGGTGAATCTGCTCCTTCGACGGCAGACCAGTTCGTTATCTTTCCGGTAAAGATATCCTGCATCTCCTTAAAAGTAACGGATTGTACCCGATTCTGTGGGTGGACTATTGGGGAAATTATATCATATCCCAAAAGAAACGATTTTATGGAAACGCCCCGTTTTTTCGCCAATGCTAATTTATCCGGGGATATTTCGGTCGATGACATGGCGATATCACAGGTGCCGGCGCCGAGTGAATCAAGACCGCAGGTAGATCCTTTTGCCGATATATTAAAAATGACATCATTATTTTTTTTATATACCGCGACGATTCGTTGTATATAGGGCTCAATGGTTGTTGAGCCGCTTATAGAAATAGTGGGTGTCTCCTTTTTAGTACAATTAGCAATAACCGCTGCCAGTATAATGATTACATAAATGGCGCTGAGTTTTACATAAGAATACATTAGATGACCCCTCTGTTTTGGAAAAGTTATACTACTGATAAGGGAAAATCAAGTACATATTTACATCTGCGTGTAATAGTATCGTTTAATTCAGGTGAATAGCCGGTCGCAATAACGGCAATACCAATGAAATTTTCGAGACGTGCCAGCAGAAAATAGATATCAATATTATCATTTCTGTCATGAGTATCGTTTACCTCGGAACGTTTACCGAACAGGGCATCTGCCTCATCAAAGAGAAGTATTGTCTCCGAGCCTTCCGCACGCGAAAATAGTGCATTCAGATTTTTTTCCGTTTCACCGATGTATTTGCTTACCAGTGCCGGCACAGTAACTCCCAAAAGCGGTAAGCTCAACTGTCGGGCAAGCGCCTTAACCGCCGATGTCTTGGCCGCGCGGTTTCTTCCGGTAAACAATGCACAGATGCCTGTTCGGGACGATCCCAGACGATAATATTCAGCAATAGTATGCAATCGCTTTTGTTGTTGCTTTGACAGGGCGTCGTGCGTTTTCGTATGCAATATCGAATCAGGTGAAAAATCGGTGATATCCATTGGCGCTCCTGTAAAAAGTACGGTAACGATTACGTATGAAATATAAATTTTGGATTTGCAGTACCAGGTGGAAATACAATAATTAATTGTTATACACCATTATCTTGATACATTCTGCAGATTACAAAAGTTCTCGGGTACCGGTGTTAGTGTGAATGTTTTTGCCAGAGAATAAGAGAACCGTTTTCCGCCCCGATTTTTTTTGCGACCTGTTCACATTTTATTCTGAGAATAAAGAAGAGATGCTCATTCTGCTCATCGCTTAATCCTTCGAAATTACCCTGTCCTTTTGCGATGATGATATCTGCAGAGTGAAACAGTGATTGAAAGTGGTCGCTTGTTTCCTTCATGAATGTGCCGGGAAATATACAACCGCTGGATATGAGAGTAGCGTCGTTATGGAGTCCTGCAGCATATGCATCATCCAGTGTGGCGTCATTGATAATCGGTTTCTCGCGTACCGCGAAGGTGACGGCAAGAGCCGGATAGACAGTTTTAAGGTACCGGATAAGTATTCGGTCAAAGACAATTTCACCGGTATTGTCGCCGATATAAAGTAACGTTCGGGCCGTGGATAACATCTCTTTCAATTGGGAATAATCATATAGTGAAAATTTCAGATTGTTAATTGAACGGATTTCCTGTGCAATATCAAAATGCCGGTGGTCCGCAACGCCGAAATCAATTATGTTGCCGGCTGCGGCTATTTTCAGCGCCGTTTCTAGCGGTGTCGTTGATTCTGCCATGAGTTGTTCGAGTTGGGGATAACAGGAGAGCGCTATGCGGTTTGTCTCATGTTTTATTTCCCGGTAGGGATCGAATACCTCCCGTTCAGGAAAAAAAGTCTTATGAATATACGAGTAGAGATCGGTAGTGATATG
Source organism: uncultured Fibrobacterota bacterium (assembly GCA_964543525.1). Taxonomy (GTDB): domain Bacteria; phylum Fibrobacterota; class Chitinivibrionia; order Chitinivibrionales; family JANQEN01; genus CBDVBE01. The sequence continues at coordinate 35,045 of CAZIYW010000043.1, read as the reverse complement.
CAACGGCGTTGTTTCACCGGTTCGTGCCAGCAAAAGTTGCATACAGTAATCAAGAACATTTTGCGTCTGCTCATCCTCCAGGCGCAACAGGTTTGCTGTCTGCAAAGCCTGTTTCAGCGTGCAGGGATAGCAGTCGAGGAGCAGTTTCATGAGGTGCTTTTCTTTTCGGGGCTCCGATTGACATTGTCCTTTTCGTCAAGTACCGTATATGAAGCGTTAACTTTTTTTGACGAAGACAGCACGCGCCGTTGAAAAAACAGTTTGCCGACAACGGTTCTGATTATTCCGTGCGGATTGGTAATATCTTTTAAAACGGCGCCGGCAAAGGGGATAACAGCCCCCCATAATACACGGCGTATCCCCGGAGGACTTTTCCCGAAAGAACACCCGCCTTGACCTCTTCCCGTGCCCGGGCCAAAACCCATAGGGCCGGTTCCATCTCTTCGCGGCATTGTATACCTCCTTAGTTCGTTTCCTTCCTGAAATGATACCGGCGCCGTCGTTTTTTCCCCCTTCCGCATAGTCTTCCCGTAAAACCAGGCAGCCGATATTGCGGTTGATTAATATCTCCATTGACTATTTCGTTTACTACCATTGTGATATTTCCGGTTATGCCGGTAATGACTTCAATGTCATGATGCCGCAGCATTATTTCCGCAGGCCGTGATATGGCGCCGCAAATAAGCGTGTCAATGCCAAGCTCCTTTAATTTCTGAGCACGGAGCGGCATGAATGTATCGCCTAAAACATATTTCTGCCGGTCCGTAATCTGACCGTTTAAACAGGTAAAAACAACGATTTCGTCGGCAAAGTCAAAAGTCGTCGCAATAGTATCACCAAAGGATGAGACTGCTATTTTCATGTCCGAGAACCGATTAGCAATACATTTCTTTTGTCTATTTTACATATACGGTAAAACCGCTGCACATTTCCAGTCTGATCGACAGATTCAGTATCCCGGCATATTCGTTACTGTGGTGAAAAATCTGGCCGTCGCAGTAATAACATTTTTTTTATCCTGCAGTACCTCTGTTGTCAAATTATATATCATACCATCGAGAAGACTTTCTGTTATTTGGGTAATGATGTCTATGTGTTGATTTATAAAAATCGGTAACCGGTATTTTATATGCAGCTCCGTGGTAACACCGACGATATCATGCCCCATAAGGCAATGTACCATTGATTCATCAATTACCGCGGCAATAATCCCACCATGTACTCTGTTGTCATACCCCTGGTATTTTTCATGACAGAAAAACCGCCCTTTGAGTGTGCCGTTGTTATCAAAGGTAAATGCTAAACAGTTGCCGTCTTTTAAAATGTTTTTAAATAAACAGTTGTGATGATATTTCCGCAGGAGGTCGTTACAGGTATGTTCCAATGTTGCTTTCATTGCGCAAGAGTGCTCCCGGTATGCAAGTTATAAAACCCGGAAGGGAAAAGAATATTAAGCTGTTTCCTTCCGGTACTGCCACTGCAATGAAGCGGCGCTATCCCTGTTATACCGGCCTCGTGAAGTGTGCGTCCGAACTGTTGAATCATATCATTTGTTTTGTCCCGCAAATGAAGCCCGCCAATAATAAAATCAATAGTTACTGTACTGTTGAGGCGGGCAGCAATCCTTTTCTGAATCTCAGCAAAAGAATCGACAAGGTTGTAGTGAGTGCAGCCACAGACAAGTGTTGCGCGGCCCCCATTTTGTGTGACTATAAGTGACTGTTCAGGCATTACCATCCCCTTGTACATGCCTTTGATTTCTCCTGTTGTATAGATGCCCCGGCTTATTTTTGTCACTGTCCCGGGAAGGTGGAACTTGGCGCCGGCCTTTATTAGCTCTTTTTTAAACTCGCGGGAGAATCCGGGACAGATATAAATATCCGGGTTTTTAATGACGGAAAGGAGCGCAAATATTCCATCGATGTGATCCCAGTGCTCGTGTGAAAGTACTATGGTGTTAATCCGATCGGTAACAATATTCAACACTTTCAGGTTGTGGAGAAGCGCGTCCCCGTCCGATCCGGTATCGAAGATAACATTATTCCCAATAAGTAATGACAGGCCGAAACCGGTTAACAGGTTGGCGTTCTCTGTGTCTTCATCAAAAAGAACAGTAATATTCATCGGTAATCCATGCAGTACCAATTATTAGTGATCACATATATTATCACCGGTAACGAGTTGTCCGTTAATCCACTGCTGGACAACTTGCTCCGGAGTATTCGCGGGAGCGCCAACAACAACTTGAATACCATACTGCTGAAAAAATTGTTGCGCGCGCATACCCATACCTCCGGCAATGATAACATTTGCGCCCTCTTGATGCAGCCATTGCGGCAGCACTCCCGGTTCATGCGCAGGTGGGACCTTTCGTTCCGAACCGGTTATTGTTTTGGTGGATTCATCACATTCAACCAGGGCAAACTCCTGACAATGTCCAAAGTGCATACACAGTTTTCCGTCAGCTATTGGAAGAGCAATTTTCATTTGGTCAACCCTTTCTTTGCATTAAGTAAATGTTGGTGTTTGTAACTATTCGGTAATGATGTTTCAGGATGTGTCGGAAAATATCAAATTTCAAATTGAAAATCATATTACCAGTGCGCCTCAACATCAGCATCATTCAATTTCACCAGTTCTCCCCGCTGAAAGGCTTTCAGTGCCTGTTCAGCAGTTGCGGCGCTGCTTGAATAGACGTCTATTTCGGCGGCACGAAGGGTACGGAATGCTTTCGGTCCGCAGTGGCCGCTAATAAGTACCTTGCCCCCGGTGTTGGCAACCGTTGTGGCCGCCTGAACACCGGCACCCTGCAGTGCCTGCATATTTTGTTCGTTACTGACAGATTCCCATGTACCCGTAGCATCATCATAAATGAGAAAATTGCTTGCTCTGCCAAACCTGGTATCGAGGGGGCTATCAGGGGTGGCTCCCTGTGCGGTAATAACGATTTTCATGACACTACTCCTTATTGGTAGGAATATAAGGACTATAAATTCCTGAAAGTAATAGAACAATTTTCATGCCATACCCGAGATCCTCTTTTTTTGCCGTTTGAGAGAAGATACGACACAAGAAGTTGCAATGATGCAATTTTGGTGCAATTTATTGTTGCAACAATGCAATTCGTCTTCCTTTTTTTTACGCAGTGGAGTGGAGTTATTCCTTTTCTTTTAAACAATATGCCGGCTGAAATTTGAATGGCATGCTATTTGAATAGTATATTTTCTTTCCCTGTTATATATACGACTATTTATTGAAAGGGGTTCCGTGTGAATTCAGTACAGAATGATCGTCAAAAGCAGCGTGAAGAGCAGGAAAAGGAGATTAAAAACCGTCTCGCACAAATAAAGCGAAAAATACTGGTAATGAGCGGCAAAGGCGGGGTCGGTAAGAGTTCTATAGCAGTATCGCTTGCAGTATGCCTTTCAGAGGCCGGGTATAAGGTCGGGTTAATGGATGTCGATTTACATGGACCCAGTATTCCCCATATGCTCGGTATTCCCTCGATACACACACCGAATATTTCTCCCGATAAAAGCATGGGGTACAGTAATGGTGCACTTGTGCCGGCACGCTACAACGATCATCTGTCGGTGGTTTCCATTGAGTGTGTGCTTGAGCAGGTCGATTCGGCCGTTATATGGCGCGGCCCGTTAAAAATAAGTGCAATTCGTCAATTCATTGCCGAAGTGGCGTGGCAGGAGCTTGATTTTTTGGTAATTGATTCGCCGCCCGGCACCGGTGATGAACCACTGACCGTTGCCCAGACAATTCCCGACGCCGAAGCCCTGATAGTTACCACCCCGCAGGCGGTTTCACTCAGAGATGTCCGCAAGTCAATTAATTTCTGCAAGCAGGTGAATATGGCGATTGTGGGATTAATTGAAAATATGAGTGGTTTTGTCTGTCCACACTGCGGAAAAAATACCGATCTCTTTTCTGCCGGAGGAGGGGAACAGGCTGCTATTCAAATGGCAATACCCTTTCTCGGTCGCATACCTATAATTCCCGGAGTTGTACAGGCTTCCGACAGCGGGATCCCGCCGGTTTCCGGATCGGATGCAATGCAGAAGGCATTTAAACCAATCTGTGATGCAATAGTGCAAAAGAATACCGTAAACTGCTGAAGATTCTTTATTGCTTTCGCTCCGGTTATAAAATAGTACTTATTTTAGTATCTGTCCGAAAACGGCTGACTCGAAAAGTCATTCCGGGTGGGCTTGCGTCTCTACTCCTGGAGTAATGTAACCAGTTGTAGTCGTCGTGTCCGGAAACAACAAAAACTATACTATAACAATCCCGATATTTTTGTCGGGATTGAACCACCACAATGTTCAGAACGGACGTGACAATCTTTCTTCCCAAAACAGTTGAAAAAGAAGGATTATTCGCAAGCTCACTGAATCCTGACCAAGCCGGAATGACAACATACTTTATAAATGGACTTTCCGGACAGACACTATTCAGGTGTTAATGAAAAAAGCAACAACGAGAAATGTTTATTTGCCTGATTGAAAAGATTCGTAAATAGCGATTCCTGCAAGGGATGATTCGGGGACAATTTTATTACACCGGAAATAAGTTGGGAGCGCCTTGTAGAGTTGGCATACTATTTCTAGAAGAAAAATAGTATCCTCATTTCAGTCTTAACCTCGGATATTTTTGAACCATACTCACTGTCGGTTTTACCATATAATCCAGCCAGTTTAAGATTAAAACTGACCCTGTTAAACCTTTTATAATTCATGTCCAGGCCTGCAAGAAGGCTTGTATCTACCAGATTCATCAGAAGGTACACGGAAGGTGTAAAATAGAGAAAATTAAACGGCTCCGGATATTGCATTTTGAAATAGAGATAGTGGTTCATTATAAACTGTCTGTTCAGACCGGCGAACCATTGTTTTCGTAAACGTCCAAGGACTTGGTTGTTCTGAGAGTCAAGGGCGTTATGCACAGAAGTATACCATGATGCCATTTCCGTATCGGTTATTCCGGCGCCGTTATAGATATATTCCAGATAAAAAGTGGCATTAAATGGGGCCAGGTACCGCGTGCCGACTATAGACTGGAGAGCGTGCTTTTTGCCTTGATATTGCGGATACCCGTTATCCGTCACCAGCGTTTTCAGAGCGTCGGGCAGATAGGAGAGTTCTCCATGAATTTCCCAGTTTGTCAATATGTTATGAGCTGCTGCAAGTCCGGTTGTAAAATCAAAATCCTCGGCAACATTCAGGAAAAATTCAAAGTCTGTATTATATACAAGAAGATAGGTGCGGGAAACGAGCCAGTGCCTGTCACCGGTGCGGTAATCATCGTTCAGTTTTTTATACACAGGAATAAAGACGAGCTCCTGAGATAGATTTTTAATTACCTTTGATGAGAAGCTTTTAACATATTCTACCCCGGCAGTGTAAAATCCTTCCAGCGAGGCGTCAATATCATTAACATCCTTTTGGCGGCCGACATAGGAGACCGGGTTATATATGTATCCTTTCCCCCATTTATACAATTTTTTCCCAAGCAGAATACTCCACCGGGGGTTGAACTGATATTTACCATACCCTTCAAGAAGGGTAATGTCGAAATCCCACTTGTTTTCCGGGTGATTATATCCAGTCCGGACGTCTCCGGAAGCATACAGAAGAAGTCCTTTTTTGTCAAATTTTACAGCGGGGAGTGCGAGCAGCAAATAGTTGTCCAGTACTTTCCTCGAATTGGTAGCGTCAAAATATTTAAGCTGCCAGGAAAGACTCTTCTTTTCAGGAATAATCAGCGAGGGACGAAACTCTGCAGTGCCGGAAAACTCAAGGGGTTTTTTCTCAAATTCAGACACATCAAAATCATATTCATCCGGAAAAAGTATGCATGGCAGAATAAGGGAAAGGAAAAAAAGGACTTTAATTATCACAATTTCTAATTCCTCAAATCAGGTATTTTAGGCATATACTGCATGGTAAATACTTCATCCGGGAAGTCACGGATTTTCATGTTTGCGTATATCATAACGGACTTATACCCTTTGTGAAGAGGGCTGTCCGTTTCAATAACCGAAGGGCGCGTAATATTTTTACTCAAAGGTTTTATCTCTTTAAAATAGAGTGTCTTGATAAGCATGTCTGAGGCAGTATAACATTCGATCCGTATAGGCACTGTGTTTTTTTTATCTACCCACATAATCAGCTTGTCATAGGCGACATTGCCGGTTTTTGCTTTTAACGTCATAACCGATTCTTTGCCTTTTTTATCCAGGGTAATACAATCATACTCTTCGCTATAGTCCAGGCGCATGATATCGGCATTATTGAAAATGCCGCCTGTTACCGACTGCATGCTGGTAATACGCACCGGCTTGCCCACATTGGGAATATAAAGCCACATATTATCACCCTGTCTGAGTGTTGACCTGCCAACCTCGGTTTTGGGTGATAAAAAAGTCGTGACCATTTTATCATTTCCCTTTTTTGCCGTATATAACACAAACTCCTTTTTCTTGCCGTCCGGTTCAATATTAATCAGTTTTCTATAGGACTCAAATGCAACCGGCGTCAGGTTACTATCAATCCTTTTGAGCAGTTCATTACCTTCTTTGTTAACGGTGCCGTTCTGGGGATAGACGACAGCGGCATATAACACAATTACGGACAGTATACTTTTAGAAATTGCATTCACCGGTGCCTCCTTTTATGAAATAAAATCAGCTATGGCGTAAAGCGTCTATAGGATCCATATGCGATGCCTTTATCGCCGGCTGCAGGGATGCGATAATAGCGACAAGGGTTGATATAATGGTTATGAGCGCCATCTGATTATACGGTATTGATGGATCGATTAAAATGTTTTCATTTCTTCCAAATGCTATAGTAATATGGGCAAACTTAACAGCCACTATCAATATAATCCCGACCAGTGAACCGGAAATCGACCCGAGAAATCCCAGAAGAAAACCTTCAAGAAGAAACATGGTGCGGATTTTTCCCGGCAGTGTGCCGATTGCCATAAGCGTGCCGATCTCCTTTATCCTTTCGTATACCGCCATTATCATAACATTAAGGATGCTGATCAATACAATAGCAACAAGCAGCACATTGATAAAAAGTGACATGAGGTCTATCATTTTTGCGATGTTATAGAAAGGAGAGAGTTTTTTCCATGAATGGACCTCAATAACCGGTTTCCCTTCTTTGTTTTTCATGTCGGCGGTTTCCAGAGCAATCTGACTGATTACTTTTTCCAGCGAGCCGATTTTATTGAGCCTGACCGCTATTTCGCTGAATTCAGGTTTATCCATGCGAAGGACTGTTCTGGCGTCATCAATATGTACATAGCCGTATTTCCCGGTAGGCCCGACAACAGATTCAACAATACCGGCAATTTTAAGATTTTGTCCGTTTACAGAGCCATCGGCATTATTGACTATAAGAACAATTGACTGCCCGACTTTCAGGCCCATGCCTTTTGTAACCAGTTCAGGAAGCAGGATTTCTCCTTTTTTTAACATGGCGCCTTTTTTAATACGCGATGTCAGAAGGGGAGTGACAACCGCTTCATCCTTCGGATTGATTCCGGCTACTTTTATATTGGTGGTTTCCATGTAATTACTCAGCATGCCACCCATAAGAATTCTTTTTGAGTATGCTTCGACCTGCGGGATGTTGTCCAGAATTTGTCCGATTTTTTTTATCTGCTTTGCATTAATTGTTTTATCAAGAGGAAGATTGTCCAGGGAGCTGACATATCCCTTTCTGTGTATCTGCAGATGCCCAAGCATTGAATCGGTTATCTGGCCTATCATCATGTTTTTAAATGCGTCGGAAAGCGCTGAAAAGAGCAACACTGCAATAACGCCGACACTGATTATGGCTATGGTAAGAAGGCTTCTTCGTTTCTGGCGGTAGAGGTTCCGGAATGCAATTTTCAGGAGATTACCCATGGTACACCTCCTCACTTTTAAGAATAACGCCGTCTTCCAGGGTGTGAATAATGTCCGCTTCACCGACAATTTTTGTATCGTGCGTCGAGAATATGAACGTAACACCGCTCTCGTCACGCATTTTTTTCATAAGGTTAATCACCATAAAGGCGGTGTCGTGGTCAAGATTAGCTGTCGGTTCATCAGCAAGCACGATACGGGGTGATGTTGTCAGGGCGCGCGCAACGGCGATTCTCTGTTTCTGACCGCCGGAGAGCTGGCTGGGATATTTGTCCTTATGGCCAAGCATACCGACTTTTTCAAGAAGTGAATGTACTATCCGCGTTCGTTTCTCCTTTGCTGTTTCCTTTACCATAAGCAGGGGATATTCCACGTTTTCGTAGACAGTCAGAACGGAAATAAGATTGAAGTCCTGGAAAATGAATCCGATATTTTCTCCCCGGAACCGTGCGCGCTCTTTAACTGTTAATTTGCCGGTATCGGACCCGGCGACCTGTAAAGAACCGCCGGTTGCCGTGTCCAGTGCCCCGATGAGATTCAACAGTGTTGTTTTGCCGCTGCCTGAAGGTCCTATAAAGGAGACAAATGTTCCTTTGTGAATTTCTACAGTAATATCTTTCAGAGCCGGCACGTCAACTTCACCGACCCTATAGATCTTACTGATATTTTTAAGATTGACAATTGTGTCCATGTCCATGGGTACTCCTGCTGAGGCGATACAATCTGTTATATATCAACATACTCTTCTCTTACACCTTCTAATATAGTGTCTGGCGGGATGGAAAAGATACAGTAAGGAGTGCAAATATGAAAGTACTCTATGTGTCATTTATTCAATCCCGAGCCGTTTCATCTTCCGCCACAACGTAGTCACATGTATACCAAGCTTCTGTGCGGCTTCCTTTTTATTATAACGACAGACCGCCAGGGCATCTTCAATGCGCATACGTTCGAACTCCTCCATATTCTGCGGGGTGACGCCTGCAGCGGTGGCAGGTGATACACTCTCTTTGATAAGATACTCGGGCAGATGGGCTTTTTCAATGACAATCGAGGGGCACATGATAATTGCATGCTCGATGATGTTCTGCAACTCTCTGATGTTTCCGCTGAATTCGTGCCGCATGAGAATCTGAAGAGCTTCATCACTGATATGGGTTATTTCTTTGCGATAGAGGCCGTTGAAATGTGTAATGAAATGCTCAACGAGTAACGGGATGTCCTGACGCCGGTGCCTGAGTGGTGGTAGTTGCACCGTAAGCACATTGATGCGGTAAAACAGGTCTTTTCTGAAATCGTTATTTTTTACCAGCAGGTCAAGGTCCTGGTTTGTGGCGGTAATAATACGCACATCGGCCTTTTCAGAGGATACGGCGCCGAGTGGTTCGAAGGTCTTTTCCTGGAGAACCCGCAGAAGTTTTGCCTGCATCGCTTTTGAAATATCACCTATTTCATCAAGGAAAAGTGTGCCGCCCTTTGCCAGGGTGAATCGACCCGGTTTGTCCTTTTTTGCATCAGTAAAGGCGCCTTTTTTGTAGCCGAACAATTCTGACTCAAGCAACGTATCCGGCAATGCACTGCAGTTAACTGAAACAAAGGGGCCGGACGCCCGATCGCTGAGGTTATGAATTGCTCTGGCAAGCAGCTCCTTGCCGGTGCCGCTCTCACCGATGATAAGCATGGTGCTGTTACTTTTTGCCATACTCGGTAATACATCAAAAATCCGGAGCATGGCGTTGTCTTTTGTAATAATATCGGCAAAGGTGTGCTTGCCCAGAAGCTCCTTGCGCAGCTCTTCCAGCGGGCTGAGATCCCGAAAGGTTTCTACACCGCCCACAACCTTTCCCCTGGTCGTTTTAAGCAGGGCGGTTGAAATACTGATGGGGATCTTTTTCCCGTTGTTATTCACGATATGAACCGTCTTATTAATACAAGGTTTTCCGGTTTGTAAGGTATGTTCAAGGGCGCAATTATTCTGGCAGATATTTGCCCGGAATACTTCCCAGCACTGACGCCCGATAGCTTCCTTTTTCGGTGTGCCGGTAATACGTTCGGCTGACTTGTTGAACGAGGTAATAGTCCGCTGCATGTCCACCGTGAAAACGCCGTCGGCGATAGAATCGAGAATAATCTCCTGAAATGCCTGCTGGTTGGTTGTCATGATTAATTCAGTGGTTAAAATTTGTTAATGCTGAATAAAAAAGATACATACGGTTTCTCGCGCATCTGTATTCCGGCTCCATGGCATATATGCATTCGACCGGAAGGTATGCTTTATTGTATACTCATCACCAACCCGATAATGATTATTACCACGATACCGAGAATTCTCACGGATTTGGCAGTATACTTCAAAATATTTCCCTGAACGGAAAGATGTATAGCTTTATTTGCCATAACGCCGAAACTTCCCGCGATACTGACGGTAAGTGCCATACCCAGAGAGAGAAAAATAGTTGCCAGAATTCCGTAGAAGGTAATGCCGATAATTCGTGAGAAAATAAGAATAAGCAGTGCTCCGGGACAGGGCATAAATCCTGATATCATCGATATCGCGTGAAGGGATCGCGTCTTTACGAAAGACGATACTATTTTGGGTGTCTTTTTCATGACCAGCGGCAAAAGCAAGGCTATGCCGATGATGGTGATCATTATACCACTCATTTTGAACAACACCGGTGAAAGGGTGCTGGAAGGAACCTGGCGCATGTGCAGGACAGCATTAAACAACAGGAAAATAAGCAGTGCCATACCAACATGTGTCGCAGCAAAAATACCGCCGGCAATAAATGAGTGCCTGATATCATGTTTGTTACTCAGCATGTAGGAGCCGATAATCAGTTTCGCATGTCCCGGTCCCAGTGCATGAATCATACCGTAAAAAAAAGCAATGCCGAAAAGAATAAGGATGTGTTTGGCGGAAAAGGAATACTTTATTGTTTTTAAAAGATCGGTAAGCGATTGTGTGAGTCTTTTCTGGTACTGTATAATTGAATATAAAAACGGGATTTTTCTATTGTAGGTGTTAAAGGGTATGACGGGGGATTTTTTTTTCAGCGTGTCCTGCGCAGCAGTCTTCCCCGTTGACGGCAGCAATGGATTCTGCTGGGCAGCAAGATACAGAAAACAACCCGACAGTATAAGACAAAGTAATACAAGTCTGGAAGTCATTCGGTTTCAGTTCCTTTGCAGATGTAAGATAACCGTTTCTATGTAATCGATTTTACCGAAAGAAATCTTACCGGTAATTGTTTTATGTGATGATACCTGAATCAGGTCCTTTTTAAGAGTAAAAGCAACATACATAGTCGGGTCGTCGAAATATGCCGTCACTTTCTTGTCCGGGATTTCATCAAGCGGTATGGTACAGGGAATAAAAAATGAGTATACCACATTTGTCTTGTTTTTAATAACGGCATTGAATTTTTCCACCCGCTCTATAGAATAGAAATGAATCCCCCAGGAAATGGTGGTCATATTCTGAATAGTCTGTAGAGCGATTTTGAGTATCTGTATCAGCTCCTGCTTTTCAAAGATACCGTTTTTATTGGAATCATAGTAGTCAATAATCTGAGCACTGTTCATTTCGTCAATATTCCAGTAGGTATACATGCCGGAAACTCCGGTGTCGTCAAGAATATATTTCAATGAAACATCAATAAACATGTGTGGATGGGCTGGTGTTTCTTTTGTAATAAAGAATAAAAGTGTTAATCCGGTGAGTAAACAATACCACTTATACATGTCAATCCACAGGGCTAATGAAAACTGCTGTTGAGTTTATAATATAACACTGTGCAGGATAATCTCTGAAAAAATCGTTTTGAAAAGTTATAATGCTGATACGGTCACGGCTTTTTATTCAGTAGTGCTTGTCCGGTATGCTGTTTTGTTGTTTTTATTTTTACGGCTATTGCATGGGGTTTATTATCCGGCGTCTATAAAAAATTACTGTCGATACAGGCAGAAGCTTAAATATGAATATAGGCAAAATCTATGCCCTCTCCCATTAATGGTTTATGTCTATTTGTATTCTGTAGAATCTTTAATGCGTTTTCTATAGGGCGTTCTGAACAGATACTCAGCTTCTCTGTTTCTGCGGCTTTTTACAATATCAACCGAAGGTATATAGGGTTTTATATCCAGAACCGGGGTGTTGTTAAAAGCATCAATACCACTGATATACAATGTGCATCCTCTGATGCTGTCTATTTTTACCACAGAGAATCCTATCGGATTGGGACGTTTGGGCGTGCGGGTGGCAAAAACACCGAATCGCTGCGGTGCCGGTATCGAAGCGACATGGTGTGACCAGGTGCGGGTACAGTTAAAATAGTAGAGTACAATAACATATTCGAATTTGTCCAGCATGGCAAGCGCCTCCCGGTACTGCTTAAGCATTTCAATCGTTCCTCTGGTTTCCGGTTGAAGGACACCGTGCCGGGGTGCTCCTGTGTTCTGATTGAAAGGTGTTTTAAAGTAACCTACCGGCTTGAAACAGATACTCGCCGAATCGCAGATCGCCGGATTAACCGGATACTCTTTCAAAATGGCACCAGACTTCCGTTTCCGTGTGGAACGGTCACCACTCATTACTACGACACCAATGCATAAAACTAAGGTTATGGTTATTGTTATGATTCGCATACAGCCTCCGTAACGGATAGTTTTTTGTTTTTACTTCGCTACCGTAATACCTTTCTGCCTGATATAAACCTTCTGCAGCCGGTTAATCTGATGATGTTAAGGGACGTCATTTCCGAATAGATGATACGGATTATACATTAGTTTATAAAGTTACGCCGGTATCACAATAACGGTACGTTCCGACAGAAATATTATTCACTTTTGCGCAGCAGAAAAATAAAAGGAATTGACACAACAGCAAGCACTGCGCATACCTTGAAAGCGGATGCCAATCCTATTGTATCGCCGAGAAAACCGGTAAAAAGAACCGTAATCGATCCGATGATGAAACTTATGGTCATATAAATACTGTTGATAAAAGAGGGCCGTCCCGAGTTGGTATCCTGCACAAGGGCAAGCATGACCGGCCCGGGCGCAAACAGAAAAAAACCCATCACTATCAACACCGGAATCATCATAATGCTGTCGGAGTAAATAAACAGCCACATAAGAACCGGATTTACTATTCCTGCAATGAGAAGTGTATTGGTTTTACCCATTTTATCTGAGACAGTTCCGGCAAGAAGTGTGCCGACAGCACCGCCAAGCTGCAACATTGATATGGCAAAACCCTGCAGCCAGAGTGGTTCTCCTTTGGTTTTCAGATACACAGCTAGGTAGTGAACAAAACCTGCTTTTATTCCTCCTCTGAATAGTAAATAACTGCTCACTATTATGAAAAACGGTATATATTGTTGTACAGTTTTTCTCAGGCCGGATTGTTTTTGTGTTGTGTCAAATTTATCACGTATCGGTATATCCTTTAATTTGAAGTAGAGCAACGCAGAAGCAGTCAGTCCCAGGGGCATAACCCGCCAGGAGCCTTCAAGGCCCCATAGAGAGATCGCAGCGGTAATGATAAGCGGTCCCAGTGTGCGTGCCACTTCGCCGCCGAACATGTAGTAGCTCATTCCGGTACCTGTTTTACCGCCGGAAATCTGTTTAACCATAACCGGCGACGGTACATGGAAAAACAGTGAGTTTACTCCGGTTATAAAAAGCAAAATCAGGACTATCGTGTACCCGGGAGCGATACCCAGCAAACTCATTAAAACGGCACTGATCCCCGGCGCCGCAATTATACAATATCGTATGGACATCTTATCGGCGATAATGCCGATAAAAGGGTTCAGCAAAGAGGGCGCCCTGAGAGCAAGATTCGTAAAACCGGCTATAAGCTGGGTAATGCTGAACTTATCTATAAGAAACGGAATTAGAGGCGCCAGAAACGCAGTGTAGATATCATGGAACAGGTGGCCCAGTGAAATGGTGATGATAGTGTCTTTCTGGAATGTATCTTTTTTTATTGCAGTCATTTTTCAGTAATGCCAACCGGGTAAAAGTCATTATCTTGCAGGTTATTAAAAATACATGGAAACACTCCTCTCAAAAATGTAATTGTTTGAAAGGAGAATTTCAGGAAACCGGTGCGATCGGAACAATATGGGGTGTCCCACTGTGATTATATATCTTGACGGAAACGCCGAATACCTGAGAGAGTGTCTCTTCGGTAAATACTTCCATCGGCGTACCTGCTGAATAAATCTTCTTTTGATGTATTATAATAACTCTGTCTGCAAAGGATGCGCCGAGATTGAGATCGTGGATTGCTATAAGGGCGGTTTTCCCCTCATCTTTTGCGATTCGTCTGATAAGCTGCATGACCTCGAGCTGGTGCTGGAGATCAAGGTTGTTGGTCGGTTCGTCAAACAGGATAACATCAGTTTCCTGTGCCAGTGCCCGTGCAATAAGTACCTGCTGCTGCTCACCGCCGCTGAGACGGTCGAACGTCCGGTTCGCGAGACTGCCAAGCCCCATGCGTGACAGTATTCCGGCAACGATTTCCTCATCGTGTTTGCTGAATCGATAGGGAGAATAGGGGTACCTCCCCATAAGAACAACCTCGAATACGCTCATGGGAAAGACATGCTCACTTTTCTGCGACAGGTATCCAATTATTCTTGCCCTTTCGAGAAATGATACTTTTTCAATGTTACGCTCATTAACATAGACCGAACCGGCTGTGGGTGTGATAATATGATTAATACACCGCAGCAGCGTGGATTTACCCGCCCCGTTCTTGCCGACAATTGCGACTACCTCGCCCCTGGATACATGCAAGGTTATTCCGTCAAGCGCTGCAGCCGACGGGTAGGAAAATGATACGTCTTCAATGCGCAGTATCACCAGGCCCCGCTCCTCTGTTTTCTGACTATCAGGTACAGGAGTAACGGTCCGCCGACAAAGGAGGTAATTATTCCTACCGGCAAAACCGCAGGCTCGATGATTTTCAGCGCAACAATATCCGCGCCGAGCAGAAATACCGCGCCGAATAATCCGGATGCCGGCATAAGATAGCGGGTGTCGTTGCCGATAATCATTCTGGTGATATGAGGAGAGACCAGCCCCACAAAGCCGATAATCCCGGTAAAACAGATAATACCTGCCGCGACCAGCGATGATACGACGAGGACAATAATACGGGTGTTTTCAACGTTGACACCCAGGCCCTTTGCACTTTCGTCACCGGTGTTGAGAATATTGAGTTTCTGATTCTGCATAAATAACACCGGCACCGTGAAAAGAAAGACTATTGACAGCGGTACAATATCCTGCCAGGTTGCTCTGCCCGGATTGCCCATCATCCACAGGGTCAGAGACTTCAGATCCTCCGAGTTGGAGTAGTAGCTTAACAGGGTGGAAACAGAGGAAAAGATAAAATTCATGGCAATCCCGGCCAGAATGAGCATACCGTAACTTGTCTGCCGGATTTGCGAAAGGAAAAATATGACAACGGCGGGAATGAGCGCGAAGAGAAAGGCATTGCCGATCAGGAGATATTTCCCTCCGATGAATGAGAAACCGGTGACAATAGCCACCCCTGCGCCGAGTGCAGCTCCGGCGGATACGCCGAGAGTAAAGGGACTCGCCAGAGGGTTGCGCAGTACTACCTGCATCTGCATACCGGTTATTGCAAGGCCGAAACCGCTCAGCAGTGCAATGATAAGCCGGGGGAGACGGATATTGAGCAGTATTATTGAGGTAGTCTCGGAAACGGGCATAGAGCAAAGGGGCAGTTTGTCTGCAAGCGTCCGGGTGATTTCACCGATGCCGAATTTCATGGGACCGGTACCAAGCGCAATAAAGGAGAGTATTACACCCAATACGGCAAGGCCGGCGATAAAAAGAATTTTTTTCGCGACCAGAGATCGGTATTCCTTCCGGATGTTTTGTCCGTGCATCTGCTATTCCCACCGATACAGTTCAAGCTCACGTGCCATTGCAGTATATAAATTATCACTACCGTAAAACCTTTTAAAAATCGCATTCCCTTCCTGTTCAACATCGAGATTGGGAAACAGATCAGGATGAAACAGTTTTGCCATGTAAAGTACCTGTACCAGGGCGCGCTGGTGCGGCCACCAGTTGCAGAAAGCTGTGGTATAATAGATTCGTTTGTTTTTTACGGCGTTGACCGATTGCAGTAACGGGTCCGCGCATATGTCTTTAATAGTCACCGGGACAGTTGTGTTCTCCCCCGGCTCCATCCATTTCTGCGGCTGATACCGCGAAACAAAAATAATGTCCGGATTCCACTGTATGATATGCTCGCGCGAAACAAGAATGCCGCGCTCACCTTTTGCAAAGTTTTTTGCCTCATGCGCCACATTGATACCGCCGGCGAGCTCTATGGGATCAAACTCACAGACCGTATTGAGAATATCACCGGTCCAGGTGGTCCAGGCAAAATAGACCCGCGGCCGTTTGTCTTCGGGGATATGACACGTTTTTGAGACGACCGTCTCAATTTTCCGCTCGATGAACCGTTTCAGGCTGTCGGCCTTCGGTTGACAACGAAGTACCTTGCCGATAATATCAATCTGCCTGAAAAACAGGTCAATCACAGGCGCGTCGTCGGGAAAGGAGACGGAAATCACCGTTGCATCGGTTTTTTCGGTAAAAGTCGCCACATCGGTTTGTGATGCAAAGATAATATCCGGTTTCAGGGAGGCAATCAACTCGATATTGGCGCCGAAAGGGCCGACGTCGGGTAAATCGAGCAACGTATGATTACAGCCGTACTCCTCCTCGGGAAGCACGCATGAGTGCGAGATGCCGACCAGCTTATCACATTGCCCGAGCGCGACAATGACCCGGGTATACATGGTAAACGGAGAGACAACCCGTCCGGCGTTCTGCGGAATGACAACGCTTCTTCCTGCAGCGTCAATTAACGTGTCGGGAACGACTGACGAGTTATTGGGCTCCTCTCTCTGTTTTTGTTGACAGCTGGAGAGCATGAGCAGGGCGACGGATAAAATCAGGCGAAGATATGGGGCCTTCATGAAGACAGACTCCCACCGGCAACAATACCTTTGCCGACAACCATTTGATATTCTGCTTTTGCACAGGCTATGCAGACAGGTTTGCCGTTCTGGAGGCGCGTTTTCGTCTCCATGACCTTGTCGCCGCATACCGAGCATACCCGGGATTCGAAAATCGGCGCAAAGGCAACGACCGGCGCTTCGGTGCGGGTGATGGTAAAAATGGCATTGTCGGGTGCGTTTATCACGGCAAAGGACCGTTTGATCCAGAGCTCTTTCAGGCGCTTTTGTTCTGTATCATCGAGTTTCTCGCGTTTTTTGACGGCACGGTCAAAGAGCGCCTCCGCTTCCTGTTTTTCATCATCAGGCTCCGTGTCAAGCTCGAATGTGTTTGCGCACACTCTGACTGCATCGGATGCACCACGCCGGTAAAAGGTAGCCGCGGTTTTTCCCAGATCTTTATAGACCAGCGCATTATTACCCAGTGTGCAACCGCCGGCAAACTGTACGCCGTCAACGAAGCAGTTGTTGCACTCTACAACCGCCATAATCTCTTCCATACCGGTGTTGTCAGTAATGCCCAGTTCTTTAAATGCGATATGCACCGCTTTCACTCCCATGGCAACGCCGGGGCAGTAGTGGCCGTGAAGCATACCGGTCATCTCGAGCAGCTTCTCGAGCCTGCCGTCAAGCAGCAGTTGCTGTATTTCCCGTCGTGGTTTGAACAGTTTTTCAGGAACGGTATTCATAGGGTATCCTCCTGTCATGTATGTCTATCGTTGCTATTCCAGAGCATTGCGCCGGTATGGCCGCCTGCCGCGTACTCAATATAACCGTCATTTGCGATTTTTTCAAGGTAACGGGCGATTTTTTCACGCAGTTCATCCGGAGGTTGCGTTTCACCTGAATGGAAAAAATTGCTGTAAAACTCTATAGCTTCGGACAGCGCGGTTTTCCTTGCCCAGCCGGTTGATCGAAATGTACAGAAAGGAAAAAAACCGAGACTGTACACCAGGTTGAATGCGATAATAAAATTACCGTAAAAGAGATTCGATTCCCCGCCGTAAAGCTCCCGATGCAGTCCTTCAAGGACCGGGTTCTCCCTTTTCCCTGCCCAGCCACGAAACCAGCACCATTGTCGGGAGGCGTCCATAAGTTTCATAAATGTCTCCGGCCCCGTAACAGCGGGCGTCATATTGGCGAAAACCAGATCGAATGCTTTGGTAAAACCATGCTCTTCCAGGTCCAGGATATGCCAGTCCGCGTGAAGCGGTGTGATGTTTTCCTGTAACGACTCGGGCATCTCTTCACGGAGCCTGGCGATCATATTTTCCGCACTGTCGATACACACGACATGCGCGCCTCTTTCGGCAAACGCTAAGGCATAATGGCCCGGCCCGCATCCTATGTCAAGGATCCGGCTGCCCTTAAACGAAACGCCTTCATGTTCCAGAAAGGCACACGTTTCGGCTATTCCGGTTTCTCTTTTGTCTTTTTCATCCTCGTCGTCCCTGCCGTACCGGGCGGCCATTCTGTTCCAGGTATGAGCAGTACCGTATCCCCGGAACGCCGTATTCCGGGCGTTTAATGCATGCCATTGTTTTATCCAGTATGCCGGTTGGGTGATAGTAGTAGTACCCATTAAAACGTTACCTCGATTGAGCCGGTTGTGGTAATACCGGGCATTGGTACGCCGGGCTCCTCTTCATATTCGGCGTTGAAAAGGTTGTCCACACCCAGATTGATTTTAGCGGAGTAGGCGTCTTTGGACAGCAGCGGATATGAGCCGTATAAACGGAACGTTGTAAATGCGTCGAGGCGCTTGAGGAAAACTGCATTGCTCATTGATGGATTTCCCTCGATGGTCTCGCGCTCACTGACAAAACGCATGGAAAATCCGATTGTTGCACCGTTGGGCGCGTGGTATTCTATACCTGCATTCGCTTTATGATTCGGCAGTTCCGGAAGTCCTTTTGTATAGACCATACTGCTGTCATAGATGTCTCCGGTTTTTTCCGTATGCTGAAAGGTGTAGTTGGCCCGAATACCGAGCGATTGGATTATATCAAAGTTGCATGCGCATTCTAATCCGGCAAGGGTTACCTTGTTTATATTGTAGACGAGACGGCTCGGTTTGTATCCGAATATTGTCCGTATATAGTCATTGACATGGTAATAATATCCGCGCACGTCCATAACCCCCTTGAGCTTCTCTGCAACCGGGAATTTCTGGGAAACGGCCA
Organism: uncultured Fibrobacterota bacterium; assembly: GCA_964543525.1. Taxonomy (GTDB): domain Bacteria; phylum Fibrobacterota; class Chitinivibrionia; order Chitinivibrionales; family JANQEN01; genus CBDVBE01. The sequence continues at coordinate 15,861 of CAZIYW010000043.1, read as the reverse complement.
GTTCCACCTGTGCCGCGCGTTCAGGCGAGAACTCCTTGCGATCCGCCGGGTTATAACCGGCGTAATACCAGTACAGCTCCGGGCATGTGGGAAAACGATAGGCATAGGCGCCCTGGAACGACACTTCACCGCCTGTCCAGGTGTTTACGGCAATACCGCAGTTGGGACTTACACCATGAAAATTTGATTCATCAAATTCGCTGTCACGCTCAGCCCCCATATAGTAGTCGTAACGTATACCCGGTGTCATTTCAAAACGCTTTCCAAAAGAGAGAAAGGACTGAACAAATACCCCATACCGGTCTGCAGCACGTATTGTTGAATCGGGATCACCATATTCTGTTGGAGGATTCCAGGGGCTGAAGTATTCCATTTCACACTGCCGTATATCGGTATTACTGTACCGCAGGCTCGATCCCTCGACGCCGTATTTTAATATTTGAGTCTCCCACAGATTCTGTTTTGCAATTATTTTCCATCCCCATGTGTAATCTTCCGGTTTCGAAAACCGCTCAAGCACAAGTTTATTCGTGTCGGTGATTGCATAATAATATTCCGTTCTGTCCTGATCGTTAATGTGGATCAGACCGGTTAAAACAAGAGTGGGGAAAGCTTTTTGCAGAGAGAAATCTATCTGCGTCCGTATATTTTTCCAGTAGCTGCGATCGCCGTAATAATAGTCGTCGCCTTTCCAAGCAAGACCGGGCCCGCCGCCGCCGGTCTTCGATGTCCCCGACATTTCAGGAAAGTCCTTGTTATAGTAGGGAGAATCCTTTGTATTTAGAACAGCGAATCCCCTGGTATGAATAGTATTATGAAAACCTGCGCTTGCTCTGATTTCCAGAGGCAGCAGAACGGAGAATTCTCCGCCGAAGCTTGCCCGTTTGTAATAATTGTTGCGCAGAAACGGCTCACCCTTCGAGTATCCCGCGAACAGGTCGAGTGCCGCCCGGTCAAGAATATTTGCGTGATGGATAACAGACAGATCAATACTTCTGTTTTCAAATGCGTCTTTTGCATGCTCCGGTGAAATAATGCCGTATGATGCATTTACTCTTGTATTCGTTGGCTTCAGCATGTCGCGTCTGGTAATAATATTAATTACACCTCCGACAGTATTACCATACTCCGCAGATCTTACACCGCGAATAACTTCGATTTCATTAATATCAGCCAAAGGCAGTGAAGCCCAGTCAACGTAGTCACCACCCATAACCCCTGCACCGTTAAGCGGCCTGCCGTTGAGCATAACAGGGCTTCGCGATTCGTCCAGGCCCCTTATGGAAACCCCCGTGCCCCTTCCCGCGGCAGGCGACGTTCTCTGTACATCAATGCCTGCAAGGTTTACCAGCAGGCCGTCAGCGGTTTTTGAATCGTATGCCTGTGACAGTTCCGTACTGTCGATGATATCAGACGACAACGGTATGCCATGCTGCGCGCGTACCACCATTTTATCAAGTTCCGTGATTGTTGTTGAATCGGCAGCGAATAATCCGCAGCCTGAAAGTGACATGATAAAAATAACTATACCAGCTATGGTAACATACTTCCTTACATACATTTTAAACCTCCTTTTTTTTGTAGTATGTCTGTTATTTGGGTTTAACAATACAGTTAGTAGAAAGTGTTACTAAAATATAATACGTGCCACTGCTGTAGTATTACATATCTTAAATTCGTAACACTTCTTGGAGAGTTAATTATTAATTATTTTATTTATGTCACGTTAGACACGGTTCATTCTACTACAAAAGAGGCTTTTTATGGATTCATGTATTCGTTTCGGCGTTTCCCTGTCGAAACAACTGCTGAGTCGTTTCGATAAGGATATAAAACGAAAAGGCTATACCAACCGTTCAGAAGCTATTCGGGATCTTATCCGGAATAATCTGGTTGACGCCGAATGGGAGAATGTAAGCGGGGAAACTGCGGCTGCGGTTATACTGATTTATGACCATCACAAGAGAGGGGTCACCGAGCATTTGACCAACCACCAGCATGAGAACCATGACCTGATCATTTCAACAATGCACGCCCATCTGGATCACGACAACTGTATGGAAGTTGTTTTCCTGAGAGGGCCGGTTAATAAGGTTAAAGAGATAGCATACAAATTAACCAGTGAAAAGCATGTGAAGCTTGGGAGGTTTATTCCGGCGACACTGGGCAAAGAGATTCTTTGAATGGGCCGTAGACCTTATTTGTGGAGGCTGGTTAGTTTTGAAGTTATTACCCGTGCTCAACGCAGATGCGCTAGTAATCGATTGACTTTATTATCGATTACGCGCACGCGCACGAATTAAAAAAATATTAAATTCCCAAAAGTTACCTTTTTAAAGTGGTCTCAAATATGCTGTTAAAATAAAAAAACTTGATATTTTGCATAAAACCATATATAATAATAAGTACAGATATAGTAACATGTACATGTACATATTTGGAGGAGTATATGACTGCAATATCTTATACGGCTGCGAGAAAAAAATTAGCCGGAACAATGAAAAAGGTATGCGAGGATCATGACCCTGTAATTATTACACGACAAAATTCAGAATCGGTTGTTATGCTTTCTCTCGCAGATTATGAATCACTTTGCGAGACAAGCTATCTTCTGCAAAGTCCTGCAAATGCAAAACGATTGCTGCATTCCATTGACGAACTTTCTTCAGGAAAGGGTGTTGAGCGGGAGCTTTGCGAGTGAAAATAATTTTTTCGGGAAACGCATGGGATGATTACCTTTACTGGCAGAAAACTGATAAAAAGAAAGTCAAGCGTATCAATGAACTGGTTCGTGACATAGACAGAAATAAATATGAAGGAATCGGCAAACCCGAGCCGCTCCGCCATAATCTTGCAGGATGGTGGTCCCAAAGAATAGACGGGGAACATAGAATAGTTTACAAGATTCAAGACGATTCGATTTTCCTTGCTCAATTGAGATATCATTATTGAGAAATTCGCATAGCAGAAATATTTCGCCCCGATAGTGCACCCCGGTAATTATTGCATTGTAAAATACAGAGTGAGTGTGTCAAAATATATTTAACAGTCTAATCCTACTGTAAGTTGGAAAATATATCCTTTTATTTCGTTATTTTGCTATGTTCCTGTTATATAAAAATTATGGTAAGTAATTGACGGTTAAAACGGTATTTCTACTCGACAGAGCAGCCGAGACGCATTACCAGGTCGTCCCATCCTCCTGTTTCACCGTCATCAATGGCGGCGTTACCGTTTGCTTCAATACCAAAGGTAAAATGATCATTGAGAACGTATTTAATACACCCACCGAGTTGTATGCTTCCCGAGCCGTCTTTGTTGTGATCCACCAATCTGCCGAAGCGTAATGCGATTATCAGCGGCTCTACCGGTGTTATATCAAGCTCGCTGTGGATACCGAGCAGCCTGTTGTCATTTTCTTCATCGTTGAGCCCCGTATACAATTCGCCGAGTAATGCAAGAAAGGGCCATGGGTTAATAGTGAGACCGGCATCAAGATCTATTTTTTTATTTGTCTCAAAACGGGATGAAATCCCTGCGGATACAATTTCTTTATATGCGTATGCCAATTTAACCGCACATGCTTCAAGGCGCTGAGAATAGGAGGAGTTATAAACACCCACTGCGCCGGTAAACCCGGCAATTTCAACACCGGCGATACATCCGGGAAAGATAGTTTCCGCACCCGGTATATCCGCCGTACTGTCGATTGTATATCCGCTCATGACAAGCGGATCTGTCATGCATTCAGTGGCATATTCGCCGAAGGGCATGGTAAGCTGTCCTGCAGTTAAAGAAAGGAATGCTGCCGGTTTGAAGGTAAACCATGTTTCAAGAAGCCCTGTTACGTCTTCATCACCGAGTTCGAGAAAAAGACCGGCATTAACTTTATCGCCGACGTCGACTTCGACACCCGTTTCAAGCCTTCCGACTCCTGCGCATCCTGTCTTGTCCTCTTCGGCGAATGATTGCAGGATGTCAATTTCAAGAACGCCTGATGGGGCAAACCCCAGTGTTTTCTTGTTTTCAGTGTCCGATTTGTCGTCATCGGCATAGATGAAAGAAAAGAACAGCGCGATAATAATTGGAATGCAGATAAAACCTCTTTTTAAAGCCATAGCAATTCTCCTTTTTTTCAGTATGGTTGCTTTTTTTATTGTTAAATCATTACAAAACAAGATTTAATATTCCACCAACCAGAATGCTTGATACAATCATAATTGCCGCCGATTTCATCATATCGATAATCCCCAGCTCTTTTATAAGGGTGGTAAAGGTGGCAACGCAGGGGAAATACATTGCCAGGACTACCGATGCTACGATGAGTTGTTTCAACGTCAGGCCGAGAGGCACGAGCATTCCCACTGCAACATCTTTCCGTAGAAAACCGATTACCAGCGCACCAACCGCTTCCTCCGGAAGGCCCAGGACGCCGGTTACTACCGGCGCGGTAAACCGTCCGACAAACTGGATTATACCGAATGTGTACAGTATGTTTACAATAAAAACGCCGAGCAGTACGAAAGGAACCGCTTCTTTGATAAACCATTTTATCCGTATCCAGATCTTTTTAAGCAGACCGCGAAAATAGGGAAGCCGGTAGGGCGGAATTTCCAGGAATATTTCCGGTGATTGCCCTTTGATTATCCGGTGCAAGACCGTTCCCAGGATAATCCACACTATGAACAGGGCGCCGTAGACAATACCGAGCCCTTTTACCCCATGTTTGCCCACCAGACCCGCAATCATCGCCTGAAGGGCCATACAGGGAACCGCAATTGCCATTAAGGTTGCAGCGATAAACCGCTCTTTCCGGGTTTCCAGAATTCTTGTCGAGAGTGCACCGGGAACATTGCAGCCCAGACCGAGCAGCATGGGGATTATTGACAGGCCGTGAAGTCCCAGCTTGTGCATCACCGTATCCACCATAACGGCCAGCCGCGGAAGATACCCTGAATCCTCCAGAAACGAAAGCGCCACGTAGAATGCAAATACATAGGGGAGTACTGCACCGAAAGGGACAAACAGGCCGGTGGTCAGCAATCCGAAAGACTGACCGTAATCGATTCCGCCTTCGATAATTTTTCCGATAAGCATATCATGAATAAATCCCCCGGAACCAAGAACTGCCGATAATTTAAGCATCAATGGCGTCCAGAGATTTTCGAAAAGAGGCTCAAAAACATACCCGATAAGTCCCTCGCCGATAAACCGGATAATTTTAAAAGTAAGAAACATAACCGCCAGCGCTATCGGCAGACCGGAAAGCGGCTTTACCGATGCATCTCCGAGAGTTTCTAAAAAGGTATGGTGCCGGTGGCTTATTTTCTGGACCCTTTTTACTATATTGCCGATTTCATGCCACCGTTCTTTTTCCTCATATTCATACGATGACGGTTTTGCGGACGCAATACTTTCAACAAGCTGTTTAATGCCTTCACCGGTAACCGCGCAGGTCGGTATACACGGCACGCCCAGTATTTCCGTAAGCTTGTCAACGTCAATTGATATACCAGTATGTTTTGTTTCATCCCAGAAATTGAGTACAACCACAACGGGAATCTTTTTTTTGAGTAACTGGAGGGTAAGGTTCAGGCTGCGCTCAAGATTTGTTGCATCTACAACATTAACGACGACATCACCTTCATCCAGCATCCGTACCGCTATCTCTTCAGCTTTACATGTGGGTTCCAGGGTATAGGTTCCCGGTACATCAATAACCTCCGCACGCTCACCTTTGATTTTCATACAGCCCCGGGTAAATTCGACTGTCGTCCCGGGATAATTTGAGGAAATAACATCGGCGCCGGTAAGTCGGTTAAAAACAACACTTTTACCGACATTTGGATTACCCATGAGGAGTATTTTCATAAAGCGCCTCCATGCTCCGATACACTGACCATTACCCGCCGTGCCATACCAAAACCTATAGCCACCTGTGTGTTACCGTGGCGTATAAGAACCGGCCCTCTCATCCATTGTTCGCTTACCTTGGTAATTTCTTTTCCTGCTCTGATTCCCATTGCTTCTAGTTTTCTAACCAGACCCTGTCCACCCTGTATTGCTGTAATCGTTCCTTTTTCACCAGGCGGCATCTCCGCCAACGAAATTATAGCGCTCATAATAATGCCTCTTTAATGTTTCGTATCAACCTCTTTTACTGCTATTTCTTATTTCTATTATTTGCCTGCCTTATTATTTTAATGAAATCAAAACAAAATTATTAATTCAATACAATATTTGGAGAACCTAACTTTTTTTATAAAAAAATATTGCTTCTTATTACTATCCTGACATTTCCTTTACAGTATCATCTGGTTCGTGTTGCTCCAACGGTTTTAACTGAGAATTAATTCGTTGAATCTTTTCTTTCTGAATACATATATTTAAATTCTTGTCTTCGAATTTGTTGAGAAATGACTCAAAGGAATCCTGAAGCATTTTCTTCAAATCAGGATTTTTTTCAAATAAATCAACAAATGCCGCTAACCTCATCGTTACTGTTGGTGTGAGGCTGTGCTCCATACCACAAGCAACCTTTTCCGCTTCCGTTATGTCGAGTTTCAGTATATTGGTTAACAGATTTCTTAAAATTTCATGACGCCGTGATATAATCTGGGCTATCTCATAGCCTTTCGGGGTAAGCGTGATTACTTCATAAGGTTCATAGTTGATGAGTTTCTTTTCTGCAAGGGCTTGCAGTGCACCGGTAACTGAAGCGCCGTGAACTTTCAGTTTACGCTTTAAATCTTTTGCCCGGGCAACATGTTTTTCAGAAATAGTATTATAAATTGCCTCAATATAATCCTCGAGGCTGGGAGAAAGCTTAATAATTTTATCCGTATCCATAAAAACCGGCTTAGATAATTAAAAAAGTTTGACACAGCTAAATATATTTGATTACACCAAAAATGTCAACCTGTTTTTAAAAATCATATGGTACAGCAGTTTCTGCCGTTTTTACCTGCTTGTCTGCACAGTCAACGGTTTGAATACGCCTCGGATTCTTTTCAGGTATATTTTTTTACCGGAGAAACGCCCCTTTTAACGCTTCTTTTCCCTGTGAGTTCTTTATTAAAACAAGAGAAATGCCCTGGCTTTTAGCGTCGTTTTCATGCCACCTGAACAGGCGTCTCTCTGAGTGGTGAGCATATCCTTCTGCAAGCGTGGTTATTTTTCTTCCTCTTGTATCAAATAGTTCGATTGAGAATTGTCCCTTTGGAATGTATGCCTGTACCAGAATACTATTGCTACCGTGCGGTATAGTTACAATTCCCGGAGCATATTTCCGGACCGTGAATGCATGCAGATTGTTAGCCTGTGTTATATCATCACGCGGTTCAGCCTCAACCGCGTCTATTGCAACGGAGCCGCTTGCGCAGCTGATTTGCACGAACCGTGCCGAATCAAGACCGATTTCACCAAGGTCAAAGGTGCCTGTGCCGCTGGAGGTACCGAGTATATAGTTACTTGTTCCAAGACTGATAACGTCATTAGCGGCACTCACCGTATATGAAGTACTGCTTGAGGAGTGTACGGTAAGATCGTCACCTTCTTTATTGGTTATCAGCATTCTGGGACCGAAGTCCAGATCGATAAGGCCCTTTCCCGAGCTGAAACTCTTAATAGTGGTACTGTTGTCGTCCGGGGATTCCAGGCAGGCATACAGTTCTGAATGTTTCATGGAATTGGCCACAGACATTGCAACTATAGAGAGAGCTGCATATTTCAACTCCGGGTCAAAGGTAAGTTCAAAATCGAGTTGTGCGAAATCATTACTCACTGCCTGAACCGTCTTAGTTTCAGGAGTATACCCGTTTGCAAAAACCGTGACCTCAAAGGAGCCGCTCGGTGACGGTATATACTTGAAGTAGGCGCCGGAACGGGGATCCGTATAGGTCGGGGCGTAGTTGCCGGCTATCGTTACCCGGGCATAAACCGGTGCACCGGTCTGCGCATCCCGTACCCGTCCACAAATACCTTTCTGCATTTCGTTTATTGTGTTGAGGATGCATTCAAGGTTGTGCTCGGTAATCGGCTCAATCTCGGGTGGATTATGCTGCGATACTTCCGGCATGATTGCAAGTGCTCCGCATCGTGCATAGGGGCAATCGTGTGAGAGTCCCTGTCCCTGGCGGTTGAAATAATCAAAGACCTGTCTGTGTTTCGGTTTATAGATTCCGTTTATGGTGCTGTAGGCATTTTTATCAAAATCCTCCGTTATTTCACAGAAGAATGGCAGGAGCAGTGCTACCATGCCGCAGTGATAGTCAATAGAGAGATACCGCGGAGCATCATGCATGGACCGGCCGTAGGCTGCCATTTCCGGATATTCGTACGGAGCCCCCTGCGCCCCCTGGCCGCCGGCGCCAACCTGAAATGCAAAAGACCGATTCGGGTCCGCGCCGTTCTCAAGCCAGCGGCTGTGCTTGATAAATCCGTCAGGGTTAACTATCGGTATAAACTGAAATTCCGAACGATCCACCATCTCCTTGACATCAGTATTGCTCTCGTATCCTGTCAAAAGATAGTCAGCAAGCCACATACAAATTTCAGTGCCTATTTTCTCGTTACCGTGTGTGGAGCCGGACAGAAAAATACGCTGCCGCGCCGCCGTATCCGGGGAGCCGGAAATCCGGAATTCCCAGATCGGTTCGTCTTTCTGGCTGTATCCCAGGGTGTCAACAGATACCAGCGACGGATACTGTCCTTGCCACTCTTTCAGCTTGTCGCGGATACCGTCGAAATCATACCACGGTTTCCTGGAAGTACTCATTGCGTGAGCAGCAATCTTCCTGAAAGAGTGTGCAATATCTTCATCCAGGACAGAAACCGTATAGCCGGCACTGCGGACACGCGCCAGGTTTTCACGGGATATCAAACCATCTGCAGAGCTGTTGCAGATTGCTTCAGCTTCGATACACAATCCAAGTTCAGTAAGATTATCAATATCATTTGGATTAGACACCTCAACGGTAATTAATGTGTTGGTGGCTTTTTCTTTTGAGAAAGATTGGTTTTGTGGAAAAACTATTGTGGCTGTAAAGAATACAAAAACAAACGGTAAAACTCCCTGTTTCATACTGGTCCCCCCTCATGGTACTACCACGGTAAATAGCACTGTTTTGGTGTTGTTACATTAAAAAATCACCGATGCCCCGTTATTTAGAGTCATTATATATAATATACGCGCAATTTTTGACTTAATCAGAAAAATAAAATTTTTGTGTGCACTGATTGTCACCCGTGAAAAGCGCGGAGGAGGGGCTGAGTCAGTATGTCGGTATAATTATGAAAGTTACTTGTCTTTTAATTCAAACAGATTACCGCTGTTATCCTGTATAAAAAACAGTTCCGAATGCTCCTTCTGTTTGCGGATAGTGTTATAGCCCTTTTGTTGCGCTTTATGAAAGATCGATTTTTTGTCATCGAAGGCCAGGCAGGTGTGGTTAAAGTTGTGCCGCTGAGGACGGTCGATAAGAAAGAGCTCGAAAAAGGTCTGCCCGCTCCGGTAAAGAAAAACCGTGGTATCCTTTGGGATGCCGAAAATATCGTTCGCCATAGAATCGGATAAGGTAAATTCCTTTACTCGCTCCATACCGAGAATGTCCTGATAAAAGTCTTTGATATCTTCAGGTTTGGAGATTGAAAGTGCAGTATGTTCTAATTTCATATTATTCTTCCTTCATTGGACCCCACATGGGGTCGTTGCCGAATTTTTCCCACCATAATTCCTCAGCCGATCGGTATTTGTCAACACTTTCCTTCGAAAAAGAGATCTTAAACTCACGGCAGTATTCCATAATAAATTTATAGGCGTTTAGTATTTCGCGTGATTTGTCGCTCTGTTTTTCTGTGCGCTGTTTTGATTTGTCCGGGTGCCACCGGCGGATTAAATCACGAAAGGAGGATTTGATTTCATCAAGGGTTGCTTCTTCGGATATGCCGAGCGTTTTTCTGGCCTTAGTCAATTGTTCGTAGCGAGTTTCTTTTTTCATTACGGTCCCTTTGTCGACTAGCGTGCAGCCAGTATAGCAACAAATCCGCCTTCGCCGGAACCGTCACGATACTGCTGGACTGCTGCAATTTCATGCAGCGCGCCGAACAGTGTCTGGCGGATTTTTTTTATACTGAATCCAGCCTCTTCAAGTAATGTTTGCACTTCGCCGGCGCTGTAAAACTGTGCATCACGATAAAAAAGTGACTGTTCTTTAACCGCCAGATACCTTTTCCCGATTATACTTTCCCTGTCCACGAATCCGACTAAAATATACCCTCCGGGACGTATCACCCGAAAACATTCTTTTAACGTTTCCGACACATTGTCGAGGAAACAAATAGTGGTTACCATGCATACATAGTCAAAATAACCTTCGTGAAAAGGAAGGCGGTCTCCTTTGCACTGGTAGGTGATCAGATTACGGCGTTGCGCAACCCGGAGCATGGCTGTGGCGGGATCGTTTCCCATGCGTATCCCCAGCTCTTTTGCAAAGAGACCGGTGCCGATGCCTATTTCAAAACCAACGCCTGCAGGAAGTAAACTACGCAGTACATTGACTTCGGATTGAAAAACAAAATGATGTTTCTCAAACCAGGACTCATACCGTGCAACATTTTCATCATAATCAAAAACGCTCATGATACTACCTGTCTGTCAGGTTAAAATCCCAATGTATACAAAACAATTCCGACGGTCGCCCCTATAACGAGATTGACCAGTTTGATCAGAATCGAATCCTTTACAGTATAAGACAACAGGGGAAGCATGCCGTGTCCGTCCTGTACTATTGAGTTTGCCAGGAGTACCGAAAACGGCACTATTCCGTGGGTAAACATCATTACAAATATGAGATGGGGACCGGATTCGGGTACAATGGCGACGAGGACGGCGATGAGGAGTACCCAGAACATGTGTGCTTTTACAAAGGCTTCCAGATTCCAGAATTGTAAACCGATATCGACCAGCAGCAGTGTGCCGAAACTCCACAGGAATACCCGCAGCAGATGCCTCTTGATAATATGCTCCCAGATATGATCTTCCAGATAGTGATCCGGCACGGTAAGGACGACGAAACAGGCTATAAGGACCAGAGAAATAAAGGTCACTCGCTTCCAGTTCCATACCTGCGGGCCGAGTATTCCGGCGATAAAAGTAACGACAGTACCGGCAAGCAGAAAGAAAAGAAGAAATCGTGCAAAGGATATTTTTCTGATATGCGCGATGACTTCTCGTCCGTTAAGACACCGGCAGTCTTCCTGCAGATGTATCCCCGAAAGCGAGCATTCACTGCAGGTAGTGATATTGAATATTTTTACAACTTTGTCAATGATAACGGCGGAGACAATACCGGTAACAAACAGGATGCCGAAGAGAAGAAGCGCCGTTTTCGGGAAAAGAGCAAGCATAACAAATGCCTCGTCGCCGGATGTCGCTATCATGCCGCCGGCAAGAGCGCCGAAAGAGATAAGACCCTGTAAATAGAACGTGACGTTTAAAAATGCCCCGAGACAGCCCGGGGTCGAGCCGAGAAACGATGAAATGAGATACTGCCTGAACAGCCCGCCTTTCACCAGTTGACTCATGCGCCCTTTTGTCAAAACATTGCAATAATCAACCAGAAGCATCATGACAAAAACAAAAACCGTAATCAACAGCCCGTGCTTGAAAGTATGTGTCAGTATTTCCATAAAGACTGCTCCATTTCCGTTACATAGTGATACGATTCTGCAGTAACTGTATTTACACCTGTGCCGTAAAAAATAACGAGCACGCCTACGTTATAATACGTTATACTCCCCGGTATGCCGGTGGATATCCGGTTGGTTCGTTCAGGTATCGTGTATACTCATTCTTATCGTCTCTTTAATAATCGTGTGGAATACCTTTAATATGTAAAAGCAAATGTTCTTTGTTACCGTCCAGATCATCAAGCCAGCCGTAATTTGCATCATCCTTGGAATCCAGGTCTTTTACATACGGCTTGATATCCAGAAGCGGCGTGTTGTCAAATACATCCAACCCTGAAGTAAAAATTTCATGAGAAACAATTTTTTTTATACGGACGATACTGAGGCCTATCGGGTTGGGACGCACGGGAGAACGGGTGGCGAAGAGACCCACCTTCACACCGGGAGTCCACGACGGGCTTTCAATCATACTTGGCGTGCGTGTGATCCGATCGACAAAATAGAGTACGTATATATAGGTAAAGCTCTCCAGGTCTGCAAGTCCATCGGTATATTCGCCATCAAGTACAATACGAAAGTCTCCTTTGTCGTGGTCAATGGGCTGGTATGGCGCACTGTCGATATACGGGGTTCTGATTACACCAATTGGAACAAAATTCATTTTGTCATGCATACTATTCACGCCTTTGAAATAAAAATTGGTCACTGTGTGATAGTAAGTTTACTGATCGCTTTTTCGAAATGACGGTTTACATCCATAAACAACTCCATCGCCGTTTTCAACTCTTCAGATACCTCTTTGTAGCCTGCTTCTTCTGCTGTTACGACCCATTTTTCCAGATCAGCAGCATGGCTTCTGTTGTGCGACAGAAGGTAGTACAGCGCTTTCTGAATCTTGCCGGCGGCCTGCTTTCCTTTTTGTGCACCAACGGTATCATGCGAGCGCCCTTTCTGCGCTTTTTTGAGCATAACAAAGTTGTCCATAAAATCGACTGTATCGACAGAATAGCCGTGGAAGGTTTGCGTCTCGCCAAACAATGTTGCTACCTTTACCAGGTTGTCACGCGACTCCACCCGTGCCGCTTCATCTATCAGACAGTTTTTCTCATTTTTATCGCCGATATATATACGGGAAAGACACATTCTATTCCTCCTTATATATTATAATAAGACTCAGAATCTTTCTCCGGAAGATCTATTCACCCTCCGTCTTGAAACATTCCGGTTTCAGAGTGCTCCATAGTTCTTTTATTGTCTGTGCAATTCCGTCATCGGTGTATTCAACAATCGACAGCCCTTTCATCTGTGCCTCGGTAACCCGTTTATCGTACGGAAGGGTACCCAGGAACCGGGCGTTATATTCTTCGGCAACGGCGCGTATCTCATCGGTTTTCCCGCTGTTCAGATCGTATTTATTGACAATAATTCCCGCCGGCACCTTGAAGAATGCGGTAACATCCAGTATTCGTTTCAGATCATGAATGCCTGAAACCGACGGTTCCGTCACAATCAAAGCGTATTGCGCCCCGGTGATTGATGCAATAACGGGGCAGCCGGTACCGGGAGAGCCGTCAATGAGTGCATTTTGTAAAGCGTATTCTTCGGCAAGCCCGTCTTTTTTATTCTTAACGAGTGTGACCAGTCTCCCCGAATTTTCTTCCGCAATACCCAGCTTTGCATGACTCATCGGGCCGAAGCGGGTTGTGGAGGTGTACCATTCGCCGTTAATGGCCGGTTCGCATTGCGCGGCGTCGGTTGGACAGACCAGACAGCACACGCCGCACCCTTCGCAGGCCATGTGATCGATTGTGCAGACCGTGTTCCCGTTTTCTTCCGTTTTTCGAATCGCTTCAAAACGGCACTGCGTGAAACATTCGCCGCAGCCGGTGCAGCGGTTTGCGTCTATCCAGGCATTATCGCCGCCGCTGAACAGACCTTTGTTTTTAATGTCGGGCCTGAGGATAAGATGCAGGTCCGCCGCATCAACGTCGCAGTCGGCAATAACCATGCTTTTGTCAAGCGCACAAAAACTTGCCGCAAGAGAGGTTTTCCCGGTACCTCCTTTGCCGCTAATAATAACAAGTTCTGAGGTTATGGCCCGCCGCGACTGAGTCTCTTTTTCATATTCCAGCGTCTCTTTTTTCTGCGTTACTTCCGGAACCGTTGTCTTCCCGACAACTCTCTTTTCCTGTGCGCGGCGAATAATAGTCCGGGCAATAGTATTGAGAAGGTTTTCATATTCCGGGAGGGTATCAATCGCAAGGTTGCCTTCCGAATAGTATTCCGCTATCCTCCGATCGTCGGGTATCTCGCCGATAATTTCAAGCCCTTCTTCGCGGCAGTACTTTTTCAGATTATCGTCCATATAGTCGGCGCGGTTAACCAGTATAACAGGCTCCTGTTCAAGCGCCCGGCACATATCGACCGACAGTTTGAGATCATTCACACCGAACGGCGTCGGGTCGGTGACCAGCACGGCAATATCCGCATGCACGACCGCCTCGACCGCCGGGCATGCCGTGCCCGGCGCGGAATCAATTATGTTTATACCTTCAGCAATATGCTTCTTGATATGTTTGATAAGCCGTGGAGCCATACCGCCTTCGCCCGTTTTGAGAAGTGCATAGTGAAAACCGATACTATCACTGGCGCCGTGTAAAACCCTGCCGATTTTTCTCTCCTTTTCAATTATAGCGCCGGTAGGACAGACAATGGTGCATGCGCCGCAGGTATGGCAGAGGTCCTGAAAAAAGAGGACCTTTTCATTCACCACGGCAATCGCGTTATAGTGACATGCTTTTTCACATTTTTTACACTGTATACATTTATCTTTATCAACTCCCACCGGTGAAGGTATCGACAGATCTTCCTCTTTGCTGATTACCGGTTTTAGAAAGAGATGCCCGTTGGGCGCTTCCACATCGCAATCGATATAGTGTACCGTCTCACCCGCTTTTTCAAGCGCGCGGGCTATATTGGTTGAAACAAAGGTTTTGCCGGTTCCGCCTTTCCCGCTGGATACTGCAACAGTTACTTTCATATTCGCTTATCTTCCCTTGATTAATAGTTGTAAAACTTACCGGAAGGGCGTATACGACTATCCGTTTTTCATGCCGAAATGAGAACCGACATCCGGTCCGTCAGTCTTTGTTAATTCTCCTTTTGTATATTTCTCGACCGCTTCCTTTACCGTGCCGGAAATACCGGTAAAAGCGGCAATGCCTGCAGCCTCCAGGGTCTGGTATGCATTGGGACCGATATTTCCTGTTAACAGAGCTTTCGCACCGTGCTCCGCCACCGCTTTTGCGGCCTGCGGTCCGGCTCCACCCATTGCCTGTGCCTGCGCATTCTCCACCACTTCAAATGCCATGGTGTCCGTGTCGACAAATAAAAAAACTCTGCACCGCGCGAATCGCGGGTCAACTGCTGCATCAAGTGAACTATCCTGTGCCGTTACACATATTTTCATTGTATTCCTCCCGTTAAATATGAGTGGTTATCGCTTAATTTCCATAGTTGTCATCATAATTCAATGTGGCCGATTATTTCAATATAAGAGCATATCGCTCCGTCTTATTTTTTTCTTCAATTATTTCGTTGATATTCTCTTGTATTATCGATACCGCATCTTCTATTGACGGATTCCTGACCACCGCACATAAAAATTTTTTCTGTAACCGGGTGACATTGGGTCCAATCATTTTTCCCACCAGGAGGTCAATATCATGCAGGATTGATGAGGTCGCCTTTGCTTTCCCCGGATCACCGTGGGTTTTTGATTCATCTTCCTTATACCGGGTATTTTCTCTCTGTTCTTTGAAAGTCATAGTGCCCTCTTTATATTCCCATATCTGAAAATATTTCGACATGCCGACGTGGTTGTCCGCTTTTACCGTTTTTCCGTCATCCGTTCCAATAGCGACAGTCAGATTCTCGTCAATTTTTCTAATCGCCTTTTGTGGGCATGTCTGTATACAGGTGCCGCAACTGACACACTTTCCTTCATCAATTATAGCGACTGCATATTTGATGCAGACGGCTTCAGCTTTGCATTCGCTTACACAGATGCCGCACCCGATACATTTGTTTTTACTGACATTTTTCATGAGGTGTTTCCTTTCTACTGAAGTTTTTAATGAACAAATAAACAACAGGTGCCGCTCTTCCTGTTCC
>CAZIYW010000042.1:0-39022 GCA_964543525.1 uncultured Fibrobacterota bacterium | reverse complement strand
AATTAAAGCAGGTATGATTTATTATTGTGTCAATGTGGGATGGTAGTGAAAAAAAATCACGTATTGACAGAGGGAGGGGGATATTGATTGAGCACCATTCGTATAAAAGTGCGGTAGAAATATCCATGCAGCCAACTTGTATTGCCGGTATAACAATTCACGCCATCATCCGCTCACGCTTCTTAAAAAACCGCACCAGCGGATCTACATAGTCCTCAGCAGTGGTAATTTCAATCTGATCGATTCCAATAGATCGTAGAAGGGTTTTCAGTGCCTGGCGGCGTTTTTCGCTGTCTTGCGCGTATTTTTCTCTGAATGATTTACTGCCTGAATCCACTAGGATAGTTTTATTGGTTTCAGGATCCCGCAGCTCTATAAGGCCCACATCCGGCAACTCATTTTCACGGGGATCAGTCAGTGATACGGCAATCATATCATAGCGCCGTGCCGCGACACGAAACACGGATTCATAATTGGCGGCGAAAAAGTCGGAAACAAAAAAGACAACCGCTTTTTTACGCTGTACCCGGCTGAGGAAATTTACTGCTTCGGTGATATTGGTTCCCTTCCTCTCAGGGCGGAAGTAGAGTAATTCCCGGATGACGC
Organism: uncultured Fibrobacterota bacterium; assembly: GCA_964543525.1. Classification (GTDB taxonomy): domain Bacteria; phylum Fibrobacterota; class Chitinivibrionia; order Chitinivibrionales; family JANQEN01; genus CBDVBE01. Next base: position 38,416 of record CAZIYW010000042.1, on the reverse strand, counting down.
GCAACACATGATTTTTGCCTTTTTTAGGCGGGATATATTTCTCGACATCAGAAGTGAAAATAATGAGACCGACCCGATCGTTATTTTTAATGGCGGAAAAGGCGAGCAGGGCACAGAGTTCCACCGCGATTTCCGTCTTCAATTTATTGACGGTACCGAAGCTGCCGCTTGCCGACGCATCAACGACAAGCATCACCGTCAGTTCACGCTCCTCAACATACTTCTTGACATAGGGCTCACCGGCCCGGGCTGTTACATTCCAGTCTATCGTCCGGATATCATCACCCTGGATATAGGTCCGTACCTCAGAGAATTCCATACCCTGACCTTTAAACACACTCTGGTACTCCCCTGAGAGAATATCATTCACGATACTCTGCGTTTTTATCTCTATTCGCCTGACCTTTTCAAGTATTTCCTTGGGTATCATACCTGTCCTTTTTGCAGATCGGAAACCATGCCGTGCAACTCCATGAGAAGTTTACGGTTCTGTATAATTTTTAACCGTGCAATGAGAATACCGATGAAAGTTACACCTATTATCAGACTGAGTATAAAGGCATATTTTCTGCTCTCCTGTATACGGCGTGTTGATTCAGCCGCAATTTCATCGTTTTTCACTTTTTCATTATATTCCTGTTTAACAGCCTTCACCGTCGTATAATCTGCCACACCGGTAACCGGAAGATTTTCCGATCGCTGAAACTGCTTATATGCTTCAGCAGGGTCTTCCCCGGTAATACCAAGTAATGTCAGGGCCGACATCATCTCACCGCGCATACGCCGGATCTGCTCACGGGCGATATCCAGAAATTCATCACCGTTTGAATAGGAGACGCCGAAGGGATATTGTTCAATCAACTGCCGGTAGGTCTCTGTTGCTTTCTGATAATGATTATGCTTCTGATAGTAAAAAGCCATCTCAAAAAGTGCATCATCAGCCACATCACTCTGTGGATAATCATTCAACAGCCGCTCCATGATAGTAAACATCTGTATTTTCTTGTTAAGCTGACGATAGGTCTTCCCGATCCAGAGAAGATATTCAGGCTTAATATCCTGATCCGCGGCATATTTAAAATTCTTTAATGCATTGTGAAAATCATTATTCTTATAATACTCAAGACCTGATTTGAAATACAATTCGGGCGGATCCTTTTTTCTGTTGATGTGAATTTCGCTTGGGTCCTTGGCACGTGTTATGCCGATACATTTTTGGGGGCTTTGTTGCTGAATTGTCTTGGGTGGTGCCGGTTCCGTTTGCTTTACGCTCTCTTTTATCGGTTTCTTTGCCGCTTGACTGTCTTTATCAACAAAGATTATTCCCTTCTCTTCATCATAAATGAGGATCTTGTCTGCATAAATACAACAGATAATCACCAGCATAATCACAAACTGTTTAATCATAACAGACACATTCAATTCCCGGTATAAAAGGTATTTACGAACAATTGATCGAGCCAATATTTCGAGAACCGGTTATCCAATCGTTCTCTTCTGTATTATACTATGGCACTTCCACATTGTCAAAAACCTTCTGTATAATATCTTCAGCGGTGATATTTTCCGCTTCCGCTTCATAGGTAGTAATGATTCGATGCCGAAGCACATCCATACCAATCGATTTAATATCCTCAGGAGTGACATACCCGCGGCTCCTGATAAAGGCATGGGCGCGTGCAGCCTGCACAAGAAATATAGTGGCACGAGGTGATGCACCATACTCAATAAGACCGGCAAGCTCTTCCAGACCACTTTCCGCCGGCTTTCGTGTTGCAAACACAATGTTAATTATATACTCTTCGACCTTGGGATCGATGTAGATATCATTTACTACCGTTCGTGCGGAAATAATCTTATCAACAGAGATAACGCTATCGACTCCGGGTACCGTACCTCCGGCCATGCGGGTAAGGATCTGCCGCTCTTCCTCACGGGTCGGATAGTCTATCTTTAATTTGAGCATGAACCGATCAACCTGCGCCTCCGGCAGGGGATATGTCCCTTCCTGTTCAATCGGGTTCTGGGTAGCCATAACCATAAATGGTTTTTCGAGAGGATAACTGGTATCTCCGATAGTTACCTGCCGCTCCTGCATGGCCTCGAGCAGTGCACTCTGCACCTTTGCCGGCGCACGGTTTATTTCGTCGGCAAGAATGAAATTGGTAAAAACCGGCCCCTTTTTCGGTACAAATTCTCCGGCCTTCTGATTGAAGACCATTGTGCCGATAAGATCTGCCGGAAGAAGGTCCGGGGTAAACTGAATTCTTTTAAACCCGGTGGCAACAACCTTGGAAAGAGTAGAGATGGCCAGAGTCTTTGCAAGTCCCGGTACCCCTTCAAGAAGGATATGGCCGTTTGACAGCAGGCTTATCAGCAGTCGGTCAACCATTTTATTCTGCCCGACAATAACCTTTCCCATTTCACTTTTCAAGAGAGCAACGAAACTGCTCTCCTCCTTAATGCGCTCATTCAGCTCGCTGATATCAACACTCATGAATCCAGTCCTTTCCCTGTACGGTACATTTTTCATCTTCTGCGTATGTGATAAAAATAATTTATCCCCTTCTCCATCGCAGTAGACAAACTGTTCTACAGCGATAACAGATGAGATTTCTCCCTGTGATTTTATATTACGCGGGTATAAAAAAAATATTGAATCGGTAAATACGGCACGTGCCGTTTTTTAAGGAAATACTTTAATAATCTTCATCCTTTTAAACAGCAAGTTAATTATTTTATACCATACCTCTACGTATCGGAAAGTACGCATGTAATTTAATGAATAGTATTGACAATAACCCTTTTACATTTTAAAATATTAATGTGCCATGGGATTTCTGGTAAAAATATTACTGTTTTATCTTGCTTTCAGATTGATATGGTCTTTTTTTTCAAAGGGAAATCGGATTAAGAATTCGCGTGGCAAAAGAGAAGGAGATGAACCAATTAAGCGGTACAACACTCAGGGAGAGGTAATTGAAGATGCCGACTTTGAAGATGTACCGTAACTTATTATTAGTCAATTTTTTTACACTGTACATTTTCTTTTCAACCTCTGGAAAGGATACAATACTTTGGAATCATCAATTACCCAAACCGGCAAGTTCAAGATTGTAAAACTTTCAGGTAAAATAGATTGGGAGAGCGCTCGTGTTCTTGATCAGAAAATCAACGCCATCGTTGAAGAGGGTTTTTACCATATTGTATTTAATCTTGACGAGGTTACCTTTATCTGCAGCGGCGGTGTCGGTGCGCTTGTGTATAACCTTAACAAAGTTAAAAAAGCAGGTGGTGCAATTTATCTCATCTCATCTAATGAATATGTCAATTTTATTTTTGAAACACTGAAATTTGATATAGTGTTCGACGGTTATCTTTATGATTCATATGAAAAATTCGAGGCACAGGTTTTAGCAAAGGAACAATGACACCTTCAACTATCAGTTTTAAACCTCTTACATTCACCCCTCTTTACAAGACAAAATTATGGGGTGGGCAGAACTTAAAAAAAGTACTTTCAAAAGATATCCCGGAAAACAGTCCTGTCGGAGAATCATGGGAATTATCCGGTTATGGTTCCGATGCTTCGCAGTGCATAACGCCCGGATTTGACACGTTTTCTCTGCAACGCCTGTTTAAGCACTATCCCAACGAACTGGCAGGTGCAATCCTGTCGACACCGTTCTTTCCTCTTCTCTTTAAATTTATCGATGCACAAAAAAATTTATCCGTGCAGGTTCATCCTGATGACACCCAGGCTTGTACCCACGGCTGGGGAGATTTCGGCAAAACGGAGTGCTGGTATGTGGTCGATGCAAAACCACCGGCAGAGATTATTATTGGCTTCAAAAACGGTGTTACAAAAGCCGACATTATACATTGTATCGAGGACAATTCACTTGGCTCCTTACTCAACCGGACACCCATTACCAAAGGTGACGTACTATTCATCCCGGCAGGTACTGTTCATGCGATTCTCGGCGGCACCCTGCTGTTTGAAGTACAGGAAACATCGGATACTACCTTTCGTCTGTATGATTGGGGGCGTGTTGACAGTAGTGGCACACCACGAGAGTTACATATTAATGAGGCGCTGCATGTACTTGACACTTCATATCATACACAGCATAAAATTACACCGGTTATTGCAGAAAATAGTGGCGGTGTTTCCCACACCTTCAGAGCTGTCTGTCGCTATTTTGCTCTTGAAGAATATACCCTCGAGCCGAATGCCGCTGTTATTCTGCCAGAAAAAAATTCCTTTGCGGTCATTTCTGTTCTCAACGGCACATTTTCCTGTTCAGCGGCCAATGATACAGCCTCCTTTTCACAGGGACAAACGGTACTTATCCCCGCAGCCTGTTTTACCGACCCGATTCGGATAATTGCCCGGGAACACACCGGATTTTTATTGACAACAGTTCCGGACTTACGCTCAGAGGTTATAGACTACCTCAGGAAATCGGGAGCTACCGACGCAACAATACAAGCGCTGGGTGGGCACCCATCACATAACGATTTGCTTCCCCTTATGTAACTTTTTAAAAGTCAATCAACCAACCAAACAAAAAAATGGCCTCCCTGAAAAGGAAGGCATTAGGCGGTCTGCCATAGCATTGATTGTCAGTTATCAGCTTCACTTCTTTCCTGGATAATTTTACCGATCTGCTTCATGGGTACCGGCTTCTCGAAAAACAGGGCATGCAGATCCGACAGCTTTTCTTCCGCTATATCTGAAACATATCCTGATATCAGAATGCGGGTTGCCGCCTGCGGACTGGCCTCAAGCAATTCAAGGCCGTTTACTCCAGGCATCTTGTAGTCGGTAATAACAATATCAATGTGGGTATTGCTGTTGATAAAGTCCAGCGCTTTACCGGAGTCATTAAAGGTGTAAACGTTTGCCGCCGTTCCTGAAAGCTTGATATAGCTCTCAAACAGATCGGTAATCATTACCTTGTCGTCAACAACTACAATCTCCAAAGTTTTCCCCATAGAGAAATTACCCTAGTCAATCATGTTTTCATGAGTTTTAAATATTATCTTATTTTCAATAAAATTTCAATCTTTATTTTACATTTTTAAAAAATCCATGCTGCAAAAAAACGCACGCGGTTTTGTGTTGCACATGATGGGGGGATTTATGTATATCAATACATAGCAGTATAAAATAATCGTTCCCAGCGCAAAAAGAAAAATCTATCCATACTATTATTAAAAAAGGAGTTCTCCGGTATGATAACAGAAATGCAACCCGGCAGGTGGTATATGGGACGATGCGCCCACGGTTCAGACCTGCTTGACGAATTGACTGCCTACTGTGAACAGAAAAACATTACCTGTGGTAAAATTGAAGTCATCGGCGCCGTTCAGAAAGCCCGGTTCGGCTACTATGACCAGCAGAACAGGCAGTACCACTACACTGAGACACCGAGACACATGGAGATTCTCAGCTGTATCGGCAATATCTCTCTCAATGAAGGAAAACCGATGGTACATGCCCACATCACTTTTGCTGATGAAGAAGGAAAGGCATTTGGCGGTCATATGGCGCAAGGTACTATAGTCTTTGCCGCGGAATATATAATACAAGCCTTTGATAATACTACACTTATACGGGAAAATGATGATACTACCGGTTTGCGGTTATGGCGTGAGCGGTAACTATCCATCCTTATGACACGTTTCTGCGGAAATCTTCATAGGCGAGCGCAATACCCTGATTCAGCGAAATGGAATGACGCCATCCCAATGCATGAATTTTTGTGCAGTCAAGTAATTTACGGGGAGTACCGTCAGGTTTGGAAGTATCAAATACAATCTCACCGGTAAAACCAACGACACGTTTTATGGTCTCAGCGAGTTCTTTAATCGCTACTTCTTCACCGGATCCGATATTCACAATATCATCTCCAGAATAGGTATTCATGAGAAAAACGCACGCATCGGCACAATCCTCAGAGTAGAGAAATTCCCGCTTAGCCTTGCCCGTTCCCCAGAGCACCACCTGTGCGGCGTTATATTCTTTAGCATCATGAAATTTACGAATCAGCGCAGGCAGGACATGGGAATCTTCCGGATGATAGTTATCACCGGACCCGTACAAATTAGTCGGCATGACGGAAATAAAATCAGTCCCGTATTGCCGGTTAAAACTCCGGCAGGTGATAATACCGGCAATCTTGGCAACAGCATAGGGTTCATTGGTAGGTTCAAGATACCCTGAAAGAAGCATCTCCTCTTTCATGGGCTGAGGTGCCAACTTCGGATAGATACACGACGATCCCAGAAACAGTAATTTCTTTACCTCCTGTTTCCACGAGGAGTGGATAACATTATTCTGTATTTGCAGATTGGTATATACGAATTCCGCAGGATAGGTACTGTTGGCATAAATGCCGCCGACTTTCCCGGCAGCAAGAAATACATACTCAGGTTGTTCCCGGGCAAAAAACTCTTCAACAGCTTTCTGATCGGTTAAATCGAGCTCCTCATGCGATCTGAGAATGAGCGAATCATACCCCTGGCCGGTAAGTTTTCTTACCAGAGCGGATCCCACCAGTCCACGATGTCCCGCCACGAAAATACGTGCATGTTTCTCCATAAATTCTTTTTCCTTTTTCCGTAATACCGACTATTAATTAAAATAGAAAACGGAGTTCCGGCAGCCTAAACAATTTTACCGTCAATATAAAATGAATGAGCCTCTATAATTTCAATTTTTTTTTATTGGGAAAGGGACATCTAATATATTTATAAAGGATGTGTTTTTTTCGAAAAAGATTCTATACAAGAAAGGATGGGTGTATGAAAAAATCAACTTACCTCTTTCCGGCATTTCTTTTCATTACTGTAGTTTCCGTTACACCTTGTACCGCCGCTGATATGACCATGGAGTATGACGGTATAGAATATGTACTGCATGAGGATAATTCCTGGGATTTTGTTGATAAAAACAGTCCCGATGTGGAGGAACCCATCTTTATTACGCTTCATGACAATCGGGTTATCCTGTTATCGCCCGATTATTCCTGGCGCTTTGTAGACAAGGCTGAATTGAAAAAAACAAACGATAATATCTCAGTAAAATTGGTTACCGGTAAAGGAAAAGCTTCACACCCGGTGTTGTCGGAAGCGACTGCAAAGGCGAGAAACAAAGCACTGACCAATGCAACCTCAAAGCTGAAAGCATCTATTAAGCATAAGAAATTAAATTACAATAAACTTCTGGATTGCATCCGTCGGGTGGAGAAAGAGGAAGACACATCGGAGAGCTTTACTAAAGGCAAAGGGTGGAGCGTCACGGTGCAGGTGACTCTTGACAAAGGCAGTATCCTCGCAGTGCTTGATTGCGAAGGAAAAAAGGAGGAGAAGAGGGAGACTACCAAAAAAGCCGGAGAAAAATAGGAGTATTATGTTAGTACGATACAACGAAAAGAGGCCTGAACGTATTCAGGCCTCTTTTATTATCCGGGTAATGATATATATAGTCACACAACACTATACTTGAGATCTTTTATCTTTTTGGAGCGCTTCAGCTTCTTCAGTGCAATATCCTTGATCTGCCGGACCCGCTCGCGGGTAATGTTCATACGCGACCCTATCTCAGTCAGGGTATAATTGGCATCCTCATCAATACCATAGTAGAGTCTGACAACCTCTTTTTCCCTATCAGTCAGTACGTTGAAGAGTTTATTAATTACCCGATTCTGTGACATTCGCATGGCAAAGTCATCGGCCTTCTCATTTTTATTATCCTGCATGACATCCATCAGGGAACCGGTCATACCTTCGGACAGGGGCGCATCAAGCGATGCGTGACTGCTGCCGATTTTCATCGAGTTGGTAACATCATCCTCGGTAATACCAAGCTCCTCAGCAACTTCCCTGGTATTGGGAAGACGACGATACTTCTGCTCGAGATTTACCCGCGCTTTTCCCACCTTATGAATTGTTGCCACCCGGTTCAGGGGAACTTTCACAATACGAGAATGATCCGCCAGACCCTGGAGAATTGCCTGCCGAATCCACCAGACCGCATAGGAGATAAATTTGAAATTCTTTTTCTCATCAAACCGTTTCGCCGCTTTGATAAGACCAAGGTTGCCCTCATTAATAAGGTCAACCAGTGACATGCCCTGATTCTGATAATTTCTGGCAACACTCACCACAAATCGCAGGTTCGCTTTCACCAGCTTATTAAGGGCATCGGAATCTCCCATTTTAATCCGTACCGCCAAGTCATATTCTTCGTGGGTAGAAAGAGGTTTGTAGCGGGAAATGTCCCTGAGATAGAGTCCCAGGTTGCCATCTTCAACAAAGAATGAATTAGTTATCATTGCTTTCAATCACCCACTCCTGTTAAAGTGAACCGCAAATTGTCTAATATAATTAATAAGGTTCTATTTTGAAACAATTATTATAAATAAAATGAAAAATGCGTCAAATTACATAAATCAATAAAGTAATCATATTTTCTTCAATTATTATAAGAAATTCATGCCTTTATTTGCAGCAATCGCAGTAGAAACCATATATTTTAAAGGAAAAAATGTAGATCCTCCAGATAAATAATTAAACGTTTTAAACATTTTATGGCAGACCAAAAAGTCAATACAAAAAAAAGGGGAAAACTCCCTAATCCTCTGTCTCCACCGGGAACAACCCGCCTGTATGAAGAAAAACGGTACGCCCATTTTGATCAGAAAATCGTTAATATTCTGGAACATACCATAATTAAAACACTGCTTGCCAAAGCGCATGTTGAAAATGGCTCAATGCTTAATGTACCCTGCGGCTTCGGTCGGTTCACTGATATTATACAATCTTACAATATCCACATTCATTTCTTTGACCTGCACCCCCGGATGGTTGCACGGTGCCGTGAACGATTTGCCGGCCGTGGTCACACATTCTGCAACGGCTCAATCAGAGAGCTACCTTACCGGGATAACTGCATTGATATTGTTTTTACCATTCGTTTTTTTCATCATCTTTTTTCTCAGGAGGACCGCATCTCAATGCTGAAAGAACTGCATCGGGTTACGAGAAAATACGCAATCCTTACTTACTACGATGCAACGATTTTTCATTCAATCATGAAGAGGCTGAATAATAAGGGCCATAAGATTCTTATGATGAAAAAAAAAGATTTTTATAAGGAGCTGCAACAGGTGGGGTTCAAACCGGTTATTGAAAAAACGCTGCTTCCGGTCCTTCATGCCCAGAAATTTTTATTGCTTGCAAAAATAAAATAACGGTAATGACTTTAAGGCGAATTTTCCACCCACGATGAACTGCTCGTTAAAAACCATTATTTATTTATCTGTCTTTTAATCTTCCGTCGTTTCTTCCGCCACCAGTAATAAAAATTAAAAAACCACTCCCACCGGGCAACATTAGTGTTTTTTTCACAGAATAGTTTAAAAAAGGCTGGCCGATACTGCTTCCAGTACAACCTTCCTATATCATTAACCCGGGTAAAAGCCGACAATCTTCTTTTTATACGGGCGCGGTTCAGATCAATCATCACCAGGCGTTGACCCTCACCAGAGGGACTCAATAAAAAATTAGTCAGGTTACAATCCCGGTGCCGTAAACCGGAAGCATGCATTCGTGTGATATATTCCGCTACCGCATGCATTAAAGAGTTAATATCCTCTGTATTATCAGAATGATAATACAGATACTGATTTATCTTTAAACAGGGCTCAACATTTTCCGTAACGAAATAACTCGCCAGAACCAAATTCCCTCTCCTTTTCTCCAGGTATCCCAATGGCTGTGGTGTTCCAAGGTTATGTTCAATCAGATATCGCGCCGTTTCAAAGGAGCGGCGGGCTTTACTTTTTTTCAACGGCTGTAACAGTCGCATGATGACGTTCCGTGGGAGACATTTTTTCACCACGATTGACTGAAAAGGAAACCCGGTTTCTTCCGGGAAAGAAACGGTATAAACGATATTTGCTTTTTTCTTCAGAATCACTGCACCCGGAGCGTTTTCATTCAGGATAATATCACGGTATTTTTTTACACAGGCAATAAAAGCAGGATCACCGTAACCGGTATAGTCATCAATCGTAAAAGACGTAAAAGAATCGAAATAAGATGAACTCAATGGGGAATCGATAGTTACGTGCATAACTTCCACAGATAGGGGTCTCAGGATGTTGGTTCAGCAACAATTTCCTGTATTGTTGTCCACAACGTATCAAGGAGTTCCTCCTCAGGCACCCGCTTGATCTCCTTACCACGCTTGAATATGATGCCAATCCCTTTGCCACCGGTTATCCCGACATCTGCTTCACGCGCCTCGCCGGGGCCGTTAACAATGCAACCCATTACGGCAATCTTAATCGGCCGGTTGACCGCGGCAACCATATCCTCAACCTTTCCGGCAAGGGCCGCCACATCAATAGCAGTCCTTCCACAGGTAGGACAGGCAATTACAACCGGTCCCTCAGCAAGATTCAGGGATTTAAGGATCTCCTTTGCCACAAACACTTCCTGCACAGGATCACCAGACAGTGAGACACGGATAGTATCACCGATACCGTCGGCAAGAAGAACGCCGATACCGACACTCGATCGAATTGAGCCGCTGCGAACAGTGCCGGACTCGGTTATGCCTATATGCTGCGGATAATCACATTGTCGCGCAAGAAGCCGGCATGCCTGCACCGTGGTAAGTACATCAGTCGCTTTAATTGACAGAATAAAATCTTCAAAGCCGAAACGCTCCATCATGACAATATAATCGAGGGCACTTTCAACAAGAGCCTCCGCTGTAGGGCCGCCGAATTTTTTAAGCAAGCGCTCTTCGAGGGAACCGGAATTTACTCCGATTCGTATCGGTATATTCGCCTGTTTTGCCGCGTCAACCACAACCTTTACCCGCTCCTCGGAACCGATATTACCCGGGTTGATGCGTACTTTATCGGCACCGGCCTCAATTGCCGCAACCGCATATTTATATTGAAAATGAATATCTGCAACCAGCGGCATCTCTGTCTGCCGGCGAATCTTCTTAAAGGCCTTTACCGACGCAGTATCGGGTATTGCCAAACGCACGATGCGGCATCCGGCAGCAGCAAGACGCTCTATCTGTGCAAGTGTGGCTTCCCAGTCAGTCGTATGGGTATTGGTCATGGACTGGATAACTACCGGGGCCCCGCCTCCGATGGGTACCCCGCGGACAATTATTTGCCGTGTATGTTTTCGTATAATCATAGCCGTCTATAAAATAGTTGCGGTTCACCCGTTTAACGCTCAAGGTTTAAACTATATCTTCGCCCAATCCGAATAATAATCCTGATTTACTAATTATAAAAAAGATCCCAGCCTTAAAAACGCAGAATTGGCCTTGCGAACAAGCAATGAGCCATTAAATAATAAAATAAAGGGGTTCGCCACATTGAACCCCGCCGATAAAAACATCCCTTTCGGTTGTCGTTACTTTGCCTGCACTACCAGAGAAATGCGGGTGCCGTTCTGACCGGTAACCGCAAGGCTGCCGCCGCCGGAGGTCATTTTAAATCCGTCACTTTTTGTGCAGAACCCATTAGCGTTTCCCTTGTACTGCACATCGGTCTGCAGAATCTTGCTCTCGTCGTTCCACCCGCGTTCATGTACCGTCACAACACCGGGTATGGATTTCAAGGTCTGCACCACCGCATTTTTATCTCTAAAGGTATTGACGCATTTAATGGAAACAATCAGCGGTATACCGTTGTTAATCTGTTTGTTCCAGTCTTCAATTATCGCATCAAGCAGATTACTTGTTGCCTTTTTTGAGGCTGCGCTGATTGCCATGGTACCGGCGGTATTGGGGCTGATGTGAACCTTGGCGCTGTGGGCATCGCCGGTCGCGATAATTCTGCCGGTCGTACAATTGACAGCCCGTAGCGTAACGTCAGCCTGCACCGATTTCATGCCGCCGAGATTGTATGAAATATTCTCAGCCACCCGACTGATTGCCGTTCCCGTTATAACAACTTCCGCACCGTACATGGTACCGATTGAAGCGACACCTGCCGCATCACCGGCAAGTTTGGCCATCTTTTCCTGTGAGCTCCTGATAGATGCCACAATCGAGGGATCAACGATATCAAAATCATAGGGGGTTTTCAGAAATTTAATAATGGCATTCTCTGCGGCACGGTTCGTCGGCTCGTCATTACCGATATTGTTTTCTTTAATAATAACCATCACCTTCGGTTTGTCCATGGATTCCAGCAGAATATGAAATGCAGCAAGATCACTGTGCATAGTCGACCGTGAAAGAACCGCCTTAATCCTGATTTCATGCACACCATCGGCTGCCTTTGTCTTTGAAATAACATCATACTTTTTTACCGCACCCATAGTTTTGGTAATGATCATATCACGTTTCATCATAAAATTTTCTACTTCAGTCTGCGAGAGGAGTACCGTACCGATGCCCTTTTCTACGGCATCGCGCTTCGCCGCCATCAGCGCTTCAGCTTCGTTGGCCCCACGGCCCAATCCTTCAACAACAATATCCTCACCCTGATTACCCTGTGCAAAGAGCATCACGTAAAAACAGAATACACAAAGAAACGTTACCCGTGAAAGAATTCTCAACCGCATGCAATCCCTCCTGCCTTAAACATATCTGTACCTGCTACAATTCCTTAATATACATATTAGGTATTTAAATTCTATAGTATTTTACACAGTTTTTAAAGGTCTGATAGTGAAAACCGAATTATTGCACCCGTCGTTCAACACTGAGCGCATGGTGTATAAAATGTTCGGCACGGGCAAACCGGGACACATGGGGAGCCGCCTGCTGCAATCCGGCCCGGCTCACTTCAGCAACGGAAAGCCTTTTTACAAAGCTTTCCACCCCGAGCGGTGACGCATATCGGGCGGCTGAACCGGTCGGCAGAACATGATTCGTACCGATAAAGTAATCCCCCAATGCCACCGGTGTATACGGGCCCAGAAAAATTGCCGCAGCATTGCGGATCTTTTTCAGGTCCTCTCTGCAGGTCTTAGTCATTATCTGCAAGTGCTCCGGCGCCAGGGTGTTGATAAATGCAATTGATGCTTCCCTGCTCCCGGTAATAAACAACGCTATGGCATGCCCGGCCAGTTTTGTAAAAACACCCCTGACCGGTGACACATCAATTTCCTGTAACAGTGCTTTTTGAATTCGTTCAGCAAAGCGCCTGTTTTCAGTCACGCATATCGCGATTTCATCCCCTGAACCGTGCTCGGCCTGGGAGAGCAGATCCAGCGCCACCCATGACGGATCAACCGTGGTATCAACCAGTGCAGCAACTTCACTGGGCCCGGCTACCGAATCAATATCGACGGTACCATATACCAGTTTCTTTGCCGCGGCGACATAGCTGTTTCCAGGACCGACTATCTTATCCACAGCAGGAATTGATTTTGTTCCATACGCAAGCGCGCCGACAGCCTGCGCACCACCGATCTGATACACCTCTTCGACTTTCAGTAATTTAAGCACATATGCAATAAGCGGATCAAGCTCATCCCGCGGCGGGGTTACCGCAACGATCTCCTTCACCCCCGCAATCTGTGCGGGAATCACATTCATAAGCACGGTTGACGGATAAACAGTGTATCCACCGGGGATATAAACCCCGACCCGATTCAGTGGACGTATAATCTGACTAAGTTTCCCTTCAGCCGTTTTTATTGAAAAAGCCGGCGCTTTCTGCTGCCGGTGATAAACCTTTATTCTCTTTGCCGATTCCCGTATAGTAGCCGCCAACTCGGAGGTTACCTGCTTTGCCTGTCGTTCAATATAAGCGGAGCTCAGACGCACCGTTTTGGCAGTTACTCTCTTTCTGTCAAATTTTTCAGTATAGGCAAAGAGCGCCCGGTCACCCTGTTTTTGTATGGCGGACAGAACCTTTTCAACGACCCGCCGCACCTCTTCATTCCGAGCAGTACGGCCCAGGGTAATTTTTCTTACCAGTTTTTTTCCTTCTGTGCTCTCCAGGGCGACAAGGGGAATTGAGTAGTTACCTGCCATATATCTTTTCTCCAGTCAATTGTTATCCTCAAATACCAGCGCCAAGAAATCAACCTATTAAAATAATACCTTTCACCCGGTTGCGTTACAGCAACAAACGATTGTCCACTTTTTGTTGACAGGGACAAAATGAATGAGGTATTATATAGTATTCATCACATATACCACATATACACATGACCATTCGAACTGTTATGATAAAAGGCCGTACACTCAGGATTTTGATACTGATTTTCAGTAGTGCGGCGTATGCACTGCATGCCGGCTCAGCGCCGCCTCCGAAAGCTTATTAAGGTACTCTCGATCTCAGCTTATGGGATTTTGCCACTGACGGAACCGTTCCGCTGCGGGGAGAATGGGAATTTTACTGGAACAGGTTTTTCCCGCCTGATTCCATACAACAGGTCGAACCGACTGAAAGAACCAAATTAACACGGTTACTGCCCCGTTTTTACCGGAACGTGATACCATTGCGCTTGTCATGCATGTCGCCAATTTCGTTGATGTAAAAGGCGGGCAGTGTAAAACATTTTTCATCGGCGCGGAAGGTCCCATTCGGGAAAAAACGGTGCGGGAATCATTATCAGCCGGGACATGCTTGACGCATCGAAGGCCCCGACGGTCTATCATTATCACTCACTCGGCAAGGTTCAGGTGAAGGGGGAAAAGAAACCGGTTGCTATCATCGAGCTACTCGACGGATTACCTGAGGACGAGTTGACTATTTAAATGGAGACAAGCACACTCTTTGAGGCGGCTATTTCCCACTATCAGCACAAAGAAATATGACAGGCAAAAAAACTTTTCACCAAGAACCAGGGAATCTATGCGCAGGATAGTGCGGCTGCTCTGTATATAAACACGATGCGACCATCTGATACACAACGGCATCCCCGATGAATGAGTCCGGGGTGGAAGTGGTGGGGTATATCTAACCGGTTTCTGTTAAAGATAGACCATTCATCCCGACGCCGTCATTCCGGACAGGCGCTGATCATCTGATTGAATAATCCGGTATTGGTAGATCTGTGAGAATTGTTAAAGAAAAATTGAAGAAATTCCTGGAGATTTAATATATTTATAACATCCGACGCATCTCCGTTGACAAGTGCTATTTATTTACAAGGACTGATATTCGCAATAACTACTATTCTCCGGTCCTTTCCATAAAAGGATAAACCATGACTTCTACAGATGATAAGAACCGGGCCAACAACGGTAAAACTGAGGCCGATAAAGACTTCATGGTTATGGATATTACCACTATCCGGCATGGAAAAGTAACAACACTTAATCCAATTAACACACTCGATAGAGATACCGATATAATCCACATCTCCAGCCACGCTGAAGAAGGAATCTCTGCTAAAAAAGAGAGGCCGCTCTGGCTGCATCGAATGCCGTGGCTGCATAAAATAGTCAACACCCTTGAAACACCCAAATTCCGTAAAAAAGTAAGAGAAATAACGATTATCGCCATTATAGGAATAATTGTCGGTATCATAGCAGTAATGATTGATTCATACTCTTATCAAAAATCCGGAAATACTATCCTTCTTGAGCGCCTTGATCGGTTAATCAGGGCGGTGGAACTGGATTGGGGGCGATAGGATTATTTCCGTTTCCACATCACTTGGGTATACTTCCAGGGCAAATAAACGGGCCGGCATTTCCCAGATATCTATTGAGCCGTATATTACCGCAAACGGCGGTCCTGGAGTAAGAATAGCGTATCGTTTTTAATCACGTTTTTCCCTTTTTTAATAAAAGAAACCGTCGCAAAAACGAATGGGTCCGGATTTCCTCCCCTCTTTGGGCTATATTATTAAGGATACAGGTGATTCAGGATACAATAAAGGGGGGGGGTAGTCCTATGGCACGGTGTCATTCTTCACGTTGTGTTTTCCGTATTTTTCCCGGTACTTTTAATAATCAGCAGTAATACCGAATCTTCACAGAATACTGCAATTCAATTTAATCAATCCACGAATCTGTATAAATACCCTGTGGAGCATGAATTCGTCCGGGCCTGCTTTACCGGCAAAGAAATGGCCTATGATGCTCTGGAGCGATTCGAGGCCGAAGCCTTTGAAATCTCCTATGAAAACAACTATATCGTGTTGCAGGTAACGCCGGATGATATAAAAACCCTCACGAATCTGTACTTTGAGGTTACTCCCTACCCGGACTATGCTATTCACCACAACCGGACTACCGGGATTCATACTGTTCAATGGAATGGTAAAAGCACGGTCGGCAGCTCCCCCGGTGAAGAGATATACCTGTTCCGACTTCAGGTGAATGGGGACGAAACAGTGCGAGGGAAAATGATCCTTGTAAGGTAGAGACCTGTTTTACAACTCAACGGCCACGGGAACGTTATTATTTACTGAAGCCACACTATCAGATAGTGGCCGTTTCCCGGTTATTTCTTCTTTACAGTAATATAGACTTTTCTGATTATCGGTATTCCACCGTATGGTCCGGTTACTTCGATAAGCGCAAGGTAAGTCGCGCCTTCAACCTGTCTGCGATTCCTGTTCTGACAGCTCCAGGTAACCACAATTTTTCTTCTGCCGTTTATTGGTACGATATCGCTCTGGATAATCGGGTTGTCATATTCCTTCAATCTATTACTCTCTGCGATAAGGTTTCCCACGGCGTCAAATATTTTCACTTTACATTTCATTTCACCGGTACCTTCATTTTCGGAAAAATCTATCATCGGATCAATTATCAACATAGTGCCGTTGGTAATGAGATTGCTGTTGTTTTCTGAAAGAAGATTAATAATTTCGTCCGGAAGCAGGTTGTCGTCGGGATCAACCGGATGCAGAACGGTAATTGTGATGAAAAAAGGTTTAGGTCGTACATTTAACTTTACGTGTCTGTTTTCATTAACCTTCTGGGGATTATCCAGCTCATCGGCGATTCCTGAAGCGGTATCGATCCAGATAGAATCACCATCGTTCGGATAATCGACCCCGTTAATGGAATTGACTTTAAACCGGTAAGTGGTATTGTTACCATTCATCATCCGTAACGTGAAATAATACTCTTCTTTCACGCCGTTCCTGTATCCAAACAGTTTAAACGGGGTTGGATAGGAAACGGCCTGTGTCTCCTCGGAAAAGACAATTATCAGCGTGTCATGGGCACGCTCAAAATTTTCTTCATCAATGATTTTTCCCGGAGAATAGATTGCCTTATCTATGACCGGTGCCACCTTGTCACCGATATCAAAGGGTGCCTCTGCAAAATTATCCGACTTGATTTTTCCATATTTGTCGGTGTCGAATGCGGTACTGTGCTCATAATCGAATGTATCACTCATCGTCGCTTCAATAGTCAAGGTAGCCGGATCGCCATTCAGCCACTGAAGATCGTCCCTGTATACCAAACTGGTATCGTCAACATTGAACGGATTGGCAAAGAGTATCTTATCCGGCAGTTCCCTGGGCTGGCCGTCAAGCTTGATCCAGGCAAAATCAATACCGCCGCTGCCGGATTTGTCCATGTAGTAGGCTTCAACCACCGTATAGGTATATGCTTTTACATACAACGGTGCCGGTTTGGTGTCCTTTTTCTGCTCCAGACCGTTGTCATCCTTTATTTCGCCGTCATCTTCAATCCAGAGGCTGTCGCCGTTCTCAGGATACTCTTCTTCCTTTGAATGCACCAGAAACCGAACCACCGAGTCGTTAACATTTTTCAGGAACTCCAGCTCCATGTCATAGGTGGAATCGCTGTTTCCATCGTAACAGAAAAGGAATGGCGATGACTTGGCGGGTTTTTTAACATCCTCGGAGAAATAGACATCCAGCGTATCTTCATCAACCTTGACAAAGGCCGGGTAGAACCAGCCCTGATAGACAACGGGGGCGAGACTATCGTCAACATCCACATCGGTCGGTAAGATAGCGCCCACGTTGGTGAATTCCGTAAGACTGATATTGATTACATCACCGTTATCCACGGCAGTGTGAGGATTGGCGGATTTATCCTGGGAAACTTTGATACCGAAACCGTCATCGGTGAGGATAAAATCGTCCTTATCATAGGTAAAATTCCGATGGGCCGGCAGGGTAACTGTTTGATACAGCTTGTCAAGCATATCCTCAGTCAGTTCAAGGCTGTCGTCAACCACCACTTTTACCAGGTCTATATACCCGTCGGGCCGTGAATCCGTTTCAAAATAGGCGGCGGAAACAATATCATAAATTTCCGACAGGATAATCACGACAAGATCGTCGGACAAGGTGACACCGTTGGTATCACACTCACCTTCAACGGTGGTGGAAGCACTCTGTGCGGAAGTAGCCCGTACTGCCCTTCCCTGTCCCTGCTGGGGATTGGATCCCTGTATCGCAGTAACGATATTGTCATCCGCGCTGGACCAGTCCATATCCTGCCCCGGTCCTATCCAGTTGCCGTATTTATCGCGTAAAATACCGTAGAAATCTTCGTTATAGGTCTCATTGCCGAGAATATAGACCGTATCCAGGGGATTATCATCCCATAGGGTTGAATCGGTCGGCATTTCCGGCGAATCTTCAAGGACCAGATGATCAGGCGGTCCCGGTAAAACAATTATTTCCACCGTATCGGTAAGAGCGATAATATTTGACGTATCGGAACTGTCGGTATATACCGCCCATATTTTCACCGTGGTATAGGCGTCTGTCGGTATAAAGACCGCGGAATCCTTGTTTGCAGTGAAAGTGGTGTCGTGGTTCACTCCCAGCGGGTCAAGAAAGTCCCATACCAGCGTACCGGACAGATCATTTATATTTATAACGCCGGTATCCGTTTCAATGGTTGAGTGTGCAATAAGGGTATCACCGACATAAATAACACTGTCCGGCTCAACATCGATATACAACGAATCCGGAGGTGCACTGATGATATTGGTGGTAATCCAGATATGCGAAGAGGTTGCCTGACGCTCAGCGAAAAAGAATGAGAGCGTATATTTCTTATCCAGCTCCAGACCGAGTTCGTCGGCAATGTCATCAAGATTGAAACTGTCCTGCACTTCCATGTGAATGCCGCCAATATCCAGGGCCAGCTTGTTGTTGATAAAAACCCACACATCATCATCACCGGAGAAACGGAAGGACATGCCTTTTTTATAAATAAATTCTCTTTCAAGTTTCATGGAAAAAGAGTAGTTATGGTTGTTCATCTGCTGGGTCTGATTCCAGTTCCATGTCTGTTCAATGCCAAAACCTTTATTTTCAAGGAGAAAGAATGAGGTGTCTTTAAATTCATAAGTTCCGTTGGGAATGGTGGTACCGTTGCCTATATGCCAGAATTTAAGAGTATCCTCGATCTGCTTGTTTACATAGGGATTTGAACTGACCGTCTGCTCGCTCTGGAATCCACCTCCCGGTCTGGAATAGGTCGGTTTTTTATTAGTTACGGTCTGCTCTCCATTCTCACTGCTTCGAAACCAGTTTTCGATATAGTAGCTGAAAAACACCTTTGAGCCGCGAACAGGCAGGCCGTCGGCATCGAGTTCATCCTGTACCATATTTTTAACGACAAGATCATTATCAACTATGGGGTTGAAATCAGGACAACTGCCGTCAGAATGGAAATCATAGAACGTTACCGGGATTTCAATGGTATCCGGAAATGTCTGCGAGATACCTGTTGCGGTCAATACACTGAGAATTAAAATCACTACACTGTGAATATTCAGAGATAGCCCTCTCATAGTACTCTCCCCCTCCTCGGAAACACCTCCTCCCCGCGGAAGTTTCCTGAGTATCGCTGTTATACGTAACATATTCTTGATTAAACAGTTACCCCAGTATTTCTTTCGAAAAACTGAGGTAATTTCCCAATACCATAAATAGTAACTTATCAATTATAATATAGTTCATCAGTACCTTTATTGTCGTATTATAATCAAAAAAGTTCATAAATAAAACATACATTTTGCGTACTTTTTTTATAATCCGGTAATAAACGATGTTTTATTACAAAAAAGAACTGATTTAATCCAAAAAACAGGCATGGCTTTACCGTTACGAGCAAGATGATGGATTAATCAGTATAAAATTGTATATCAAACTACAGACCAGTATCAATAATCTTTCAAGTTGTTTCAAAATCGTGCTTTCTGGAAAAATAGTGTCCTTAAATGCAACATGTTTTTTCCTCAACTGCCTTAAAAAAGGTTTCTGAGCAAATAAAGAGTTGGCATAGTGATTGCGGAAGATATATTACCAATAAAAAAGAAAGAAGGTAGAAATGTTTATACGATTGTTGCTGTTGTTTACCGTCATACCCCTTATAGAAATCTACATACTTATCAAACTCAGTACCGTATTTGGCGCTCTAACCACTATAGGTATTGTCATCGGAACCGGAATCCTGGGTGCCTACCATGCAAAGCAGCAGGGCATATCGGTAATGCACCGTATCCGGGAGGAGCTGAGAAACGGCAGGTTCCCGGCAGATGAGCTTATTGACGGATTGCTGCTGCTCATAGCAGGCGTTGTTCTAATCACTCCCGGGCTGCTTACTGATATAACCGGCTTTTTAATCCTGTTTCCTGCAACACGAACACCGATAAAAAACTGGGTAAAGAAAAAATTCTCGGAATTCCAGCAGAGCGGTCACCAACGGATTTACATACTTTAACGAAAAGTAACCGGCATGGGGAAAATAATACTTTTTATAGAAATACTCGGCCTTTCCGGTACCTGTTTTTCAGAAGCAGTCAGCGTCCGCACCTGTAATAACGGCTTGGAAATTACTGTTTCAATCACTGGAAAGGACCCTCCTGAGCCTGAAATCGGGATTTCCGGCATAAAAGCATCACAATATCGAGCTGATAAAAAACAACCGAACCATTCTCATACGGATTGTACTGGTTTTAATGACTATTTGCTTTATCTGCCGTTTATCGTATCAGAAGATCTTCTGCAGGTAAAAAAAATCTCCTATTCAGCTCCGCAGGAATCATGCAATTTCGCGCGGGCACCACCTGTGCCTGTTTAATCACTTTTCTTTTTAAAGTTTTATCAGACAAATAAAGTATATTGACGATAAAGATTACACGTTACCCGGGAATTCAGTATATGAACCTATTCATTCTATGGACACTCGCCTCTGCAATTCTCCTGGCCTGCATTATGGGAATTATCAGCGTAACCAAAAACAAGTGCAAACTTCCCGGCCATGCCATGCCGCTGCAGGATATCCAGCAGATATGCGATCCGGGTGTGAAACATGTCCAGGAAATACAATCAATGGAGCAGGAAGAGGAAAACGAGTCAGGACAGGATCGGGATAAGAAAGCGAGCGAATAGCTGTAATGGAAGTCCGGCCTGTTTAAAAATAGAACGCTTTCCTTTCTGTTGTTATCCCCGCTATTGAATTTATAGCTCTATAACTATTTGATATTAAATTAGTTAAGAGAATTACATGTTTCTGGCATATCAATTGCATAATAGTGATAAAAAAAAGAAATTTTTCATCAGAGGAGTAATAGTATGGATTTCGAAAAATTCACCCAGAAATCACAGGAGGCGGTAAGCAGTAGCCATTCTCTGGCTGTGGAGTATAATCATCAGGAAATCACTCCCCTGCATCTGTTTCTGGCTCTGCTTAAACAGGAAAACGGACTGGTTCCTGCAATCATCACCAAGGCCGGTGCATCACCCACTGCTATTGAACAGAAGTTGACCGAATCACTGCAATCCATCCCTGCGGTTTCGGGCCCGGGTGCCCAGCAGGTTTACTTTGCAAAAAATACTTCCGCCGTACTCAATGAAGCGGTAAAAATTGCCAATAAAATGAAAGACGACTATGTCAGTGTTGAGCATCTGCTCCTTGCGCTACTCGAGAAAAGTAATGAGTGTAAAAGCATTGCGCAGCAATCAGGTCTTAACTATCATCAGGTTCTGGAGAGCCTTAAAATCGTCCGCGGCAACCAGCGGGTAACGAGTAATAATCCTGAGGCAACCTTCCAGGCGCTTGACAAATACTCCCGGAACCTTACGGAGATGGCAGCACAGGGGAAGCTGGATCCGGTTATCGGCCGCGATGACGAGATACGCCGCATCATTCAGATACTCTCACGCAGGACAAAGAATAACCCGGTACTGATAGGTGATCCGGGCGTCGGGAAAACCGCTATCGTGGAAGGACTTGCAATTCGTATCGTACGAGGTGATGTTCCGGAAGGGCTTAAAAACCGTAAACTGGTGGCACTTGACATGGGCGCACTGATTGCCGGCGCAAAATTCCGCGGGGAGTTTGAAGAGCGGCTCAAGGCAGTGCTGAAAGAAGTCACGTCGGCTAACGGAACAATTATTCTCTTCATCGATGAACTGCACACGGTGGTTGGTGCCGGTGCTGCCGAAGGCGCAATGGATGCGGGCAATCTGCTCAAGCCCATGCTTGCCCGGGGTGAGCTGCACTGTATCGGTGCTACCACACTCGATGAATACCGTAAGCACATTGAAAAGGATGCGGCACTTGAGCGCCGCTTCCAGACAGTGCTGGTGGATCAGCCCACTGTTGAAGACACTATCTCCATTCTCCGGGGGCTGCGCGAGCGGTATGAAGTCCATCATGGCGTAAAAATACGTGACAGCGCTATCATAGCCGCTGCGACCCTGTCCGATAGGTATATATCGGAGCGGTTCCTTCCGGATAAGGCTATTGATCTCATTGATGAGGCTGCGGCCAAGCTGCGGACCGAAATGGACAGCAGCCCAACTGAGCTTGATGAAGCGCAACGCAAACAGATGCAACTGGAGATTGAAATAGAGGGATTAAAAAAGGAGAAGGATAAATCATCCAGGGAGCGCTTGGAGAAACTGAAGGCGCAACTGGCTGACAGTAAAAACAAAACCGCAGAACTGCGCGCCCGGTGGGATGTTGAAAAAAACAAGGTAGCCAAATTGCAGAATATGCGAAAAACACTTGAGGAGAAGCGGCAGGAGCTTGAGCTGGCACAACGGGATTACAATCTCTCAAAGGCGGCGGAGCTCCGGCACGGTGTCATTCCAAAACTCGAAGAGGAGCTGAGAATGGCCGAGGAGGAGCTGCACGGTGAAGGTTCGACCAAACGTCTGCTCAAGGAGGAAGTTGACGAAGAGGATGTTGCTGCAATTATCAGCCGATGGACCCATATTCCAGTTCAGAAACTGGTCCGGGGTGAAAAGGAGAAGCTGCTCACCCTCTCCGAGCAACTGCACAAAAGGGTCATCGGCCAGGATACCGCTGTTGATGCAGTCGCCGATGCGGTACTCCGAGCGCGGGCCGGGTTGAAAGACCCGAACCGGCCTATCGGCAGCTTTATCTTTCTCGGCCCGACCGGTGTGGGGAAGACCGAGCTCGCCCGTTCCCTTGCCTGGGAACTCTTTGACGATGAGCGGGCCATGGTGCGTATTGATATGTCGGAGTACATGGAGAAGCATACGGTCTCCCGTCTCATTGGCGCCCCGCCCGGATATATCGGCTACGACGAAGGCGGCCAGCTTACCGAAGCGGTCCGGCGCAAACCCTATTCGGTGATACTCTTCGACGAAATAGAAAAGGCACACCACGACGTATTCAATGTGCTGTTACAGATTCTCGATGACGGCCGTGTCACCGACGCCCAGGGCCATGTGGTTAATTTCAAGAACACAATCATTATCATGACCTCAAATATAGGAAGTATCTATATTATTGAAAATTACCGGGCCGGATATGAAGAGATTCGTAAACAGGTGCTGGCGGAACTGCGCAAACATTTCAGGCCGGAGTTCCTCAACCGGGTTGATGAAACCGTTGTTTTCCAGGCACTGACTCCCGAAGATCTCATCGGTATCGTTGATATCCAGCTTGAGCGGTTTGCGCAAAGACTGGTGGACAGCGGCGTCACTCTCGAAGTAAGCGATTCGGCAAAGCAACTGCTTGCGAAAGAGGGATTTGATCCGGTGTTCGGTGCGAGGCCGTTGAAACGGGCTATCCAGAAGACTCTGGAGACGCCTATTTCGAAGATGCTTATCAAAGGGGAGCTGGAAAGCGGACAGGTGCTGAAAGTTGACGAAAAAGAGGGCGAGTTGACTTTCAGGACTTAATCCACATATTATTTGTGCTATTCGAAACTATTCGAAAGTCTTTGATTAGTCAGGCATCAGAGCTTTCGGCAGAAAACATAGTTCTGTTTTGTAAAAAAAGATTAAATGACTATTATTGGCACATGCAAGATAGAACTTGAGGGGCAGTGGTTGGGAGGGGCGAATAGCAGCTTTTGGGTGATAGTCACGGAATAAGGGAATTCTAAAGATGAAGTGCTGCTTCAAGCATCGATCTATCTTATTGAAAATCTTTAGCAGCTCACTACGGTTATCCATAATACTTTGATGAATCGTATTATATTACCATCGACAAACACCCAAGTTCCTGTATTATCAAAAGTAAAAAGATTTAAAAGAGTCAGAGATTCAGAGATTATTATTGAATTGCAGCCACACCTCTCCATAATTCAAGTAAAAACGGACTCTCTTCGGTTTCGATAACCGAGTATAGCGTATAGCCCTTATATTTACCTTCTCTCTCAGATTCTCTCTGTTCCAAATAACGCCTGTGCCGTGAAAAAAAGACCCATTCTGGTCTGAAAGTCCGGATTATTTCCGAATCAACGCCGGAAGATTTAGAATGTTTTTTTAATACGGGCAACACTTCGGGTGACAGAAGTCCGTAATAAAGCAAGGAAATGGGCAGCAAGAATAAGCATGATATACAACATTGTTTCCATGCCGCTGGCACTCATAGCATACATGCCGGCACTTAAACCGTAGGCTGATGTTGCCAGGAAAACAAAAGACGGAGGAAGCTGCATTCCTCGGGCAATGGAAAATAACAGTATTATGGTGCCTAATTCAAAAAGAGTGAGTATACTAAAGACGATCGCCATGAAATGTGCATTACCAAACAAAAGAGTTGCGAGAGTAAGAATAACAGTATATAAAGGAGTACTTGTCGCATTGACAGTATTAGTCATGGACATAAGGGGCTTACCATGTAAAATACAGGTCTTCACATGGCTCAGGGTAATATATGCATCATCACAGATAAGAATGCCAAAACTGATTTTTAAAATGAAATAACAGGTTATAAGCAATAGAAACCAGCAAATAAAAAGGAATGTCTGATTTTGTACCGGTCTGTTCATGTATGAGACGGTGGTGAAATAACGTTATGGGATTAAAATAGGTACAATCGAGTATTTATTATAAATCATTATTTTCAATATTGCTGAAACAGCTTTCCCCACGCAGTATTCATAAAAGCCTTAATTCTCTTTTTGCCAATCACCGGATACCAGAAGAAGTCATGATACAGATTTGACGCGAAGGGAGCCCATACGACAAGGGGAGAATGGAGCAACGGCTTCTCCAGAAAACGAAGGAATCCTTTTCGCAGCATCTGATCACCCCATATTACAAAGCTGCGTTTCGTATTAAATTTAAAATTGACACTGTCTATATGCTCGCCGACAATCTCAATATCTTTCGGATCTCCTATACCCAGTTCCTGTTCATGACACATGCGAATATAGGGGATCTCCATTGGATCAAACCCCATCATCTTCGCTGCAACAGCATCAATTGCCACACAGTCGTCACTGGCGAGGATATAATTGTGTATTTTCGGCATCATGGTCCGCGGCCCGGCACCGTCACCACATACCGTGCCGTCCATAACCGTAAACATTCCCGGATGAAGCTCTTTCTGCATAATCATTAAGTCCACAAGCACTTCGTGTATATATTTATGCGCATAGTGTCTGACCTCTTTGAGCAGGCCGCCGAAGGCGTTTTTTATTGACCCGGTGGTGATTGAATGGCCATGGGTTTTTACGGTTGGAAGATGGAGCACCTGCTTCCCGATAAACATCTTCGGTATCTGAATGCCTTCGGGAAAGATTTTATCCAGCATCAGCAATTCATCTTTGAATGAATACACAACCCATTCAACATCGGGCAGCGCAATAAACGGCAGGCCATATTTGTCAAGCACCGGATACCATTTGTTATTCCGCGCCCCCTTTTTCGGGTTGGTCACCACGGTTTTATTTTCCACCGGAAAGAGTTTTTCTTTCGAGAATCCGTCTTCAAGCATTGTTTTAACAACCCCTTCAAGCTGCCAGGGCTGTGATGAGCATGACGGGAAATACTTTGTCCAGGAGAGATTGATCTTTATCAGGGTCTCTTTTTTCCTGGAAAGTGCCCGGGTATAGGCACTCAGATGCATAAGGGTGCGGTAATTCTCGATTACTTTTTCCGGTGTGGTCTTAAGAACCACTACCTGTGCATAGGATTTTTTACCTGACATATAAAATGACCCCGATTGAAAGAATCCAAAGAAAAATGTTTACTATCAACGGCATATCGGACACCAGAATATTTTCCGGGCGACCACCACCGTCCTTCTGATACACCAGATAGAGATAACGGAAAATACCATACAGGACAAACGGTATCGTATAGATTAAATCACGGGTACCGACTTTTTCGATAGTCTCATGTGACATCGTATACAGTGCATAGGCAACCACGGTAGCCGCAGTCACTATTGAAATCATCTGGTCGAGAAGAATAGTGCTGTACTCATCCATTGTGCTGCGGTGTTCCTGGTGATTGCGCTCAATCACAATCAATTCGTAACGCCGTTTGCATAATGACAGAAAGAGTGCTAGAAATACGGTACACACCAGCAGCCAGGATGAAATTTCCACATTGATAACAACCGCTCCTGCCACCACTCTGAGAATAAATCCACAGGCAACGGTCAGGACATCAAGAATAACAACATTTTTTATATGAAGAGAATATGCAATATGAAGGAACAGATATGCGGAAGCAATAATAAAAAAGGGAATGTCAAGAAACCATGCGCATACCAGGGAAAGTGTCACTAAAAGAAAAACAACAATAACGGCATGCGTCACCGACAATGCACCCGATGCTATTGGACGATGCGATTTGAGGGGATGCTGCCGGTCCTTCTCACGATCGCTGATATCATTAATAAGGTAAACCGAACCTGAGAGCAGGCAGAAAATCACAAATGCCCATACAGTCCTCAGTATAAAAGGGACATTGGTTATCTGCTGGGCAAATATCAATCCTGCAAAGATACACAGGTTCTTTGTCCACTGCTTCGGCCGAAGGCTTTTCCAGACAGCAATCACCATGCATGACACCCTTGTTATATTTAATATAAGGGAAAAATACTCCTATAATTCTATCATCTGTGATTTTTTTTTAAAATATTTTTCTGCAGAATCACCTATTTTTTACTTTCCGATACTTTGGCTGTTTATATAACTGATTGAATTTTCACTATGCCGGTACTACACCATTCAACCTATAAACCACCTTTCTTATTTGCGAACGGGCACATTCAATCCGCCTATCCTGTCTATTTCAGAACGGTACCCGGCATTCAGTACCGGAGAGAGCGTATAACTACCCCCGATGCTGATTTTCTTGATCTGGACTGGTCAAAAACAGGTGCGGACAGGGTTGTTATTCTCCTCCATGGTCTTGAAGGCCACTCGTACCGGGCCTACATGGTTGGTATGATAAAAGCCTTCAACAGACGCGGCTGGGATGCGGTTGCCATGAATTTCCGCGGGTGCAGCGGGGAGCCTAACCGACTGCTCATCTCCTATCACTACGGCAAGACTGACGACCTGCATACCGTAGTATCACATATTGATAAAACGGGCCGATATAAGGCAATAGCACTGGTCGGATTCAGTCTGGGCGCCAATGTTATTCTCAAATACCTGGGTGACGGTCAGTTTCCTGTTGTAAAAACCATTGTGGCAGCGGCAGGTTTTTCAGCGCCCTGCGATCTTACCTCATGCTCATGGAAACTGGCTCGTTTATCACACCGGCTATACATGCAGCGCTTTCTAAAAATGCTGCACAGGAAAATAGCAGCAAAAGCAGCACTCTTTCCCGATAAAATCAACGACAACGATTTTACCGCCATTAAAAACTTCAAACAGTTCGACGATCGCTATACCGCACCTATTCACGGTTTCTCCGGCGCCGAAGACTACTGGACACAGTGCAGTACCACACAGTTTCTGACCGCTATTACCGTGCCAACCCTGATTGTCAACGCGCTTGACGATCCCTTTCTCACTGATAAATGCTTTTACCTGAAGGAGGCTGAGCGGAACTGCAACGTTTTCCTTGAAACGCCGAAATCGGGCGGTCATGTGGGTTTCGTGACTTTCGGTAAAAGCGGGGAATACTGGTCTGAGACGCGTGCTGCGGAGTTCTGCAACGGTCACCTCACAGTTTACGAAACATGGAAAAAGTACCCATGAAAACTGCAGCTGTCCTTCTCTCCCGCCAGCCGTTACACCCCTGTAAAAAAACACTCTGGGTCCGGCATGCAGTCAACGCTGTTAAGTGGGTAAAACACAATGCCGACGCACTCTACACCTCAGTTGGTATGCAGACCTGGGAACTGCTTGTCACCCTCGCGCACCGATACAACCTGAAACAGGCAATCGTAATACCCGCAGAGAATGAAACCGGTTTCAATCAACAGTGCCGGTATATTACGGTCCAGTTCAACCTCAATCCGAAGATCTCTGAATTCATACCGCTCTATCCCGATACATCTGGGAATATATTGCAACAGCAGCGCGACACTTTCATAGTATCGCACGCCGATATGCTCCTGCCGGTATCGATACGGAAAAACGGCGGTATGCAGCGTTTACTTGCCGGGCATTGCGAAAAGGGAAAGGAGATCGTTACATCGTTTCAATGCGAATACGATAAAAAACCGTCTCCGGTATCCTACACGGTACGCAAAGAATCTCTGAATCCTGCATTGTCAACTGTTTCAAAACAGTATCTCATTCACTGGACACGCACATCAAACAGAGCCTGGCCGGATGAAACACTGTACGACTACTATACAGCCATACTCTCTTCCGATACCTACCCGAGAAATGCCCGGGAAACTCTGGCGCACATTCTCTTTTCACGGCGGATACTGGCATCATCCCGCCATATACCAGAAAACATTCCGACAGTCTCTTTTTCAGGCACGGCACCGGAGGAGTTTCTCCCGCTGATGCGTTACCGCGCCCGGTACCGGCAGATGTCGTTTGAACCGTATGGTATCGGTATTGCAAAAGAATACGCCCACGCTGCCGGCATTACAAAGGTACACTACTATGAAAAATCAGGTGATAATCCTATTTATCCATCGGATGCCTGGCTCACCCAATCGACCGGTGTGAAGAGTGACTGGCAGCAGGAAGACGAATACCGTCATCTGGGTGATATTAATTTATCACAAATTCCAAAGAACAAATTATGCTGTTTATGCTACAGACCAAGTGAAGCCAAAATATTATCTAAAGCTTATAATCTAAATACAATTTCTTTTACTCAATAATACAACTTTGTAGATTCTAATACGTGTCAATCGTATTTTATGTATCTGTGCAAATAGAAATGAAAAGGTTCTCAAATAATCACCACATACCAATCAGGGGGGTATATAGTGGAGACTTTTGATAAACTGCTGAGTGTCACTAATAATTTTCTCTGGTCCTATGTTCTTATAGCTCTTTTAATTGTGTTGGGACTATTCTTCACGATCAGATCCGGCTTTGTCCAGTTTACCTGTCTGGGAGATATGATCCGCCTCCTCGGTGATGGTGCTACCAAAGGAAAAAAAAGAGGCGGTATCTCATCATTTCAGGCATTCTGTATCAGCACTGCATCACGGGTTGGTACCGGGAATCTCGCAGGTGTGGCGATTGCTATTGTGATGGGTGGTCCCGGAGCCGTTTTCTGGATGTGGCTTATTGCCCTGGTCGGCGCCGGTTCCAGCTTTGTTGAAAGCACGCTGGCACAGATTTACAAAGTAAAGGATGCGGATGGATTCAGAGGTGGCCCCGCCTATTATATGGAAAAAGCTCTTAAGAAAAGATGGCTGGGAGTACTGTTTGCCGTTCTTATTACCATTTCTTTTGGCACGGTATTCAATTCAGTGCATTCAAATACCATCTCCCTCGCCTTTGAAGAGGCTTTTAATATCAGCAGAGTATGGTGCGGAATTATCCTGGCCGGGGTAACTGCGATTATCATATTCGGCGGTGTCAGGCGAATCGCCCGTGTTGTTGAAATAATGGTTCCCGTAATGGCTATCAGTTACATTCTGGTCGCGCTGTTTATTATGATTACCAATATCACACTGGTCCCGGCTGTGTTTGCACAAATTTTCAAAGGCGCTTTTGGTTTACACCAGGCGCTGGGCGGTGGAATCGGTGCGGCTATAATGTGGGGAATAAAACGCGGACTCTACTCAAATGAAGCCGGTATGGGAAGCGCACCCAATGCTGCGGCAACGGCGAATGTCTCCCACCCGGTTAAACAGGGATTTGTACAGACCCTGGGAGTATTCACCGACACCCTGCTTATCTGCAGTGCCACTGCGTTTGTTATATTGCTTTCCGATATCGGAAACAGCTCCGGGTTGACCGGCATACAGCTCACCCAGAACGCATTAAGCTCCCATGTCGGGGCCTGGGGAAACTCATTCGTCGCTATTTGTATCCTGTTGTTTGCATACAGCTCGATAATCGGTAACTACTACTATGGAGAAACCAATATCGAGTTTCTTAATCCGAAGAAAATATGGCTCACGCTTTTCAGAATACTGGTATGTGCACTGGTATTTGTCGGATCGATCGCGAAAATGACCCAGGTATGGAATTCAGCGGATCTCTTTATGGGAGTGCTGGCATTGATAAATTTAACAGCCATAGCCATCCTGTCAAACAAAGCTTTTATCTGTCTGAAAGATTACCAAAAGCAGAAAAGAGAAAACAAGGATCCCGTGTTTGCCATAACCGGTAAAGAAGAATATCCCGGTGCCGAGTGCTGGGAGGATTCGGAAAATTAACGGATTCCTTCGCCAAGGAGAGTTGACACCATGAAACATATCCAACAATTACTGATTATTTTTACGGTGGTTGCCGGTACTGTGTCCCAGGCAGCAGAAAAACCCAATATCCTTTACCTTTGCAACCGGTGGTTCAATCGCCGTGCATGGTAAATCCAGCGCAGGAAGTGAATATGCCGCCGCCAGAGTTCAAATCAATGATCCGGTAAAAGCTGTCCGGGAAATAAACGTCCTCAACGCAGCAGACGGAAAAGTCCGTTTTTTACCGCTGGTCAACCAGGACACATACCCTGCACTGGCAGGGAATAAAAAATCGTTGGAGCGGGGAAGGTTATCTTTGGGTCGCTCTGCTGAAATGTTACCTGTGCACACCAAAAATATGGCAATTAATTGTGATAAACGTAGAAAAATGGGGCTTTAATTATGATAAAAGTAATTTTATTAAAAAAAATTGAAGAAAAAGCTTCAAACAATTATATTATTTACGTGATACAATACACATAATGGATGGAAAATCAGCAGGAATAACAGATTTCGGCTGAATATTGAGAAGAGATATGCACCATAATTACAGGAGTGGTTCCTGACTGCTTTCCCTGGTGATACAGAATGCGCTCCTGTCAAGTATTAGCAAAACAGGTACGAAAAATCCGAAAAAAATCATAATTCCTTAAAAGTGAAGGAAGAAACTCATGAGTACTCCGTTCGGTCCCAGACACGGCAGGTATATAGACATAACCGATGAGATGAAAAGGTCGGGAGAGCCGCTTTCTTTGGAGCAGGTAAAACATTATGAAACGCTTGATACCGTGTACAGATCTCTCTGCGCACTCCTGTACAATTACGTTCCCCTTTCAGGACACCCCGGCGGTTCAATTTCTTCCGGGCGATTTGTGTTCTGCATTATCTACAACGCGCTGAAGTACGACGTATCGAATCCGCTCCGTGAAGATGCTGACATAATCTCTTACGCGGCAGGCCACAAGGCGCTTGGCCTCTATGCCATGTGGGCATTGCGCAACGAGATAGTACGCATCGGGGCGCCCGATCTGCTTCCGTCAGACATCTCGTTACAGCTTCGCCTGGAGGATCTGCTTGGCTTTCGGAGGAACCCGATCAACGACACACCTCTTTTTAAGAAATTCAAGTCGAAAGCCCTTGACGGACATCCCACACCGGCAACACCCTTTGTCCGTCTCTCCACCGGGGCATCCGGTGTCGGTGTGGCTGCCTCGCTCGGTCTGGCGTATGGAGCAATTGATTATTACGGAATCGACAAGGCACCGTATGTGCATATTGTCGAAGGTGAAGGCGGATTGACTCCCGGCAGGGTGAGTGAAGCCTTGGCTGCGGCCGGAACCGCATCACTGAAAAATGCTATACTCCATATTGACTGGAACCAGGCCTCCATTGACTCCGACCATGTGTGCCGTGACGGTACCAAACCCGGTGATTATGTGCAGTGGACACCGGCGGAACTTGCCTATCTTCACGACTGGAATGTGATTATGGTTCCCGACGGCACCGATTTCCGGCAGATATCCGCTGCACAGCAAAAAGCGCTTAAAATGGATAATTCCCAACCGACCGCAATTGTATACCGGACAACCAAAGGCTGGCAGTATGGTATTGAAGGACGGAAATCTCACGGTGCGGGACACAAACTGTGCAGTGAAGGCTTTTATAATGCGGTCAGGAATATTCTTGAGATGACAGGCCGCAGCTTTCCATCCTGTGATCCCGGAAAACAGCTCTGCAACGGCACCGACAGTGTTAAAATCGAGGAATGTTTCTGGAATTCGCTTCAAATTATTCGCTCTGCGCTTGAAAAACAGCGTGACATGGTGGATTTCCTGGCTGCAGAATTGAAGAAATCCCGGGAAACGCTCAATGAATGCTCGCTAAAAGCAAGGAACATGGAGCGGCAGCTCGCTACGGTCTTTTCCATTGCTAAGAAAAAGGTTCTCACCGTACCGGACGAATGCAGACTGGTCCCTGGGGATGTCACAACTCTGCGCGGGGAGCTGGGACGGGTGTTACAGTACTATAACGATGCAAGCAGAGGAACCATTTTCATTGCATCTGCGGACCTGCTTGGTTCAACCAGTGTCAATCTTGCAGCACAGCATTTTTCCGAAGGGTTTTTCAATGCCGATACGAATCCGGATTCACGCGTTCTGTCAATAGGCGGTATCTGTGAAGATGCCATGAGCGGTATCATGGCCGGTCTCTCCACCTATGGACGCCATATCGGGGTTTGCTCATCGTACGGCGCTTTTATCGCGGCACTGGGACACATCAGCGCGCGTTTACACGCGATCGGCGCACAGGCACGAAAAGAGGCTTACCACACTCCCTGCAATCCCTTTATCCTTATCTGCGCACACGCGGGTGTAAAGACCGGGGAAGACGGCCCGACCCATGCGGACCCGCAGCCGCTGCAGTTGTTGCAGGAAAATTTCCCGGCGCAAACATGTATAACCCTGACACCATGGGATCCGCAGGAAATATGGGTACTCTTATCAGCAGCACTTGCAAAACAGCCGGCAATAATAGCGCCCTTCGTTACCCGTCCCACCGAGACAATAGTTGACAGAAAGGCCCTGGGCATTGCTCCGGCAGAAGATGCCGCCACCGGTGTGTACCGCCTTAAAAAAGCATCTGCCGAGAGCCAAGGTACCCTGGTGCTCCAGGGCAGTGAAGTAGCCTATGCTTTTGTAAATGAAACCCTGCCGCTTCTGGACAAAGCTGGCATTGACCTGAACGTCTACTATATCGCCAGCGCGGAGTTGTTTGATATGCTGCCGGAATCGGAGCAGCGGAAAATATACCCCGAAGAACGCGCGCAGGAAGCCATGGGAATTACCGGTTTTACCATGCCGACACTCTATCGCTGGATACGTTCTGACTATGGAAGACACATGTCGCTGTTCCCGTTTAAGAAAGGACATTATCTCGGCAGCGGCAAGGCAAATATGGTCCTGGCCCAGGCCGGCCTTGACGGCAACAGTCAATATGAAGCAATAGCGGCATATGTAAGGAATCGCACATAATCCCACAAACATACAGCCTTGGGGGGCACAATGAAAAAATTCGCTGACCGAATACAGAAACTAGGTACGGAAACGGCCTTTATCGTCTCTGCTGAAGCCGCGGCTTTCGCCGCACAGGGAAACAAGGTGTATCCATTTCATCTCGGGGATATGAATATTCCTACACCATCCAATATTGTTGAAGCGTCGTTTAAAGCGATCAGGGACGGGAAAACCGGTTATTGTCCCAATGCCGGTATTCCAGAACTGCGCGAGCTTCTTGCCGAGGATATCAATAAGTCACACAACACCCACTATTCCATGAAAAATGTAGTGATTGAACCGGGAGGGAAACCGACAATCAGTAAATTTTTCCTTGCATTGATGAATCCCGGCGACGAGGTGCTTTATCCCAATCCAGGGTATCCCATTTATGAATCCCAGATCGAATTTCACGGTGGTGTCGCCATACCATACGGGTACGTTGAAGGCGAGGATAATTTCGTCCTCGACCTCGAAGCGATGGAGAATAAGATTACGCCGCGTACAAAACTGCTGGTGCTCAATGACCTGCAGAATCCAACCGGCGCGGAATGCTCACGAGCCGAGCTCGAGAAACTGGCTGATCTGGTTCTCAGGAATGATCTGATGGTGCTTTGTGACGAAGCCTATTTTGATATTCGCTATCAAGGCGTCAGTACCTCTCTGGCCTCTTTGCCCGGAATGGAGGAGCGGTGTGTTATCCTGTATACCTTCTCCAAA
Organism: uncultured Fibrobacterota bacterium; assembly: GCA_964543525.1. Classification (GTDB taxonomy): domain Bacteria; phylum Fibrobacterota; class Chitinivibrionia; order Chitinivibrionales; family JANQEN01; genus CBDVBE01. The sequence goes on along the minus strand of CAZIYW010000042.1, from coordinate 3,628 downwards.
AAGTTTGCCATGACCGGGTGGCGCCTTGGCGCTGCGATTGCTCCCCAGCCGGTTGCTGAAGTATTCGCCAGACTGAATGTCAATGATGAATCCTGTCCGAACCACTTTATCCAGTACGGCGCAATCGAAGGGCTTACCGGTGATCAGACCGAAGTAAAAAGGATCCTACAAATCCTAAAGGAGCGACGTGATACGGCGGTGGACCTGTTGAATTCCATTGACGGAGTGAAATGCTTCAGGCCCAATGCCACCTTTTACCTCTTTCCAAATGTGAGCGGTGTGATGCAGAGAAAAAATCTAACCGACTATGATGATTTCCGGAAGGCGGTGCTTTATGAGACCGGCGTATCGTTCTGCACCCGGCTGCACTTCGGCAAGGTACTTGACGGTGAGGATAACCTCTATATTCGTCTGGCCTATTCGGGTATCAATACCGATGAGATACAGGAGGGATTGGAGAAATTCAAGGCCTTTGCCGAAAGCTGAGCCCGTGGGTATCTATTTCCCGTATTAAATCTGACGATATAAAGGGTTGTACTCACCAAACGGTAGCCGTGGTGAAGAACAGTCATACGTAATGTATTTTGTAACCGTTCAGTGGTTTCGGGCGTTTCCCCCTGAATGATAAATTTTTAACACTGGAACTTTAATAGTATAAAGGAATCACTATGAGCGAAAGAAAAAGAACAATGCTTTACGACAGGCATATCGCACTGGGTGCAAAACTTACTGCATTCGCCGGCTGGGATATGCCCATATCATATCCCTCGGGAATAGTGGCGGAGCATTTGGCGACACGAAAAAACGCCGGGCTCTTTGATGTCTCCCACATGGGCCGGTTTATCATCCGCGGCAGGGATACCGTCCCTTTTCTGCAGCACGTATTAAGCAGTAATGTTGAGGCACTCAAGGTTAACCGCCTTACCGCGCAGTATTGCATTATACCCAATGAGCAGGGTGGCGCCGTGGATGATGCCTATCTCTACCACTTTACTGATGATGAATTCCTTCTGGTAGTCAATGCTGCCAACCGCCAGAGAGACTGGGAGCATTTACATACGCATATGAGCAGGTTTAAGGATGTTGTTATCCTTGACAAAACAGAAGAGATTGTCATGCTTGCGTTGCAGGGGCCGAAATCCCGCGATATACTTGCTGGGGTTATACAGTCCGGCAGGCTTCCCGAACCTGCCCGGAATGCTTTGAGTATTGTGACTATAAACGGCGCGGCTGTCCGCATAAGCAGAACCGGCTATACCGGCGAACCGCTCTGTTTCGAATTATTTGTTGATAAAGATCACGGCGTCATGCTGTGGGATTTGTTGATCAGTAAAGGTGCGGTACCGGTTGGGCTCGGTGCGCGCGATACACTCAGGCTTGAAGCGGGTCTTCCGCTGTACGGTCATGAGTTGGGTAAGGATCCGGAAGGAAATGAGATACCGCTCATGTCTTGTCCTTTGGCCAGGTTTGCTGTCAGTTTCTCGCCTTTGAAAGGCGACTTTATCGGCCGTAGGGAGTTAACCCGCCAGAGTGAAGCGCTGCAGAAAATCATGCGACGCGAATATTCTGCAAGAGATATCCTTCCACGGATCACCAGGACAGTGGCGCTGGCCGGTCGGGGTGTGGCCCGTGCCGGATCAAAGGTTTTCAGGGGATCAAAGCATGTAGGATACGTTACCAGCGGCACCATGGTTCCACTGTGGACAGTCGAAGGGGAAGGACTCGCTTCGGCGCAGACCGACCGGCACGAGCTGCGATCTATCTGCCTGGCCTATATTGACAGCGACATACTTGAAAATGAAAAGCTGCAGGTCGGGATTCGCGGGAAGATGGTTGACGCAGTAGTAGTACCCTGTCACCTTAAAAGCAATGCGCCGCCCTATGCGCGGCCAATTGTTTATAACTTTTCACTGCCGCCGAGAAAGGTTCCTGAAGGGGACATACCGCAACGGGTAAAAAATCTCCTTGAAAAATCCGCGGCAAATACCGAGTGGCGCCAGAGAGAGTGTATCAACCTTATTCCTTCGGAGATGACCGTCTCGCCCATGGCCCGTCTGTTATCCGTCATGGATTCCAGTTTTAGATACGCCGAGCATAAGCGTTCCGATGCTTTCCATGATGCGGATATTTATTACTATCAGGGCTGCGGTTTCATTGATGAGGTCGAACATCTTCTCCGGCTGGAAATGCAGAAATTTCTCGGGTGTGCCAATGTGGAGCCGCGGCTTATCAGCGGGCAGATGGCAAACACCGCTGTTTTCAGTGCTGTTGTCGATTATATCAACCGTACCGATCGCAGAAGTGAGCCTCGCCGGATCCGGCAGGTAATGAACAATCATATCGGCAGGGGCGGCCATCTGAGCGCACAGCCCATGGGTGCATTGAAGGACTATGTCCGGCGTGATCCGCGCACCGAGCGTCCAGCGGTTGTCAATTTTCCGGTGTGTGCCGATAACATGTATAAAATTGACGTGCAGGAAACACTGAAACTAATCGATGAATACAAACCCGAGTTGATTATTTTCGGTAAGAGTATGGTTATCCATAAGGAACCCGTTGCAGAAATCAGGGAGTTCCTGGATAATCAGAATATAGATGCCATTGTCATGTATGACATGGCGCATGTGCTCGGTCTTATCGGCCCTCATTTCCAGCAGCCGTTTGAGGAAGGCGCCAATCTGGTTACCGGTTCAACCCATAAAACCTTCTTCGGTACCCAGCGGGGAATTGTCGGCAGCAGCTACAGCGAGGAAGAGGAACGCTTTGCATTGTGGGAAGCGATCGAACGCAGGACTTTTCCGGGCTCCGTATCAAATCACCACCTTGGCACCCTGCTCGGATTGCTGATGGCAACCTATGAGATGAACCATTACAGGGATGAATATCAGAAAAAGGTTATTTCAAATGCAAAGTCCTTTGCAAAATCATTAAAGGAGAGTGGTCTTAACGTGGCGGGCGATCCTGCAAACGATTATACTGAAACGCACCAGGTTATTGTAAACACAGGCTACGGCCGCGGACCGGAAATCGCGTCAAGACTCGAACAGAACAATATCATCTGTAACTACCAGGCGCAACCCGATGAAGAAAGCTTTACAGCTTCCGGCGCTCTGCGTATGGGTGTGTCGGAAATGACCCGCTTCGGTATGGGACCTGATGACTTCAGAGAACTCGCGGAATTGATTCATGATGTGGTTGTAAAAGATGCCAATGTAAAGGAACAGGTCAAAAAACTGCGGGAGCGATTTCAAAAGCTGCAGTTCTGCTTCAACGGCAAGGAATATGATGAGATTTTACAGAAATTGCATGGTCTCATTTAAATAGGGGAAAACCTGACAAACCCGGTACGTTGTGCGCAGCCTGCGTATCGTTCAGGGAGACCGGTAAAAAATGAAAAGTGAACTGTTTTATAGATCGGCGGCAACGCTTTTAACGCGTCAAAGCGGTAGCACAGCATCTGAGGCGCGTAAGGTTTTTTCTTATATATCGGCTAAATAATATAAGGCGCCCCTTGGTGGAATCGGAGAGTATCTTGTAGCAGGAAGTGCGGCGGTATCGGCAATGATACAAGATGACCATAAAATAAAAGAAGCTCGTAAAATCACTATTTGACTGTTTTGCCACCTTC
>CAZIYW010000041.1:0-39086 GCA_964543525.1 uncultured Fibrobacterota bacterium | reverse complement strand
AGATCGGCTGGATGTACGAGACCCTTCATTCGGACGGCAGAAGAAAAGGGCGCATTAACTATGTGGTCTGGTCGGAAGTCTTCACCTGTCCCAATTGCGCGGGCGACGTGGTCTTCATGGATCAGGCCTATAATCCGGAAACCGGTAAATTTGCCAATGAATTTTCATGCCCGAATTGCCGGTCAACGTTGACCACGCGAAGCTGTGAGCACAAGTTCACAATCCAGTTCGACAAGGCAATAGGCGAGACTGTCCGCAAAGTCACTTATGTGCCGGTCGAGATCGAGTACATCCTGCCCGGCGACAAGACCAGGTGGCGAAAGAAACCTGACGAACACGATTTGGCCTTGATGAACAAACTGGCAGATTCGATTCCAGTTGACCGCTTTCCTTCACAGGCCATTCCCAAAGACATATACCATTATTCACGCTTTGCGCCTAAAGGCGTGACCCATTTCCATCACCTCCATATACCTCGTGCGCTTCACGCCCTTTCCATTATGTGGCGCATCGCCGGAGAATGGCCGGACGTGAGGATGCGTGGGTTTGTGAAGTTTATGGTGGAGCAGGTATTTTGGACATTTAGCATGCTTAACCGATATCGGCCAACAGGATATTCCATGACAAATCAATTTCTCACGGGAGTTTATTACGTCCCTGTGGCTATATCAGAATTATCCCCGTGGAATGTGCTTCAGGAAGCGATTGGTGCAGCAGGTTTCGTTGTCGCGGATGTCCGTATGATGGAGAGGGGCTCCGGCAGCTATCGACAGGTTACGGCCGGTACCGCAGTCAAAGCCGATGTTATCATCTCCACCTATAAACCTAACGGAGGCCCTGAGGAGCGCTTCAAACTTACAGCCGGAACTGAGCGTTATAAATAATGGCATAAAAATGGCTTTTAGAAATAAATCATTGGATTATTAACATAACCCGTTTAAATTCAAATGGTTGTTATGATATTCCATAGTTAGAATCCGGGTGATCATATTAATCATAGAGACTCGGTGAACGAAGTGAATAATCCGGGTTGACAGTTCATCGAAATAAAAAGAGACTGACCCAATGAAACGTGTCATGAGTAACAGAGTAATTACCTGGGGACTTAAAATTATCATTACATTGTTGTTCTTTTTCTTTGTAAATAAGGAAATTACTATTGATGAAATACAGACCATAACCAGTTACCTTAGGCCTTCGTATATACTGAGTGCTTTCATATTCAGTGCCCTGGGTCTTTTTTTTCAGGTAAAACGGTGGGAGATAATCCTCAGGTTTCAACAGTTTTCCGTTAAAGGCCATCTTGCATGGAAAACGCTGTTATGGGGTAATCTCCTTGCTTTTATAACCCCCGGCCGGTTCGGGGAGCTTTTCCGCGGGATACAGATTTCTCACACACGAAAGGGTGACTCTCTCTTTGCGGTTATTATTGATAAACTTTTTATTATTACAACAGTATTCTTTACCGGTCTGCTCGCAATAATTTTCCTGAAGGTCTTTCTGGATATTCATTTGACACGAAACATGAAAATATTTATTATCGCTGCTTTTGTTCTGTTTGTCATTGGGTTGCTGTTTATTTCTACAGGGAAAGTTTTTAATGAAAAACATGCGGTATCACGTTTTTTTAACCATATTCTGAATAATCTGCCAAGACTTTTTCAGCCTGCGGGAAAAAGAGCTGTTTTATATTCTCTTCTTGCGCACAGTGCGCTTATTGCACAAACCGTTATACTATTGCGCATGTTTGAATGCGGTACGGTTCTTCTTAATATACCGGCTGTCTGCTTGGCATATGGACTTATGCCGTTTATTTCCGTTACCATTGGAAATATGGGTGTGAGGGAAGGAGCCTTCACTCTGTTCCTGACGCACCTTGGAGCAACCTGCAGCAACGGTACTTTTACTGTTGGCGGAGCGGCGCTGGGCACTTCTCTCATTATTCTTATTATGAATCTGGTATTACCCGCGTTTATCGGTTTGGTATGGTATCTCTGTGCCGGTTTTGCCGGAAACAGCGCAGAGGAGAGTTAGATGACACGTCAGAGTTTCCATTCAGCATGGGATGCCTGGACACCGCGGCGCGAACCATACAACACATTATTCAACGAATCGGAAAGGAAACGTTTCTTTTCCTCACAGTATGCCTATAATACGAAAAAGCGAACAGTAGTGATTACCGCTTTTGAAAATAATCTTGCCTGTCTCGGTGGGCTGGCATCTGTCACCCGGTATCTTCCCCATTATCTTGCTGCACAGGGAGAGCGGGTGGTTTTTATCTCTCCCTTTTATAAAAACATTGCTGCAGTGAAGAATGCCCGTGCTGCAGGAGAAATAGCCGAACTCTTTTCAAATCAACACTGTGTCCTGGCCGGTTTCAGAAGAAACATAACCTGTTATCAACACAACCGCGCAGAATTTCCCTGTTATTATATCGGGTGTGAAGACTATTTCGCGCCTCATAACCATCCTTACGGTTATGATAATGAAGCACGACTGGTGGAGGATGCGTTGGCATTCAGCGGTATTGTTCCCTTTGTCCTGAATCGTCTTCATTTGACGAATGATATTCTTATCCATTGCCATGACTGGGAGACGGCGCTACTGGCAGTTTCTTCAAAAATAGCGGTACTGGAAGGCATTCTTAAATCAGTAAGAATCGTATTAACCTTGCACAACTCGTATGATGCAGGATTACCCGCCGGTTCTTATAAAAACTGTTTTGGCCGGGAAGTAGCCGGTGGGACAGTGCTCCAGGCAAGTATTCCCTTTTGTGACGGCCCGCTCACCACAGTCAGCACGCCCTTTGCTTTCGAGCTTATGCATGATCCCTTGCAGACAGGGGTGTATGTTGGACATCTCCAGAGCCATTTTACAATGAATCCACCGGTGGGTATCAGAAACGGTATGTTCAGGCCATCGCCTCGATTGTTTTCCGCCAAGGATTTCATCAACGCCAGGCATGGAGACCGGGAAGTATTTGAAACGAAAAAGAATGTTTTTTACCGGAAACTTATTGAGATTTTATCCAGGACAAGAGACGATCGGATAACCGGAAGACTGACTTTTCCCGGGGACAGTATGCAGGTCCCGATTTTTTTTATGAGCGGCAGGTTTGATATCATGCAAAAAGGGTATGATGTTATATTCCATGCTTTTAAACGGTTGCAACGGGGGCTGGCAAAGCTGATTTTCAGTCCCAGTAATCCTTATGACACAGCAAACAGTTCTGATTATTCCTTCTTTGTGGAATGTGCCTGCGCCTGTGAAGGTGATATTACTATCTGGCCGTTTTTTATTCCAGGTACGAAATATCCTTATTTTATCGGGGGATCAAGTTATCTGGTTATGCCTTCATTTTATGAACCCTTTGGTGCAGCTACCGAGGGTTTTTCCTGCGGTACCCCTGTTATTGCCCGTGGTACAGGCGGATTGTGGGAGCAGGTGCAGTCTGCCTATCCCTGCGTTATTCCCTCTTATTATTCTTCGATTCTCAATGATTTTACAGACAGTAATTTACCGCCTACCGGAATTGTATATCGTGAAGAATTTAGCGGTGAACAGGTAGATGAAGAGTGGCGGCGGATACTCTCTTCATCGCCACATGACCGCATGTCATCGGACCTGTATCGGGCGATGGTCGATGCCGCCTGTGATGCGCTGGAAAAAGCGGTTACGCTTTTTCATGATAAAGAGAAATATTACCGCCTTGTCATGCATGGCTGGCACTCACTCGATAAATTCAACTGGAATGATACCATAGAAAATTATAGAAGAATTTATAGTTATGCTGAGCGAAATATGCTATAATTTGAAAGATATATTTTCGTATTGTTTTTCGATGTACATGCCGGTTTCTCGCTCAGAGACGGGGAAGAGGAGTGTGTTTTTATCGTCTCGTATACGTATAACGGTAAATTTCTTCATGAGCGTGTGACTGAAAACTGGAAATCATTTATATTATTTAACTGGTTTTTAAAATGAATACGTGCTTTTCTGAAAGGATGCACAGATGGGATTAAATATTTTTCTGGCGGTGGTTGCAGGATTTACGGCTGGATGTACGGTCACGACTATTATTGCCCTGCATATCTATACGAAGCAGCAGAAGATTCTGGAAGAACGCGCTGAAAACAGGCGTATTGTGGTTAATACTATCGGCAAGCTTTCGGCGACTATTGAGAATGCATTCTCGGCGTATAGAATCGGCACGATGAATTTTGATTCATTGCGGCAGGTATTACTATCGAAGATTGATGAAATTAATACTACGCTCAGGAGTAATATCGAATATCTGGATTCCTTTTATGTGAAGAATATGGAGCGTTTCATTGAGGACCAGAAGGCTTTTATCTTAAGGAACCAGGGTGATCTGCCTGCTGTTGATGCGCCGAAAGTCCGCAGTGTTTCCCGTGCAGCCGTTGTTGAAAAGAAGGAGCCGGTTCGCCGGCAGCCGCCGGCGGCGTTTGAACCGCCCCGGGAAGAGGAGGCGCAAGAATCGGTTTTTGAAGCTCGGCAACCCGAAGAAAAACCGGTTAATATGGATAAAACTGTCGAGATTTCAAAAACTCCTTCACCGGAGGAGGCGGTCGAGCCGGAACAGAAGGATTATGCGTCGGAGGCATTATCCGCTTTTGAGCTTGGTGCGACAACCCGAATTCCGCTCGATGCAATTAAGCAGTATCAGAAACCGGAAGAGGAAACGAAGCCGCAGGAGCCTTCAATACCGGAATTTGGTGCGGAGACTCCCGCTCAGCAGGATTCGGTTTTCAATCTGGAGGATGTGCATATTGGTGATCCGGCTTCAATAGCATCACCATCCGCGATAGAAGATGACCTTCCGGAAAAAGGCAAACCGGTGTTTGAATCTGCCCTTGACGTTGAAGCAACACAGGAATTCAGTGTCGACGAACTCATGAAAAAGGCGCCTTCGCGTTTCGCACCGGAACCGAAACCTCAGGACCAGAAAACCGGCAGTACTCAGGATGTCATGGACATTAATCTTTCCAAAGGGCCTTCTCCTCAGGGAAAACATGCCGGTCCCAGGAAAAAAGGCAGTGAAGACGATTCGCTGATAACCGGTGAAGATGTCATGGATCAGATGGATAACTTCTTCGGTTTCAGTGAATAGGGAAGTACGATAAATCCCTTCTTATTTTTCCACGGGTTACCCGTGCTGCTATTTTTTGAATCCACGCTGTTTCATACATTCATAGATCAGTATGGAGGCTGCAACTGATACATTCAACGAACCGGCGGTATCGGTTATTGGAATACTCACAAAATCATCACAGAGTTTCTGCAGATATGGTGGTATACCCCGGCGCTCGCCGCCGACAATCAGAATCGTCGGCAGGGTAAAATCGATTTCCTGCGGTTGTTTACCGGTACCGGCCTCCGCGCCCGCTACGGTAAAGCCTTTTAGTTTACAATCGGTGATTACTTTTTCGAGACTTGGAGGCTTTACTATTGTGATATGCTCCACCATGCCGGCGGAAGCTTTTGCTACCGTTGCATTGAGCGGGACAGTCTGTTTTCGTTCAAGTAAGAGTGCGGTGACACCGAATGCGACACTGGTGCGGATAAGCGCACCGAAATTCCCGGGATCCTCGCATGAAGCAGGCACTACAATTAATGGAGGGGTATCGGTCTGTGTAATAATCTGTTCCAGATATTTAATATCGTCGTAAGGCTTTACCGCACACCGGGCAACAACGCCCTGATGCTTGCCAGTATGGGCAAGCTGGTTGAGTCTCCGGGAGGGAATACATTGACAGGGAATTTTTCGCTTTCTGCATTGCTTCAGCAGGTCGAACGCTCTTCCCTTGGTGTGTTGCGTATCGAAATAGATACGGTCTATCTCATTACTTCGTTTTGCCAGAAGTTCTTCAACCGCATGAATACCGTACACTGTTAAATCAGATCTTTTTTTCACCTGTGTCCTTTGATAAGTGCTGTATCCCGATAAATATATGTCAGGTAGATGCAATCGCATAATTATATAATAAAGAAAACGGACAACAAATATATTTTATAGAAACCGGTCTTATACGTACCGGAAAGTGGACTACAGTAATCTCTTCAGGTTCTGTTCATGACGAAAAACAAAAATCCCGATGAAATGTCCTTTCTGGATCACCTTGAGGAATTACGCTGGCGTATTTTTAAATGTCTGATTGCCGTTGGTGTCTGTGCAATACCCTGCGGAGTGTTCTGGAAAAGGATTTTCGATGTGGTGATGATTTACCCGCTGCGCCTTGCGGATCCGGCCCCGCGTCTTATTTACACCGGCCCCGCGGAAGCGATTATACTCAGCATTAAGATTGCAATAACCGGCGGTGTTATTTTTGCCGCCCCGGCCGTTTTTTATCAGATATGGCGGTTTATCTCTCCCGGTCTATACAAAAAGGAAAAGGTCATTATTCTCCCGGTGGTTTTTGCTTCAACCCTGTTCTTTCTTATGGGTATCGCGTTCAGTTATCTTACGGTACCCTTCGTTATCTCTTTTCTGACCAGATTTGCAGCCGGGAAACTTGATGCGCTCTACCGTTCACAGGAATATCTTGGATTTCTTATAAAGCTTGCCATGGCTTTCGGGGTGGTCTTTGAACTGCCGGTGCTTTCCTATGTTTTCACTAAACTCGGGTTTTTAACACCAAAGGTGCTTATTGCTAAAATCCGGTATGCCATTGTGATTATTTTTATTATGGCCGCAGTATTAACACCGCCTGATATCGTCTCACAGATGTTTCTGGCTCTGCCGCTTCTGGTCCTGTACGGTATCAGTATTCTTGTGTCATTTTTTGTCATGGAGAGAAAAAAGTGATTAGTGGTCTTGGCTTCTTTGAGATTTTGATCATACTGCTTATCGTGCTCATGTTTTTCGGCTCGAAAGAGCTGCCGCATTTTATCAGGGAGAGTGCCCGTATGATTGGCAAACTGCGTCGCTACAGTGAAAAAGTAAGGCGTGAGCTGAATGAGGTTACCCGGGCCGCCGATGTATCCGATACAGTCGAGGATGAAGATGATGTCAATAAAAGAAAGGAGCAGGTTCGCACTGCCTATCTTGCAAAACGGAAAGAGTTGAGTAATACGGAGCGCACGGAGAAGTCCGCGGCAATTGCTGGCCGGTTATATGAGACGGATGAATATAAGAGAACTCGTGCCGTACTTACCTATGCATCGACCAGGACCGAGGTGCAGACATACGATAGTATCCGGTATATGCTCGCCGACGGCAAACGGGTTGTACTGCCGTACTGTAAACCAAACAGCACCGAGATGGGACTGGCTGAAATAACCAATATCGATGAAGATCTGCAGGAGGGCCAGTACCGGATGATGGAGCCAAAGGAGGAACTGCGGGATAACTTTCTGAAAAGTGATATTCAACTGGTAATCTGTCCCGGGGTGGCGTTCGATAAAAACGGCGGCAGGCTGGGCCGTGGAAAAGGCTGTTATGATTATTTTATCAAAGAATTGAAGACGCGGGTGCCTCTGGTGGGCTTTGCCTTCCAGTGCCAGTGCCTCGATGATGATTTGCCCTTTGACTACCATGACGTTCCCATGGATCTGGTGATAACCGAGGAAGGGATTAGGCGTTATTCTTAGCGGAGCCCTGATGGATATCAGATATTGGCTGAAAGATAAGAACGATATGTGATATCCGGTAGGGGTAACGGCGTCGTTTGATGATGGTTTCTTTTAAAGATATGCTTTTTACTTAATAATCTGATAACCACACGTAACCAATGATTCTGAAAATATTCCTCATACTTATAGTGTCTGTAATTCTTCTGATTGGTTGTGTTGTTTTTTCTCCCGTTTACTTTACCTATAATAATAAAAGAAGACCGTATGATGCGGCAACGTTAATAATGCATGTCATCCATCCTGCAGTTGTGTGTCTCACCTATGTTTTTTCACTGAAAAAGTATGAAATGCTTTTGTTTAACAGGTATCGTATCGGCTCTCTGAAAAAGGAAGAACCGCACGGTGCGGCTGAAGAACCGTTCGAAGGTTATGAAGAAACAGTGGAGAGGCAACCGGAAAAAGAGGAACCTCCGCCGAAAGAAGTAACTGCTGTACCTGAAGAAAAAAAAGAGCCGGAAAGAGAGACTGTTGAATACGCAGTACCGGAGCCTGAACCGTCTCCACCCCGTATACCGCCACAACCGCCGGAGAAAGAGCGGGAGAAAGAGCGGGAGAAAGAGCGGGAGAAAGAGCGGGAGAAAGAGCAAAGGGATGCGGTAAAGGAGGTTGCCCCTGAAAAAAGGGAGGAAGAGACAAAGGGCATGGAAGAGATGGAAGAACCGGCGAAAAGTACTTTCGGAAGAAAGTATAATAAATTCAAAATGATACTGCATTTTATAATAAACCAGAAGAAGATTGCGGCAAAGGCCGTGCGATGGCTGCAGAGGTTTCTGGGACGTTGTCTCCGGCTTATTACGTTCGATTACCTGTCTGTGCACATCCGGGCCGGGTTTACCGATCCGGCGATTACCGGGGCATTACATGGTTTCTTTACCGGTATGTACCATGGTCTTGAAATAGAAGACTATAGAAAATTTTCAATAGAGTTCGAACCGCAGTTTAAAGAGGAGGATATATTTCTTTGTAAAGGATACGTGCGTATTAAAACATCACTCGCTCAACTGCTCAGACCAGTGGTGATCGGTCTTCTCACATTTCCTTATATTTCCGCTTTTATTCTCTGGCGAAGGATAAAGAAATTTAAAACAGCGATAAAGCAGAATTGATATCATCACATTATTCTCAAACTGATTTACGTGTTTAAATACCTTTACTCACTTGCATTAACAAAAAAGAAAAAAAGATTTAAAAGAGTTAGAAGATTTAGAGATTATTATTGGCACAGAGGAGATAGAACTTTGGTGGCAGTGGTTGATGGGCGAATAGTAAATTTTGGGTGATATTCGCGGATAAGATTTTTTTAAAGATAAAGAACTGCTGCAAATGACGATATGTGTTATCATGAATCTTTAAAAGTCCACAACCGTTACCTGCACTACTTTGATGAATCGAAATTTATTACCATCGATAAGCACTCACGTTCTATCTTGCATGATAAAAGAGGAAAAAGAAAAAAAATCAAGAGCACAAAGAGCGAGGACGACGGATGAGGCGATGCATTGAGCTTGTCGAAATGACGAGCAGAAGGACGATTCTTTTATGCCAATATATACTATCCAATATCAAAAAAACCTTTAACCTTGAACCTTAAACCTTAAACCCTCAGTCACACATTCACCTGCTCAAGCGACTTTTTAAACGCGAGCTTGAAATAATTTCCCGTTTCATCAGTATCCAGCCATATTCGTCCCTGATGGGCTGTGACGACCATTTTGCAGAAGAAGAGACCCAGGCCTTTTGAGTAGAGGGTGCGCTTGTCTTCGACACGGGAGTATTTGTCAAAAATAATCTGTCGATCTTTATCGGGTACAGGGGTTCCCGAGCAGTAGAAGCAGAGGGTGTCCTCCTGGTCGGCAGATTCCATACTGACAATAACCCTGCCGCCTTTGGGGGCATATTTTCCCGCGTTGCTGAAAAGGTTCTGCAATACTCTGGTTAACAGATACCGGTCTGCATAGAGGGTAAGATTCTGTGCCGGAGGAATTGTTTCAATGGTGATGTTCCGCTCTTCAAACAGTATATTGGTTTTAAACTGGTTGACAATACTGCAAATTTCATCGTAGCTGATTGATTCTTTCTTCGGTTCCAGCTTACTCTCCTCCATACGTCCGATATCGAGAAGGTTGGAGGTGAGGTTAACGATATCAATACAGGCCATATTCACCAGGTCCACAGTGCGCTTGAGCGGCTTGTCCTGCGAGTATTTTCTCGAAAGAATATTCAGATTACCTTCGATGCCCGCAGCGTAATTTTTAATGTCGTGTACAATAGTGCCGGTGAGCATATTCTTCATACGCTCGGAATCAACAAGCTTGAGGTTTGAAGTGATAAGCTGATTGTTCTTCTCACGTATATCTTTTGTCTGCTCTTTCACTTTCTGCTGGAGGTATTTATTCAGTTTCTTGTATTCATCCATGAGATAGGCATTTTCCAGGAGCACCCCGGCCTGGGAAGAGAGAATTTGTACAATCTTTTTTGACTCATCCGTAAACAGACCGGTAACGAGGTTGTTGCCGAGATACACGCAGCCAAGATAGTTATCGAGATGGCACAAGGGTACACAAAGGACCGATCGTATCAAGTCAATTCTCCCCGTTTCATCACCAACATTCAGGAGACCGTTTTCCTGGGACACGTCACGGATTAAGACTACTTTTCGTTGTTCCTTTACCTGTTTCACAATCCGCCGCGAAAAGGGAATCTCTTCATGGTTGTGTATCTGGCCGTGATAATCGATACACATCTCTTTTTTATCATACCGCTCGCTCTGCTCAAGAAAAAGCCAGGCATACTGCGCACCGGTCGCTTTTATCATGGCGTTCAGTATCTGCTTGAACAGGACGTCAATATCATCTATTTCGGTTATTGACGAGCTGACGTCGTACAGCGTGTCGACTCTGACCTGGTTTACATTTCGTATGGCAGACGTGGCGTCATCCGCTTTCTCCTCCATTGCCTGTTCAAGGTTCAGCATGGACGTATCATAGTCAGCCTTTTCCTTCAGCCGGTCAGTTTCAAGCTTCGCCCCGCAGATATGAAATAATTTATATGCGGCATTATACTGATCCCGCGCCTCGCCCGGAAGATTGCAGTCATCAAGAAACAGACCAAAATCCCGAATTGACTTCGCCTCTTCATAGCGCATATCAAGGGAGTGGTGTTTTTTTATCGCCTTGAGAAACAATTTCCGCGCCTTTTTCTTTCTGCCCTTGAACGCGTAGTACCAGGCTTTACAGCGGAATGCCGCGCCCATGTGGGCCGGATATACTATTCCCTGGAAACGGGCTTTTTTGCTGTATGTGTGTAATTCCTGCAGAAGCTCTTTGTCGGATAACGATAGTTGGGTGTTTTCATTGGAGCGGTTTCTTTTTTCCTGGATGAGGATTTCGCAGTGGTTGGAGTAGGCTGAGGCGACGTATTCTTGGTTAAAATTATTTTCCTTTATTAATCTAATCGAAGTTTTTGAATTAAAGTAAGAATCTTTAATATCATTTTGTAATAGTTCTTTGATAGAAAATGATAAATTAACTAATGTATTAACTAGTGAATCATTTAATTCTTTTTGTGATTCCCTCAGTTCAGTCCAATTTTTAGTAATTTTATTTAAAGTTAATAAATCAATAATGAAAAGTATTCTTTTAGCTACGATAACACCTCTAAGATCATTACATTCTTCACTTATTGTTTTCTCCTTTTCCAGGACATCTTTACATTGATGCAGATTCCCCATACTAAATGCTATATACCCTAAATGTTCAATAGGAGTTACTTTTCCCCAGGAGTCACCTACAGATTTATAATTTTTAATGCTTAAATTTAAATATCTTTCAGCATCTTTCCATTTCGCGTCATAAAAATGTATTAATCCTCCAAAACTTTGGGCAAAAGACAATGCGTCATTACGATTGATTTCTTGAGATATATTTAATGACTTTCTAAAATATTTGAACGCCCTTTTTTTAAATAACATTTGAAATATCGGAACCATATGAATTGAGTATGTTTCGGCCTTTTCAAAACAATTTTTTAATAAATCAGCGAAATTCAAAGATTTAAAATGTGCGAGAAGCGCAATAACGAAGTCGTAAAAATATAGAGAGTAGGATAATTTATTGAGTATCTTAACAATTAGGAGATATTTTTGTTGGTTCTTTTTGGGTAAGATGTGTTTTAATCCATAAGAGAAAAGAATTTGTTTAAAAATTTCCACAAGAAGTATAAATATTAACAAGAATTTATTTTTAGGAAACTTAACATTTAACCTTTGAAGCGCCTCAGTAAAAAATGCAATAGAATTTTCAAATTCCCCCATATTATGATAAATCGAACCAATCTTATATTTCAGCTCAAGCAATTGATTCTTATCCAATACAGAAGTTTCTTTGGCTAATTTCTGAAAAATATTCAAAGACTGCTGATTTATTCCCGAAAGCATCAATACGTCACCAAAGTCCATCTGCACCTTTATCATATCGATGGGGACTGGAAGGTCAACCAGAGGGCATTGTGCGGCCATGAGCATGGTGAATTTGAAATAGTGGATGGCCACGTCAAATGCTGTTTTTTCAACTGCATAGGTAGCTGCCTGATAACAGAATTCAATTGACTTTTTAAGGTTTTTGCTCTTTAAATAACATTCGGTGGCATTGAAGAGGTATTCTCTGTTCTGCGGCAGCAACGATTCATACAGTTGACCGAGTTTTTCGTTGAGTGCATACTGTTCTTCTTTTGGAATATGAGAGGTTATAACTTCCTTTACCTTGTCATGGGTAAAGGAGTATCCTCCCGATATCTGATGAGTAATAAAGCCGAAATTTTCAAGTTTATGAGCTATTGCTTTGGAGCGTCCTGATGTGAAATTGCCGAGTTTTTCAATTATGGTTCTATCGAATTTCCCTTCAATGAGGGATGCGAGGCTGAGGAACCGTGTTTCGTCCGGTTTAAGCCGGTTTAATTTATTGATGATGAGTGATACGGAGTCGAACCGTTGAGGCAGATTATCCAGATCCTGCGTGTTAAAGTGCCAGCCCTGTTGTGCCGACTGCAGAATCGAATTGTTTACCAGATAGGAGATAGCTTCAGTCAGGGTGAACGGTGACGAGTCGGTTTTCCCGGCCAGCATGTCCACCAGCCTGTCACTGTCCCGTATCTCCCCGAAACGGGAAAAGATAAGCTCTTTAATATCATTTTTATTGAAATGAAGGACTGGAATAATATTCTTAATACCGGCTTTCCTCAGATCGTTGCCGTGGACATAGATATCATTGCTCTCCTTTTCGGTGCGCAGGTTCATGATAACCATGCACTTTGGGGATATGGAAAGGAGGTTTCTCAGTATATCAAAGGTGGTCTGATCTATCCACTGCAGATCGTCAATGAATATGATATACGGTTTTATCTCTGTCAGTGTATGAAGCAGTACTGTAAGTATATGATTAATAAGGTCTGCTTCCTTTTCCTTTTCTACTTTACTAGCCCTTTTTATTTCAGTAAAATATTCTGTAAGCTCCGGTAACGCTTGACAGATGCTTCCTGAGAATTCTGATAAAGTTTTATTTAAAATATTCCTGAATGCATTAATTTCCTGCTCTGTACGGGCGGAAATTTTAAGGATGAATTCAAGAATCAAATGGCGATAAATCGAATAGGGTTGTGTGGACGTGAAACGGTTGCACTTGGCGCGTAGAAAGAAGTATCTGCTCTCATCTATTTGTTTTGAAAACTGGTTGACAATAAATGTCTTACCGATACCTGAAGTGCCGTAGAACAGAAAGGAGGTATGCCTTCCTTTTTCGAATTGCTCAAACCCCTTTTCAAGGGCGGTTATTTCATTTTCCCGCGCGACAAACAGCTTGGTTCTGTTCAGAGCCGCAATGTTGTCTATTTTCCCGACGAAAAACGATTCCCTCTGTTTGCCGCCCAGTTCCTCCATTGCTGCCTTTAAATCATACCTGAATCCTGAGGCTGTCTGATAGCGGTCATCCGGTGACGGTTTTAATGCTTTAATAAGTACGGCATTCAGAGTTGCGGGCAGATCTTTTATCGGCTGCACTTCGGCTTTGGGGTATTTTTCGAACAGTTCTTCAATCGAATTGTTTTTTATTGTAAAGGGCAGTCTGCCCGACAACAGCCTGTACAGTATCATGGCGGTACAGAAAAGATCGGATCTTCCACTGATTTTATAATCGGTACACCCCATCTGTTCCAGGGAGAGATACGGGGTAGTACCCACTATCGTGCCCTCCGGTAATTTAACCGCCTCCTCTTCAGTCATCGCATAACCGAAGTCAAGCAGAATTACACCTTTTTCATCATCCACAAAGATATTGTTGGGATTAATATCGCAATGTACAATTCCACGAAGGTGTACATAGTCAAGCGCATCAAGAAGCTGAATAATAAGATACAGGGAATCCGGCGGAGAAAAAGATGCGGATTCCCTGAAAATATGCGCCAGGGTACTGCCTTTTCTGTATGGATGAATAAGGGTGTAGGTCCTGCCGTCAAAATGGGTATCCACTATTTTAACAATATTCGGATGGTCCAGAGAGGATACAATATTTATCTCTTTGCGAAAAAGAATCTTTCGATCAATAATATTTGCCGCAGTATCCTTCCGCTCCTTGAGAGATTTAACCAGAAAATAGTCGCGGGAATCTTTTTTACGGGCAAGGTATACCCTGCTGTCCTGACTCTGAGAAATTAACTCAAGTAAGTTATATTTCATTTTAATGGATTCCATTATCTCCACTCTCTAAAAGACAGCCTCGCGTCTTTTGTAACACCGGAGTGTAGAACGATTTGGGGTAATTTCTGCTTAGTAGAGTTATTTTACAATTAAATGCTTAATAAGTCAAGAAAGGAGGAATGTACAAAGGGATATTTATTTAAAAATTTTGAGGTACAATATATAGTTACTAATTCTGATATAACACACTACAAGTTGTATAAAAGAGAAATGATATATTATGGGTATTCTATACTTTTTCCTGGAGGACTTTTTTAAAGGCGCGCATGAGGTATGGGTTGCTTTTTAAATTATGAGTTTGTCCCATATCCTCTAAAGTTTTAATTACTCTAGCTTTCAAAGGCAAGTGTTCTTCATATTGATAATTTATTATTATAATAACAGTTTTACTTTCACTGTTTAATTTTTTTGCTTTTTTAATACTTTCCTTTAAATCTTCCATTGTGTTCACAGAGAAGTATTCCGAATGATAAGCTTTAGCAAGTGACTCATATTCAGGGTTTTTAATTTTTGTACAAAATTCTAAATCTCCATTATAGGCAATTCGTTGATTAATTTCTATCATATTAAGATAATCATCTTTAAAAATAATCCATGTAATTCCTAGTTTGTATTGGGCTGCAGTAAGCATTTCATTCCCATTAATTAAGAAGGACCCATCACCAGTTATGCAAAAAACTGGTAAATTTGGTTTTGCCAATTTACCACCTATACAACCCGAAACAGATTGTCCCATTGAGTAGCCTGTCGGAGAAGTGTAGTATTCATATTTATCAGAGTGATAATGCCTTACAGAAGAGAAGCCGGTTGCACTTTGTTCTACAAAAACCAAAGATTTTTTCCCAATTTTAATATTTTTTGAGAGTTCATGTAAAACAGCAGGCATTTTTAATGGAGTAGATATTTCATTCATTTCTTGATTTTGATATTTATTAAATTCATTAAAAGCATTATTGAATTCATCTATATCATATTTGCTAATAAAGTTTGTTTCTTTTAATGAATTATATAAATAAGAAATAGTTTTATTTAAATCACCTGCGATTCCTATTACGATAGGATAATTAATACCTATCAATCTTGTATCTGAATCGAAAGCTATTAATTTTGCATTTATTAAAAGTTGAGGATCGTATTTAATAGTTTCAGCTTCAGAGAAATCCATGCCAAAAGAAATGACTAGATCACTTTCTTTAATAAACTTTTCTGATGATCGGTGGCCAAAAAGATCTAAAACACCACCGAAAAGTTTTGAATTTTCATTTAAAATTCCTTTAGAAGCGTGTGTAAGTAAGTAAGGTATTTTAAATTCATTTGACAATTTTTCTAAAAACTCTGAACAATTTGGATAATTACATCTATTACCGATTATTAGTATAGGCTTTTCTGCCTCTAAAAAAAGTCTTTTCACTTTTTCAATTTTATCTATTTCAATTCTTTCATCATTTATAAGTCTATATCTTTTTGGTTCACTGAAATTACACTCAGTTTCTTTATTGAAATAATTCGAAGGAATACTAATATGAACAGGTCCATATGGAGGATTTAAGCTAAACCTGAATAACTCATGCATATAATGTTCAGTTAAAGATTCATCAAATAAAACTATAGATTTTTTTGTAATATTTTTTATGATATTATTTATAGAATAAGTCACACCATAGCCTGAGTCATCTTGAATAGGATTTTTCCCAAAAGTATTTGTAGAAACTAAAGGGCTTAAAACAAAACAGGGAATTTGACATTTATATAATTCAGAAATCCCGTTTAAAAGATTCATAGCTCCAGGACCAGCAGTTCCCATGATTAGGGCAGGTTTTTGAGATACTTTTGTATAATTAAGAGCCATGAATCCTGCTGCACTTTCGTGTTTTACAGAGATATATTTAATTTTTGAATTTTTTAATGCATTGAAAAATGCCAAATAATGAGAACCTGAAATACCAAAAGCATATTCAACGCCTTCGATTTCCAAACATTTAATAATTGTTTCTGCAACAGTTAATTTCATTATATTTCAAGGAAAGATTAAGTAAAATAAATAATTGATAAAAATTTGCTTAAAAGGTAATCTCAATTAAAAATAAATACGCGCGGTATTTTAAAATAGGAAATATTTTCAAAACACCATTTTTTAAATTCAGCTTGTTGCTTTAAATCGTTGTCTTTCAGTTTAACTGTACCGATAACGTAATGTCCATGAAAGTCATCATTTTTTCCGGTGACTTTTACTGAAAAAACATTTGGATGTTGTTTTATTAATCGCTCGACCTCAGCCGGGTACACGTTATTTCCGGCGGAATTAAGCATTTGTTTTTTTAATCCCGTATAATAAAAGTAATGATCTTCATCCTTTGCTCCCAGGTCCCCTGTATGTAACCATCCGTTTTTGAGTGTTTTTTCCGTGGTTATTGGATTGTTGTAATAGCCTTTCATAACATTGTCGCCTTTAACGCATATTTCAGCGGTTTGCCCGGTTTGTAATTCTATTCCGTTGTCATCCAGAATTTTTACATCACAATGACTAAATGCTCTTCCGATTGATTCGATTTTAACCGGATCATCAGGCCGATGCCATGTACATATTGGAGACGCTTCTGTTAATCCATAGCCGTTGCGAATAAATTTATTTGATTTCTTAAGAAAATTTTTAAAAATATCCGAATGCAGTTTATATCCACCTGAAACAATAGTGGTTGCAGTACTAAGATGCTGATCGATATTGGCACATTTGCTTATCAGGTGGTAAATAATTGGTATTGAATAAATATTAGTCACTTTATATATGCCGAGACTGTGAACGATTTTTTTAAATTCTTTAAGATTGGTAATATCGCTAATTAATAAAGATTCTCCTGCCAAGAGAGGTGCCAAAACACCGGTTTGCAATCCGTACAAATGGTTGAACGGTACTAATCCACAGCAAACACTGCCTGTTACAATTTTATCACAATCGAGAATAGCTTTGGCATTTGAGAGGATATTCTTTTTAGTTAACATAGCACCCTTCGCAAACCCATCCTCGGCATTGGTATACGCTATAGTACAGACATCTTCAATTTCCTTAGAGTCGATATCGATATTATTCCCTGTAAAAACAACCTCTTTCTGAAAATCAAACGTATCGGTTTCTTTTTCGAATTTTATCATTGCATATGGCGGAGTATCCTGTTTCATTTCCCCAAGTTCCAGCTTTTTGATTTCCGGATCCACCAGTACGCAGATGCGGTTGGATTTTATTATGGCAAAGTAGGCGATGACTGTTTTAATATGATTGGCTGCGAAAAGGTAAATAAAGGGTGAGTTCGATTGTTTACTGTTTGTGTTTAGATAGCCGACCAACTCGTTTATTGCGGCATTGATTTCAGACGGATAATAGAACTTATTCCTGAAAATGATTTTTGAGAATTGTAAGTCAGATTCGAAGAGATCCATAGGTTCCAGGGGATTAGTATTGTTAAAAGCTTTTCAAGTGTAATGTTGTCATAATTTGTGTTTTGTGTACAATTGGGAAAAAGTATTTTACTGATTTCCAATTTCCAATATGGTTTTTTTTAAACTAAAATAAATTCTATAGTTCTTTTTCCACAATAGCCAGAAATTCATTCACCGTTGATACTTCCAGCACCGATATGGGGAGCTGGATATTTAATTCCTTTTCAATTTCCGTAATAATTCCGACGACATGGATTGAGTCAAGTGTTGTCTGCTCCTGTATATCCCTGTCGGGATCGATTTTCGAGAGGTTGATCCCGGTTTTTCCCTTGATGATGCTGAAAATACGCTGTTTGAGCTCTTCATTCATGGCGTACGACCTTTCGTCAGTTTCGTGAGGCACATTGTGCGTGTTGCCATTCCTTACTGTAATTTTCCAATTCGTTTCGGGAGTATGTTTTATTGCCGACGGTTAATGCTGCATCCAGGCCCGGAGTATTCTCTAAAACAGTCTTGTAAACAGTGATTTTATCCCGTGTTATATTTCCTCTTCCTTTTGAGGAAGGAAGTGAATGGTCGAGCGACATACAAATCCCTTCAGTCATACACCCATACAGGTTGCTGGTAGATGCCAGCCCGATATCAAAACCGGGATCAATGGTAAACGGGAGAGCGGCAATACCGCCGTGATACAGAAATACATCCGGTCGCAGCGTTTTCGGTGCGGTGACATTCAGGGGAGCTGAAGCGTCACAGACAACCGTACCTGGATTAAAATCATCGATTGAGAAGAGCGTTGTATAGGCACTGGTGGTAAAGAGTACGATGGTTGCATTTTTAACTGCAGTTTCGTTATCATTCGAGATTTCATATTCGCATTTTATAGTATCACTGTACTTGTCCACTATTGTTTGCAGGGATGAAACACCGCGGGCGGTGAGGTACATTTTTTTAACCTTGTCGCCGAACCAGCTCATGCAGCCGCTTCCGATATCCCCGGATGCACCTATTATTGCAAGAGCCTGTTCCTTTAAATCCATATTGAATTTTTCAGTAATATCTTCAATGGACTGGATAATCAATGCTGCGGTAAGGGTATTGCCGGAAGTTAATTTAATGGTATACTTTCGCTCAAAGTCATCTTCCCGCCCCTGGATAACAATCGAGGTGAATGCGCCCAGTGCGGCGACACTGCATCCGGCATCGGCTGCCATGGCAATGGCATCTTCAACCTTTTTTAATACCTCGCCAAATCTGATATCCTTCATTTCCGGTAAGAAGGGTACCATTATCATCATACCTTCAGCAAATTTTTTTTTGTCGAAAGTAATGCGATGGAACTCTTTTACTTTATAGGAGGGTGCCCACTCGAATAGTTTCAGTAATAATGCATCGCGAAAATTCTTTCCGGGCTTGAGGTATTTGATATAAGCCCGATACAGATTCATATCCGGAGGGTGGGCGATAAGTGCAAATTTGGCGTTATTAATAATAGTCAAAACTGTATCACTGTGTTAGATTGTTTATCCCTTTTATGGTCCACCCTTCCCCAAGAATTTCCATACATGGAAATCATTTATAAAGTAATATAATATATGGAATATTATTATAACATATTCAGAATTATTACGTTAGAAGATATTCGCGGTAAGGGTGTTGTGTCAATCACATGGAATGAACTGAAAAAGGCAAAATGGATTATTTGGTTTTAATCAGATCGGTGACTTCCTCTTCCTTGTCAGGTGAGGTGGTATATTCCCTGTTCAGAAGGATTGCCTCCTGTACGTGCCGGGTTTCGTGTGACAGGATGGTAATCAGTTTATTAAGTTCTTCCTCTGTTACCAATTCTTTAAAGACAATGCGATAGTTTTTCTTTTTTACCTCGTTTAATATTATTTTGGAATCAATAGTAGTGCCGTTAATTTTTACTGTTGCGTCAAGGAGATCGAGCTTATCGTCGTACTCGATCATCATGCCGCCCCGGGAGATATTTACTATTGACGCCCGAACGGAGCTTCCGTTAACCTTTATTGTGTGATGGGTTTCTACAGAATGGCGTTGATATCGGCGTTCATCAATTTCCTCACTGACCAGGCTGTTTTTAACCGATGTAATCATTGTCTCCATATTACTTTTCATTTTTTCTTCCAGAATATGTCCCAGAACTTCTTCAATAACCGGAATGCCGAGGTTGTAGTCGATAGTAAAATGGATACTTATTCCCTCATGATTATGGTTCTCTATTTTCCATCGGCCGTTAATATTGTCAAAGTCGCCGGCAATTGATTTAAAGGTAATTTCGTAATTGTCGTTATCAAAACAATCTTTTTCTTTCCAGGTTAACGGCGCCTCTTCGATTGTCACAAACCATTCGGAGATACCTTCGTTTCCATTTCTTTCGTGTATGGTGACCGCATCGACGTTTTCCATAATATCCGGGTATCGGGTAT
The DNA here is from genome assembly GCA_964543525.1 of uncultured Fibrobacterota bacterium. Lineage (GTDB taxonomy): Bacteria > Fibrobacterota > Chitinivibrionia > Chitinivibrionales > JANQEN01 > CBDVBE01. The sequence continues at coordinate 18,800 of CAZIYW010000041.1, read as the reverse complement.
AGTCCGAAATAAGCTCCCAGGCTTTTTCTTTCCGGAAATGTCCGGTAAGTGTTTTTGAGGTGGATACTTTTACAAAAGCCATATTATGCATCCTTCCGGTTTTTAATGGTGAAATGGAACGTGGTTTGCGGGACTTCCTTATTGCCGTCAACCCAGATCGATCCGCCCATGGCATCAACCGCCATTTTACAATAGGTAAGTCCGAGGCCGAAATTCCGCCCGCTGTTCGATTTTCCCCTCCCGAAGTTATTTACCCGGGCAAATTTCTCAAATACCATTGTACGGTCCTGCTCTTCAATAAACGAGCCGGTATTCGTGATACTGATATGTAACTGATCGTTTTCACTGTTTTCAAGATTGACTGAAACCGCTCCTTGCGGCGGGGTATACCGGAGTGCATTACTGACTATGTTAACCAGTACCTGCAGAAAGAATTCCTTATCGGTGTTAACCAGGTAATCGTCAGGAATCGCATAGGTGGTCGTCATGGTTTTCTGCTGGAATGCGGCATCATGCTCGAACATTTCGAGTGACGTGGCCACTTCCTGCTTTAACGGGAAGGTTTCACGCCTGGCATTTAAGGTACCTCGCTCGAATTTTGAAATACTCAGAATATTGTTTATCATGATTTTTATCTGATTAATTCCCTTCTCAGCAGATCCGAGAAATTTCAGGTGCTGTTCGGAGAGAGCATTCTCAAGAGACATTTTAACGTATTCAATGGCGCCGGCAATGCTTTGCAGGGGATTTTTCAGATCGTGTACTATGATACCAAGGTAGAGATCGTTCATCTGCTCAATTTTTTTCCGTTCGAGGGCGGTGGCCATTTTTTTCAGCAGCTCGGTTTCGTCATACGGTTTTGTTAAATAGTCCAGTGCGCCCTTTTTCATACACTCAACACCTGTTTCCAGTGTGTTCATGGAGGTGAACATAATAACCTGGACATACTTAAATTGTTTCTTGATAGCCGAGAGCGCTTCGATACCATTTAAGCCGGTACCTAGGTTAATATCAAGCAACACAACGTCAGTGTCGGGATGTTCTTTCAGATACTCGATTCCCTCTTCCGCAGTAAAAACATATTCAACGGTGTAATGGTAAATTTCCAGCAGATCCTTTACAGCAATACAGAGTGACATTTCATCATCGATAACCAGAATCTGCGGTTTTGTGTTTTCAGGCATGGCTAATTTACATAAGAGAAAAAGTGGTGGCAGGAACTGACGCCAGAATTAAAGTTCCTAATATATTTATTTTACCACTAAAAAGTAAGAAAAATTTTAATTATAAGCCAAAAAAAACGCGAAAATATTTTTTCTTACCTGCGAAAATACTTTAAGCATTTGTTTTAATCTGCTGAATTTAAATCATATTAGAGAACATTAATGTAAAATACTCCGGTATTGTTTTTCTGAATAAAAATTCAGAATGTGTCTTTAGACATGCAGCCATATATTTCACCCTATTTCCCCTGAGTTTCAGGTTGTTTTCCCCGGGTGTACACCGGACATGCCTGCAGGTGGCCGGACGGAAAGGTGTTCAAAATATAAAAGCCCGATAGAATCGGGCCTTTATATGATTGTTGATAAAAATGCGGTTGCTAGAAGCTTGCCTTCAGGATAAGTTCAGGACGCAGACGGGTCTCTGTTGATTCCGAATCCTCTGTTTTATAATACCAGATACGCATGCGGGGCATAATGGTCAGTGATTTTACCGGCATGGCGTACTTGACATCCCAGAACAACAAATCATTGTTCAGTGCGGGACTCTGTTCTCTGTCACGGGACCGGCCGAAAAAGAAATCGACAATGGCTTTACCAAAGCCCGGCTCATAGGTCACACCACCGGTAAAAAGCATTCCTATCGGGGAGCATATGGTGACCGGTGCGTTCTGATCGGGCTGCCCGTCATTATCCGTATCAATAGAAAGCAGTGAATCATTTTCCTGGCATTCGTTATTGTACATACCTCCTGCGGCGCCGAGTCGCGCAGTAAGGTTTTCCAGCGGTTTGATATGCAGATCACATCCACCGGCCAGCGTATGGTTGGCGTCATCCCATTTCGATTTTGTATTGACCGTGTCTATTGACCGATACGCATTAAAGCGAACATGCATGGCCGGGAGCAGTGAGATAAAGTCGTTGCCAATACTGGTCGGGAATGAGACGAGCAGACGAATCTGATCATACTTGAGCGTGTTGTATTTATCGGAACCGGGAGCGTCATCAGCAATAGAGGCCATGACATCCATGCCGAGGCGCAGGGTCTCGTTGTTGATAAATTGTAATCCCAGATCGAGTCCTTTCTGAGAATTATTCATTAAAACCGACCACGTGGTGGTACCGACCCCCTTATACCCGTTTGTTTCGTAGGCGACCAGATTGAGAACCGAGTTGGGTTTCGCCGGGATGATACCGGCGGATAAGGAGAAAAATCCAACGGACCACTTGAAATAAAGTTCCGGAATTGAGAGAATGTTGTAGTTGCTGCTTGAGACTTTATTCAAATTCTCGCCTATTCTGTCAGTGGCATAGCCTGCCGGGTTTGAGAGACGGATACCGAACATGAGATTTTCGTTGACGGTAATCTTCCATTTTAAATTCCAGCCATAGGTGTTTAACAAATCTGGCGCTGCGGAACTGTCCTCTCCGGCAGAATCTTTCAGCATTACATAATGATAACGTATTCTGTATTGTATATCACCGTTGAACGTTATATCTGCTTTTGCAAAAACGGTGGAAACATGAGCAGACACGACAAACAGGAGTGCCGCAAGAAGAGGGATTTGTAATTTGGACATAATTCCTCCTTAAGTGGAATTAGAAGTTATTGTTTACTACGCAGATATAAAAACTACCATTTTTTTGTTTAAGGTTTTCTTTTTCCCTTTGAAAATCAATGCATTCAATCCCCTGCATGATTACTGAGAAATTTCTATCCCCCTCCTAAAGTATAATATACATTTTTGTTATATCACACTTCAGATATAAATATATTAAATACAAAGGTAACTGCAAAATAGAAAATAGTGAATATAAAAAATTCCGCTTAAAAAAAAAGGCATACTGTTGCTGTATAATAGTATGCCTGTATAGTATGGTACTCCCTAGGAGAATTGAACTCCTGTTGCAGGAATGAAAATCCTGAGTCCTAACCACTAGACGAAGGGAGCTTGTTTTCGAAAGAGCTTAAAATAATAATTGTATTGTATTACGACAAGAGTCCACGGTTAATATAAAACAATTTTTACTGCACCGCCGTGAAAAGAGTACTCCATTTGCTTTGTACTGAAAAGCTGCCGTCCAGTGCCGAAAAATGAATTTTTATTTTCAGGTGCATATATTTTATTTATTTTGGATTTACATCACATTCCATAAAGAGCAAAAACAAGGAGCTGGTTATATGAGTGCAATTCTTTTAGCTGTTGTCGCAATGGGATTACTGGTAACCGGGTATTTTGTATACAGTCCCCGGGTGGAAAAGTGGGTCGGGCTGGACAGCAATGCAAAAACGCCCGCTGAGGAGATCAATGATGGTGTTGATTTTGTTCCGGCAAAACACTGGACCGTACTGTTCGGGCACCATTTTGCCTCTATCGCAGGGGCCGCGCCTATTATAGGCCCGGTGATAGCTTGTCTTTTCTGGGGATGGCTTCCCGCAGTAATATGGATTGTCGTCGGTGGTGTGCTGTTTGGCGCAGTGCACGATTTTACCGCCCTGACACTCTCATTGAAACACAAGGGGCAGTCCATTACATCAGTTACCGAAACCGTGCTTGGCAGAAAAGGTAAAATTCTGTTCAGCCTGTTTGCCTTTCTGATGCTCCTGCTCATCGTTGCGGTCTTTGCGGCGAGTGCGGGGAAAACACTTGAAACAACCCCTCAGGTCGTGGTGCCCACATTCGGTCTTATTTTTGTGGCGCTCATTGTCGGATATATGATGTATTATGCTCGTCTGTCAATATTCCTGTGCTCGGGAATCGGGCTTGTCCTGCTCTTCGGCCTTATCGTGGCAGGATACTACTTTCCTGTTGAACTGCCGGTCAAGGATGCTGCGCGGTGGTGGACGGTTATCCTGCTGTTGTATGGTCTCATTGCATCTGTCACACCGGTTACCCTGCTTCTGCAACCCCGTGATCATCTTGCCGCCGGAGTCCTTTTGGCCGGTATGATCTGCGGATTTGTCGGGCTTGTTATCACCAATCCCTCTATGCAGGCACCGGCTATCGTGGCGTTCTCAGGCAAACAGGGGTGGTTATGGCCTATGCTCTTTGTTACCATCGCATGCGGCGCTATTTCAGGTTTTCACAGCCTGGTATCGAGCGGTACCACCTCAAAGCAGCTTCCGAAAATGAGCGATGCCCGACCCATCGGGTATGGCGCGATGCTTATGGAGAGTGCCCTGTCCGTCCTCGCCGTTATCGCAGTTACTGCTGGCCTTTACTGGAAAACAGCGCCGGACGGTGCCACAGACCTCGTGTATCAGGAGGTATTTACCAAAGGTGGCTGGATAAAGGCATTCGGTACCGGCTATGGTGAAATAACCAAATCATTTCTGGGAGCCCTCGGTGCACTTATCGGTATTACCATGCTGAAAACATTTATAATGACCACGCTCGATTCAGCAACCAGGATAACACGATATATCTGTAATGAGCTCTTCGGCGATACCTTCGGTATACCGGCGATGAAAAACAAATATGCGGCTACATTGATTATCGGAATACTGGCAGGTGCACTTGCTCTGGGTAACTGGAAAGCAATCTGGCCGATATTCGGTTCGGCAAATCAACTCATCGCCAGCCTCGTCCTTATTGTTGCCAGTCTGTATCTTATTAAAAAAGGGAAAAATTGTCTGTTTACCGCTATACCGGCTCTTATAATGCTGGTAACAACCATGGGGGCGATGATTTATAAAACTTACACCTTTCTCACGGCCGATCAGCCGAAGATACTTCTGGCCGCTATTGCTGTTCTGCTTATGATCATGGCGGTGTTTCTCAGTATCCAGAGTGTTATGGCTATCTGGGCCGCGAAAAAAGTTTCCGCCGAGTAAGGAGGTACATGATCGCCTACGATAAATACAGAGTATGCATCATCGTCCCGAAAGGGAATCCCCATGCTGCCTGTTTCACTGAAGTTGCCCTCCTTCTGGAGCATACATTTCTCTCGATCGGTGTTTCCTGCGATATTGCATTGAATGATCTGGCTGATGACCGGATTAATATTATCCTGGGTGCGAATCTGCTTGATCCTGACTCTTTTTCCCCGACCGCCCGGTTTATTATTTATCAACTCGAGCAGTTGAGTGATACGGAAGGATGGTATTCCGATACCAGGTTGCGGCTCTTTCAAAGAGCTCATGCGGTCTGGGATTATTCAATAGAAAATATCAAGTTCCTCAACGAGCACAGTATCACGGCAGAGCACCTGCCCATTGGCTACCATCCCGCACTTGAGCGGATTCAGATGGCTGAGAACAGAGATATCGATGTTCTTTTTTTCGGCAGCAGAAATGAACGCAGAAATGCGATCCTGGAAAGAGTGCATGCAGCGGGAATACCGGTAAAAGCATTGTTCGGAGTGTACGGAAAGGATCGTGATGCCTTTATCGCCCGCTCGAACATTATTCTTAATATCCATTTCTATTCGGCAAATATATTTGAATCGGTAAGAATCTCATATCTGCTGAATAACCGCTCTTTTGTTGTTTCCGAAGAATCTTCCGTCTACCCTTACGAAGGGATTTCCCTGCCTCTTGTTCCGTATAGTGATTTAACGGATACCTGTATCCGGTTTCTTGATCAGCCGGAAGAGATTGAGCGCATACGAAACCGTACGTATGATGAGTTCAAGTCTCTGTACCCTATGGAAAATCTGCTGAAAAACATATTGCCGCATTAGCTCCTGATCCTGCTCTTAATTTTCACTTTTTTTCTGAGATTTTCCAGGTGCCGGGATAGAACATCACGATGATTACAACCGGTCGATTATGATTAGGGTAATGATTACGGCTAAAATTCTGATTATGGGAGCGTGCCGTATAAATGCAAAGAAAATGAATAATGATTAAAATAAAATTAAAGATTTTAGAAAATATACCGATAAACTATAAAGGAGGTAGTCCATAGCGATGAAGTAAACACCTGCAGAGTAACGTGGGGAAGCTTTACTGTGCGGGGTAGCGATAGGGAAGTCATATACACACAAGGGAGGTGTTTCTTATTATCCTCAGTATATTAATTTACCCTGTTTGAAAAAACAATCATAAGCGTCCCATGACGAAAAGGGGAAGTTCCGTCATGGCTGACATGGATGTTGAACTTTCACAAGGGAGGTGAACCATGCTTTCTTCAAATCACGCTTTTCCCTAAATAAACAGTTTGTTCCGCAGTCTGCTGTGTTTCTGTGCTGACAACGGTGTGTAGCCGCCGCGGTTTCAGTGGGCAGAGACGGTGCAGGTTGTATGTTATAACACTATATTAACAATATTATAACATAGAGCGCAGTGGAATACAGAACGAAAAGTATCTGACGACAGAGGCTCTCGTCTTTGTCACAACTCTCACAAGGATGTAACTTTTCCACAAAGGAGGTTCATATGATAGGTGGAGTAAATAATGTTTCATATAAACTGGCTGCGATTTATCAGAAGAACAATACCCTTCTTTCGGAAGCGCTCGGTCGTATCGCGTCGGGAAAGAAGATCAGTTCTCTGAGTGATGATTTTGCCGGATATATCCGTGCACAGAGTTATGAGCAGGATATAACCGGGTATGAGCTCGTGAAAGAGAATCTGCTGGCTGCACAGGTGTTTACAGACACCGCCGTGAGTATCGGGCAATCAATATACGATGATCTGGTTGATATGCAGGAGCTTGAGGATATGTATGATGCCGAACAGGCCGGTGCCAATGATGCCGATGTTCTGGCAGGTTATGAAGCTGATTTTAAAGCGTTACGAGATAGTGTCGCTGATGCTATCAATCTAACGTATGTTGACGGCAAGCAGATAGTGGATAAAGATGCAGATATAACAACCGTAAATCTGGATCCTGATGGGAGAACCCTGACGGTAACCTTTTCAGCAGAACCGAGTAGTGCAAATATTGCTGCCTTTGATGTGACCGGTAATCCTGACATAGGAACCGAGATAACGGCGATACGGACCTATCTTTCGGAAGCTGAGCATTTCAGTAATACTATCGACAGACAACTTGATCTGATAACGACAATAATCGAAAGTAAAGAAGCTGCGAAGTCTGTTATTACAGATATTGATGAAGCGGAAGAAAAGGCAAATCTAACAACGTATCAGTTACGAACTCAGGCATCACTGGCAATGATTGCCCAGGGGAATTTAAATCAGTCGTATATTGCGACACTGTTTGGTTTTTCCCAATAACGGATGGAATAGTATGTGTACACCACAAAACGTGTATGTATCTGAAATATCAAAAGGAGTGTTATTAACAAGGAGGATAGTATGATTGGTGGAATTAATAATGTTACGTATCAGTTAGCATCTCTCTATAATACGAATAACAGTTTGCTTGCTGATGTACTCAGCCGTATCGCATCAGGAAAAAAGATTAACAAACCAAGTGATGATTTTTCCGGGTATATCCGTTCCCAGAACTATGAGATGGATATTTCCGGTTATGAATTGGTACGTGAAAATTTGATGGCTGCAAAAGTATATACCGATACCGCAGTAAGTGTTGGCCAGTCTATTTATGACGATCTTGTCCGGATGAAGGAGTTAGAGGAATTGTATGATGCTGAAGAGGCCGGGGCAAATGATGCCGATATACTTGCCGGCTATGAAGCTGATTATGAAGCATTACGGGATAGTGTTGTAGATGCGTTGGGAAATACGTATATCGACGGTACACAGGTTATTCAGACAGCGGCTGCTTTAGTAACTGTGGATTTGGATCCTGAGGGGAGTGGCTCGTTGTCTGTTCAATTCACCACTATACCGGTTAGTGCGACCATTTCCGCCGCCGGTTTTGATATTGATGCGGATCCCGATATCGCCGCTCAGGTTACGAATGCCCGGACTTTTCTTTCTGAAGCTGAGCATTTTAATAATTCCATTAGTCGACATCTGGATTTAGCTACTACCATCATCGAAAGCAAACAGGCGGCCAAGTCAGTGATAACCGACATCGATGATGCTGAAGAGCAGGCGAATCTTACGGCCTATCAGATTCGTTCTCAGGCATCACTGGCGATGATTGCCCAGGCGAATGTCAACCAATCCTATATTGCCGCATTGTACGGATTTTAATCTATGTGTTTTGATACATTTACATCAATAATTGTGAATTGTAGAGACGTATGGCCATACGTCTCTACAATTGCATGACAATTGCAAAACAATTACGATGCAAATACGCGATAAACAAAGGGAAAATGCAGAAAAATATTTACACGGAAGGTAGAAAAAGACACAAGGGAGGTGGCATATGGTATCCACAGATTTTTATAGTATTACCTCATCACGTATAGCGAATTTTTATAAAATAAACGGTGCGGAACTGGCAAAAAACCTGGTGCATCTTGCTGCACAGAAGCGTTTCGCCAAACCGGGCGAAAATATCTCCGATTATTTACGGTCGGAAAAGATACAGCGGGAGAATAGTGATTACACGGGGGTAAAAAATGAGCTGCAGGTTGCTCTGGCCATGATGAACGTTGCCGAGCGAACGGCCATGAGTATAAAGGATGATCTTATACGCATGGGTGATTTGGTTGACAGATACTATGATGCGGACACTACTGCAGATGAACAGGCGGCAATAGAAGATGAGTTTAACCTGCTGAAAACGGGTATTACTGATTTTATCGGTAACACGTATTATGATAATAAGCTGCTTATACAGGATACGTCACTGACCCAACCGCTTCGCAGTATACTTCTTGATCCCTACGACACTTCGCAGACATTTGATATCGATTATGACAGCGGAGATGTTCCGGATGTTGCCGCGCTCGATGTTACTGCAGGACAGGCAGCGGCAGGTGCGGCTGTGCAGGCGGAGCTTGATAAAGCCTATTCCTACCTGGCCAAGACATCCGGGTATATTTTCGGTCTGAATTCACAATACAATATGGCGATTAACAAGGTGCTGAATAACAAGGCCGCAGATTCGGCAATAAGTGATGTCGACGGTGCGAAAGAGCTGCTGGAAGTTACCAAGCGATCACTGCGACAGCAGTCCTCCGTTGCGATGCTTTCACAGCTTAATATCTCACGTCAGAGTGTTTTGTCTTTGATCATGTGGTGGAAGGATTAGTTATAACATTGTTGTAACTAAATTTTTACCGGTCAAGAAACGCGGCTATCTTTTCAGCTATGGTTTCCGGAGTCAATTGTATGCTTTCCAGGAGTTTTTCGGTATTGCCGTGTGGGATAAATTTATCTGGGTAGCCGAGATTCAAAACCTTATTACCGGTATCCGCCTGTGCAATAAGTTGAAGCAGCGCGGAGCCGAATCCACCTGCCAGTGCATTGCTTTCAAGAGTAACGATATGGGTATGCCCGGTCAGAAATTTTTTGTAGAATTTGCTATCCAGTGGTTTGGCAAAGCGGGCATCAACCAGTGTCGGTTTTATTTTTTTCGTTTCAAGAATATCGCAGGCTTTTTCTGCAATATGGCAGTAATCCCCCAGTGATACGAGGGCAACCTTTTTTCCTTTTTTAATAATTTCCGGTTGGAACAGGGGTATTTTTGTCATCGGGGCATCAATACCGATACCCTGTCCCTTGCCCCGTGGATAGCGAATAAAGACCGGTCCTTCTATATAATTTATTGCAGTAAAAAGCATATTTCTGAGTTCCTGCTCGTTTCGGGGGGCCATAAGGGTTACTCCGGGAATTGCCCTTAAATAGGAAATATCGAATGTCCCGTGATGGGTGGGGCCGTCATCACCGACAACACCGGCACGGTCAATGCAAAAGACAACATTGAGGTTATCCAGTGCAACATCGTGGATGACATGATCATAGGCTCGCTGAAGAAAGGTGGAATATATGGCAACCACCGGTTTTAACCCCTGTAGAGCAAGGCCTGCTGCGAAAGAAACTGAATGCCCTTCAGCAATACCGACGTCGAAAAAACGCTCGGGCAGTGTATCGCGGAAATACTGGAGTCCGGTACCGTCCGGCATGGCCGCAGTAATAGCCACGACCTCTTTCTGTGTTTCAGCTATTTCAACAAGTGCTTTACCAAAAACATTACTGAATGAGGGTATTGAAGAGCTGCCGGAGGCAATATCGCCGGTAACCTTTGAGAATTTACCGATGCCGTGATATTTGGTAGCATCATTTTCCGCAAATTTATACCCTTTACCTTTTTTCGTCAGTACATGGATCAGCATCGGTCCCGCTTCGGAGTGTCTCGCAAAATTAAATACGTCGATTAAATCATTAATATTGTGTCCGTCAACCGGACCGATATAGCGGATACCGATGTCTTCAAAGAATTTTCCGGGAGTCAGCAGATGTTTCACCGCATCATCGACATTATGTACCAGTTCCCTGATTTTTTTACCGACATCGGAAAGGCTGCCGAGTAGTTCCCAGACGTCGCTTTTGAGCCTGTTATACCGTTTATCGGTGATTATTCTGGTAAGGTAGCGTGAGAGGGCTCCCACATTTTTTGATATGGACATCTCATTATCGTTGAGAACAACGGTCATATTGGTAGACTGGGTACCGAGATTATTCAATCCTTCAAATGCCAGTCCGCCCGAAATTGACCCGTCACCGATAACGGCAACAACGTTGAAATCCTCCTTTTTCAAATCACGCGCTTTTGCGATACCGAGACCTACCGATATAGAAGTGGAGGCATGACCCGTTGATGCGGTGTCATATTCGCTTTCCGAGGTCCGGGGGAATCCGCTGATACCGTCAAACTGTCTCAAAGTATGGAATGATTCCCGCCTGCCGGTAAGAATTTTGTGGGCATATGCCTGATGGCCTACATCCCATATCAGTTTGTCTTTCGGCGTGTTATAGGAGTAATGGAGTGCAACGGCCAGCTCCACGGCGCCGAGACTGGGTGCAAGATGCCCACCGCATTTGCTGACTGTATCAAGCATGAATTCCCGAATTTCTTTTGCAAGGTGTTTCAGCTGGTTCTTATTCAGTTTCCGCAGGTCTTCAGGAGAATTAATGGAATCAAGTAAACTCAAAGTGACAGGCCCTCAAATGATAAAATGGCATTTTTCCGGTGACAGTTATAAAATAGCTCAAAAAGAGTATAAAAGATACTTTGAATGGATAAAAGTAATCAAGATGTATATTTTTCTTTTTAATAGAATACGTTGATTTCGGTACATTTATTTCCTGAATTTGGTCTCTCTCCTTTGTGTTTTGGAGGTACCGGTCATCGGAAAATCAGTTTTTTATGGTGGATTCATCACATATGTTATCAACCGTACTTATCAGAATGTATTTTTACAGGTAATTCCGGTTGCGTAATGGTGAAGGTATTAATCACATGAACAGAAAAAAGGAGTGTACCTATGAGTCTCTATTGTATGAAACGCTGTATATGGTCAGTGCTTATTGTGGGATTTCCGGTGTTACTGTCTGAAAGTTATGCGATGCCGGTGGAGGGTGCAGCCGGCGATAGCGCTGTTCATCTTACCGATTCCAATACGGTTTTTGCCGTTTCCCTTTATAAAGAATTAAAAAGCATTGAGGGGAATCTGTTTTTTGCGCCGTTCAGTATATCAACGGCTTTTGCCATGACCTATGCGGGTGCACGGGGAACTACTGAAAAGCAGATAGCTCAGGTCCTCCATTTTGATACGGACCAGAAGAAACTGCATGCGGCATTCGCAGAATTGCATAAACAGGTAAACGGTATTCAGAAAGAGGGTGCGGTGACGTTATACAGTGCAAACAGCGCCTGGCTGCAACAGAAGTTTGCCTTTATCCCGGATTATCTTTCTTTGGTAAAGGATTCATACGGTGCCGTTTTAAGAAATGTAAATTTTAAAAAGCCCGAAAAGGCAAGAAAAGCCATCAACACCTGGGTTGAGGAGCAGACAAAGGATAAGATTAAAAATCTGGTTAAGAAGGGGCTTATTGATAAACTGACGCGTCTGGTACTGGCGAATGCAGTCTATTTCAAAGGTACATGGGCTTATCGGTTCGATACCGCCTCAACGCATGATGCACCCTTTTATCTTAACAATGAAGATCATATTACCGTTCCTATGATGCATCAAAAAACCAGATTTAACTATACCGCCGATTCCCTGTGTCAGATCCTCGAGATGCCGTACACGGGTGGTGCGGTTTCCATGGTGATTATCCTGCCGCGGGAGCGGGACGGACTCGCTCAGATTGAAGCGCATCTTCAGGCAGACAGTATTTCCCGATGGCTGTCCGGGTTACAGAAACAGAAGGTTAAAGTCTATATCCCCAGATTTACTATGACGGGTGATTTCCTATTAAGCAAAACACTTTCCGCTATGGGAATGCCCGAGGCATTCAGTAAACGGGCCGATTTCTCAGGTATCACCAGGAAAACCGGTATATATATTTCTGAGGTGGCGCATAAGACTTTTATAGAATTAAATGAGGAAGGCACTGAAGCTGCTGCGGCTACTGCCGTACTGATGCGTGAGTATTCTGTTGCAGAGGAGACAGAGTTCTGTGCTGACCACCCGTTTCTGTTTTTAATCCGGGAAAATGAATCCGGCTCGATACTTTTTCTTGGCAGGGTCGTGAATCCGAAGATATAATATGTGGTAAGAGAAACGTACGATGGTGGATTGTGAATGCTGATAAAAGAGAAAGACGGATATCGGCTGTGGATACCTTGTTTTTTTAGACCGGGGAATGTATGAGATTAGGTGCACTGTTTGATTGGGACGGCGTTATTATTGATTCGTCACGATACCACGAACGAAGTTGGAATCTTCTTGCCGGCGAAGAGGGGCTTCGTTTACCGCCGGGACATTTTCAAAAGGGTTTTGGCATGAAGAATGAGTATATAATCCCGCAGATTCTTCAATGGTCAAGGGACCCCCGTGAGATAGACAGGTTGTCGCACCGGAAAGAGGTGCTGTACCGGGAGATAGTGGTAAAGGAAGATCTGCAACCGCTTCCGGGAGTGGTGGAATTTCTCGCGGTGCTGCAGGATCTCAGTATACCCTGTGCTATCGGTTCATCAACACCGTTTCTTAATATCCAGGTCATACTGGAAAAAATCGGTATTAATGAATTCTTCAGCGGTATAGTCAGCGGTGATGATGTCAGCGAAGGCAAACCGAATCCTCAGGTGTTTCTCATGGCTGCCCGGAAAATTCATTGCAAGCCCGAGCGCTGTATTGTATTTGAGGATGCTCCGGCCGGTATTGCCGCCGCACACAACGGCGGTATGAAGGTTGTTGGTATTGCCACTACCCATCCCGCCAATGTCCTGAAAGACGCGGATATGGTTGTTTCCGGTTTTGATGACCTGACTCTGACAAAACTTAAGCAACTGCTGTATACCTCCAACGGCAGTGCTGCGTAGCTGAAAACCGCATGCATACCCGGTCTCAGGAAGCCGTATTAGAAAAGATATTCAGGCGCACCACACACGGCATACGATTCGGATTGGACAGAATCGCACAGGCTGCCGCGGAGGTAGGAAATCCTCATCATGCCTTTAAATCGTTTCATATCGCCGGTACTAACGGTAAGGGCTCGGTATGCGCGTATCTGGATTCCGTTCTTCGAATGCAGGGATGCACCACCGGCATGTTCACCTCCCCTCATATTGTCAGATTTGAGGAGCGTTTTCTGGTAAACGGGAAGTGTGTGCACGGTGATGAGTGGCTCGAGGTATTCCGGGACATAGAGTTCCTGGTTGACAAGTATGAGCTTTCCTTTTTTGAGATTGCAACGCTTATCGCCTTCGAATTGTTCAGGCGGCGGGGAGTAAAGCGGGCGGTAATCGAGACGGGAATGGGTGGACGGCTTGACGCCACCAATATTGTCACCCCGGAAGTGGCTGTTGTCACCGCGGTTGGTAAAGACCATACGGAATATCTCGGCAGTGATATGGTAACCATCGCGAAAGAGAAGCTGGGTATTGTCAAAGCAGGGATACCACTTGTAATCTCCGGACAGAATTCCCGAGAGGTTATTGAAGCTGCACAGGCTGTTTGTCGTGAAAACAACGTTTCCTGTACGATTGCGGATAACACCGAGATAGTTGCTGTTGATGAAGGGGAAAAAGGAGTTTCTTTTGTCTACCGTGGTGTCAATATTCAGACGCCGTTAAAAGGTGCCTGTCAGGTGTACAATGCATTATGCGCGATAAAGGCCATGGAAGTATCAGGCCTGTACGAAGAGACATCGATACGGCAGGGTATTGCGTCAACACTGTTGCCGGGACGTTTTCAGCAGATCCGTATCCGGGGGAAAGATATTGTATTTGATGTGGCACACAATCCACAGGCGGCGGAGCAGCTGTGTCAACAGATCGTGCACCGTTTTCCGGAGGTTCCCGTGTGTATCGTCGCTGGTATACTGCGCGGGAAGGACGTCTCCGGGATTTTACGGCACTACTGTTCGTGCGCAGCTTTACTTGTACTGACACGGCCTGATACATCCCGGGCCGCGGAACCCTCATTGCTGGCTGATTTGCTTCCGGAAGATACTGCTGTCGACAGAATAATTAAGAATACCGTAAAGGAAGCGGTGGATTATGCCTGTGAGAATTTCAACGGCTGTATTTGTATAACCGGTTCTTTTTATACGGTCGGAGAGGCAATGACAGTGCTGGGAATCGAACCCTATGCCTGAGTTTCTGCAGTAATTGATCCGACACCATTATGCACATGAAAACAATACATCTGTGGGGCCGTTCCATAGCACTGCACCCGGCTTACGGCGACTTACGGTGCGTATAAATCCTGACGGTAGATTCTGATGCCGCCGGAAAACTGCAGACGTTTATCTCTGCTGTCAACAAAGCCGAATATATTGCCGTACAAAACGCCCACATGGATATCAATATTTCGTTTTATTTTATTCCAATGCAGTAACAGGCCGGTTTTCGCAGAAAGAGTATTAACTTCTTTTATGATAGAATACGTTGTCTCACGCAGCACAACGGTATCACCTTCGTTAAAATATATCCAGTCTTTCTTCTTTTTATGTCCGTTAAAAATAAAGCGATCAAAGAGGGAGCAATAAACGGATACGGGTTCGGAAAGCGTCCGCCGATACTCCAGGCCAAGTGAAAGACCATTACCGGCAGAACTGGTATTTCCCGGCAATTCGGGAGTGTTATTTGCCAGCAGATAGAGCTGATAGTCGAGACGGCCCGAAAAGCCGTTTTTACCGATTAGATGTACCCGGTTATACCGTACCAGTAAAGAGTTAAGGTTGATGTTTCGGTATACATCGTCATAGAGCGCTTCGCAGTAATTGGTCGGTGATTTTTTAATGCCCATGGTCGGATGCGCGCTCTCATGCTCAACGCCAAGAGTGATGAATACCTTTCTCCCTGTTACCTCTTGAATAGGTATATTTCCCGCCAGGTAAAAGAAACCTCTCCAGTTGTGGTTGGGGAAGAATTTACGATTGAAGTACTTTTCGTCACGTACTTCAACAATGCCGCCAATTTCGAGAAATTCTAACTGCAGGTAGTCACCGATTTTTACTGCTGTTGTGCCGTAATAATCAAGGCCGCTGCAGATGAAGTCCGGATCCGCTTTCACTGCATTTTCAGCGTGTAGAAAACACCAGAGGAGAATCAGTACCAGATAACTTTTTACTGGTAGCATTGGAGTGTGGTGGAGTTAATCCGACCGCTTGACGACTAGATCAGGGAATACTTTCTCCTTGAGAATTTTTTCAATAAAGCCAAACTGGGTCATTTCGGAAAAAGCACAGCCCGCACAGTGACCTGAAAATCTGATATGAACAATGTTGCCCTCCACATCAACAAGCTCACAGTCGCCGCCGTCTTTCTGCAGTAGCGGTCTGATTTCAGTATTAAGCACACCGCGGATTTTATCTATCTTTTCCAGCGTAGTCATACGGGGTTTCTCTCCGGTGGATTTTTCTTCCGGAATTGACGCGGGGCCGTTTACTTTTTCCAGGAGCTCCTCTATCTTCGGGATACAACCGCCGCATCCGCCGCCGGCTTTGGTGTAATTGGTAACGTCTTCGACCGTGGTAAGGTTATTCTGCCTGACAGCGCGCTCGATCTCTTTATCGGTTACGTTGAAGCACGTGCATACGACATTTCCCTCTTTTTCAGCCTCTTTGGCGGTTTTCCCGCCTGATTTATAATATTCGACAGCTTTTTCCAGCGCCTCCTGCCCCATAACACTGCAATGCATTTTTTCTTTGGGCAGACCTCCGAGGGCCTCTGCGATCTCCTTGTTCGTGATTTTTTCGGCTTCTTCAAGGGTCTTGCCTTTGCATAGCTCGGTCAGCATGCTTGATGAAGCTATGGCGCTGCCGCAGCCGAAGGTTTTGAATTTTATATCCTCAATCTTTCCATCTTTATCCAGCCTGAAAGTCAGCCGCAACGCATCGCCGCATTTGATATTGCCGACTTCACCGATACCGTCGGGATTCTGTACTTCACCGACATTCCGGGGGTGAAGATAGTGTTCCCGAACCTTTTCAGAATATTCCCACATACCTAACTCCTTGGTGAAAAGTGCGTTACCGGTAATTCCCCGTAAAAATTACTCTCTTTCATTCTGTATACGTCCTGCCCTAATTTAAAATTGAATGGCCGGCGTCATCCCGTATATCAAATACTGATTTAAATGTTTTTATAAACTCCTCCACCGTTTCATCTACAGACCCGTTCTGTATAGGTATCTGTCCGGCTGATTTTGTGGCGTGGCCACCGCCGTTTCCCTGCAATTTCTCTGCAATTTTTTCGGCATTGATACCGGCGGTCTCTTCGGTTTTCGAACGAATGGAGAAAAATATATGATTTTTAAAGAGCGCCGAGCAGATCATCCACTCAAGATCTTCGAGACTATGGAACAGATCGGCAATTTCTGCAATGTAATCTGGTGTCGAAATCTGGCCGATATGGCTGTGACCGATAGTGTTTTTATAAACCGTCATGGATTCCGCAGAACGATGCAGGATACGAAAATATTCGGCATCCCTGTCCGGATATTCTATTCTGGAAAGCTCCTGGTGATCGATGCGATTAAACAACTCCTTGTAACAGTCCAAATCATCTTTCGATACATGACGTGAGAGGTCATTAGTATCTGTTTTTATCCCGTAAAAGAGAGCCGTAGCCACCGGAGAATCTATAAGACATTGTTCAATTTTAAGATATTTGGTGATAAGAGTTGAGGTCGCGCCTATCTCTTTTCTGATGTCAGAGAAGAATGACGCATTTTCACCGGTGAAGTGGGGGTGATGATCGATTACTGCGTCGACGGTAAAGTTCGAAGGGAGGGAAACATTTCCTTCACCGGGGTATGAATCCACCATGACCACACGCTCGAAATCAGTTCGTTCTATAAGCATGAGCGGTACTGCCTGGATATTCAGGAAGCGTATCATCGCGCGATTTTCAGCCCTGCCGACAAAACCACCAAACGTAATCTGGCATGTAGAGATTCCCCAGTGAAAAAGCAGTTGCTGCAGACCAAAAGCAGCGGCAATACAATCCGGGTCAGGGAAATCATGGGTCACAATAAGGACTGATGAGGCCGGTAATATTCTCTTTTTAAATTCAGCAACTTTTTCTAAATCAAATTTATTTATAGACATTTTTTGTAAAATAAATTGAAAAATAACGTACAATATATATAAACTCATTAATATCTGCCTACGTGAAAAGCAGGCAAATACTATTTTGATTAGGATTTTACCTGCAACAAAATAAATCATGAAGATTACAATAGGCACTTTCAGTTAAGAAATTTCATTTTATTACAGTATGAGATACGCTATTATATCTGATATCCACGGTAATGTTGAAGCACTTCGCGCGGTGCTCCATGATATAGAGTCGCAGGAGATAGATGCCATTCTCTGTCTCGGTGATATTGTAGGGTATTATCCGGATCCGGAACAGTGTGTCGAATTAATACGTGAGCATGCCGCCTATTCTGTTGCGGGGAATCATGACTATGCCGCTATCGGCAAGATAGACACGAACAATTTTACCTACTATGCCTTTGAAGCGATGGAGTGGACAAAAAAAATGCTCTCCGAGGAGTCGAAAAAGTACTTATCGTTACTCCCGATGACTATAGAGATGGACGGCATGCTTTTCACCCACGCTACCCCGGCAAATCCGTCCAGTTTTGTCTACATATTCCCCAACAGTGAGAAGGCGATCCTTGAAGCGTTCAGCTCCATGGTGCATCGTATCAATTTTATCGGCCATGCCCACTGGCCGTTTGTCATGACACAAAATGATGTCCGGATAATCCGCTGTTCCGACCGGGTTATCAACATATATGAGGACAATTATTACCTCATTAATGTCGGCAGTATTGGACAGCCCCGGAATTTTGATCCCCGCTCCAGTTATTCTATTTATGATACCGATACATCCCAGGTCTCCCTTTTAACGGTGGAGTATGATTTTACTGTAACGCAGCAGAAAGTACTGGATAATAAACTGCCGCCGTTCCTCGCCGAGCGCCTCGCAAAAGGCAGGTAACCTCGTGTCGGATCTCAGAGAGACCCTTGAGAAGGAGGTGTTTCCCTTTGTTGAAAAACCCATGCGGTATATTGGTAATGAGCTCCATTGTATTAAAAAAGATCTCTCCACGGTCAGCCTG
>CAZIYW010000040.1:0-39593 GCA_964543525.1 uncultured Fibrobacterota bacterium | reverse complement strand
AAATGTCGTATATGAGTAGTAAGATGTTGATATTGCTGAAGATATTGACATGGTTAACACCGATCCCTGTATTTAGCGCTATAGAATACTCCTGTTAGGTATTTTCGGAATAACAAGCGGTGGACTTTAATAGTTTTACGGCTTTTTTCAATTCGTGAAAAAAATTATTTTTTTATTCTCTAACAATGTTTTGGCAAAGTAGCATTATTATGGACAGGAGAAGATAAGATGGCGAAAAAGAAGGAAAATACTATCCAGAAAGAGAGTCATGAGTTTCAGACGGAAGCTCAGCAGATGCTGCATCTGGTTATTCACTCGCTGTATACCCATAAGGAGATCTTTTTACGCGAGCTGATATCCAATGCATCGGATGCACTTGACAAGCTCCGTTTCGAGTCATTAACGAAGCCTGATATTCTTGATAAAGATACGGAGTTGAGAATTACTCTGACACCGAACAAGAAAGCAAAGACCATTACCATTGCTGATAACGGTATTGGTATGACGAGGTCGGAGCTGATAGAGAATATCGGTACCATTGCGCGGAGCGGGTCAAAGGCTTTTCTTAATAAACTCACCGGCGATCAGAAAGCAGACTCGAATTTAATCGGTCAGTTTGGCGTAGGATTTTATTCCGTATTTATGGTTGCGTCCAGTGTCAGGATTGTTACGAAGCGGGCCGGTGTTGATGAACCGGCTGTGGTCTGGGAGTCCACCGGTGAAACCAGTTATACCCTTGAGGAGTCGGAAAAGCAGTCCCACGGCACCGAGATCACCGTGTACCTGAAAGAAGATGAACAAATCTATGCGGAGGACTGGCAGATTCGCTCGCTTGTCAAGAAGTATTCCGATTTTATTGCCTTCCCCATTTACCTTCCCGATGAAAAGGGTAAAGAGGAGGTAATTAATGAAACCAAACCGCTCTGGAAACGGAAGCCGGCTGACGTCACGACTGAGCAGTATGAAGAATTTTATAAACAGGCCTGCGGTGGATTTGATGCGCCGCTTGAAACGATCCATACCCATGCGGAAGGTGTTATGGAATATGCATCCGTGCTGTTTATCCCGTCAAAGATTTCACCCTTCGAGTTATATAATTACGAGCGAAAACACGGGGTAAAACTCTATGTGAAACGGGTGTTTATCATGGATGACTGCAAGGATCTGCTGCCTGAGTATCTTCGTTTTGTCAAAGGGGTTGTCGATTCGGAAGACCTGCCGCTTAATATCTCGCGGGAGACCCTGCAGGATAATCCGCTGATTCGGAAGATTCGAAAAGCGATCGTTGGAAAAGTGTTATCCAAACTTGAAGATCTTTCGGTCAATGAGCCGGAGAAGTACAAAAAATTCTGGAAAGAGTTTGGCCCCATACTGAAAGAGGGACTGCATTCGGATCCGGAAAATAAAGATAAACTTCTCGAGCTTGTACAATTTCAATCTTCAATGGGTGACTCTGAAGAGGATCTGACAACGCTTAAACAATACGTTTCACGAATGCGTGAGGATCAGAAGTATATATACTATATCACGGGAGAGAGCCGTTCCCTTGTGGAGAAGAGTCCCCATCTGGAGATTTTCAGAGAGAAAGGAATCGAGGTTCTGTATCTGGTTGATCCAATCGATGAATTTGTTGTTCCGGGGATTTACAATTATGACGGGAAGCAACTGAAGTCTATCACGAAAGGCGACCTCGATCTCGGTGAACTCGGTAAAGAGGAAAAGAAGGAACAGAAAAAGGTTGAGTCGAAGTATAAGAAGCTTTCCGAGCGGATAAAAAATATACTTACCAATGAGGTTAAAGAGGTGCGGGTCACTACCCGTCTTAAGGGTAGTCCGTGCTGCCTGGTTGCCGACGAGCATGATATGGGGGCACACATGGAAAAAATGATGAAGGCGATGGGACAAGAGGTGCCCACATCAAAACCGATTTTAGAGATAAACGGCAACCATCAGATACTTAAAAATCTTCGTGCGTTATATGAAAAAGATCCGAAAAGCCCGAAGCTTGAGGAATGGGTGAAACTGCTGTACGATCAGGCCTTAATTGCTGAAGGTCGTACCTTACAAGATCCGGTGGCCTATCTGAACCGGGTAAATGAACTGCTGATAACAGTTTCAGGATCGGAATCTGAAGAGGGCGAGACAGAAAAAAAATAGTGTTTTTAATGCAGCGTTGCCTTTATCAGGAGCTATCCTGTTCGTATGTCGATCATTGCACTCCTTACCGATTTCGGTACCCGTGACTGGTTCGTGGGCAGCATGAAGGGGGTTATTCTAGGAATAAATCCGGCTGTTTCCGTTGTAGATATCACCCATGCCGTTTCTCAGGGAAACATTCGTGCTTCTGCATTGGCACTCATGGCATCCTATCGCTGTTTTCCGAAAAAAACGATATTTACCGTCGTTGTTGATCCCGGTGTTGGAAGCAGCAGAAGAGCGATTGTTGCTGATACGGGTTTCTATTGTTTTGTCGCACCGGATAATGGCGTTCTGTCCTTTGTGCTACGGGAACAGAATAAACCGGTTGTGTATGCAATAGAGAATGACACCTATTTCAGAAAATCGGTGAGTACCACCTTTCACGGCAGGGATATTTTTGCTCCTGTAGCCGCTTATTTATCAACAGGTATTTCACCGGTCACCGTTGGTCCGGAAGTTAAAAAATGGATTACCATTTCCTGGCCGGAGCTGTTAATTGCAGAAAATGATGTAACCGGCGTAGTTATTTATATTGACCATTTCGGGAATGCGTTCACAAATATAACATCAGAGTCAATCAAGCACCTGTTGAAACCGACCTGTTATATTCCTGGTGAACCCACAAAAGAGCTCCCAATCGTACACTTCTATGAAGAAGTCCCTGATGGAGAAGCGTGCGCACTTATTAATTCTGCAGGATATCTGGAAATAGCCGTTAATAACGGCAATGCTGCCGAACAGTATGCTCTTGCAATTGAGTCAACGGTTCGTATTCATTGCAGATGATCACAAAGGCGCCGGTCTCATCGAATAAAACTCTGTTTGAAGGTATAGACGCTTTGCCCTGAAGAAATTCTTATAAGGTACATGCCTTTCTGTAAAGTATCGAATGGAATTCGACAGTTGTTGTTCAGAGATAGTATGAAATGAATGTCCTTAATTAGCTGTCCCCGAATATTCATAATCATAACCCTTACCGGATCGACTAAAACAGGGTTGGACTGTATTACCAGTGAAGGGGTTGTTGTTTTGGTTATCCAACATCGAATGGGGCGATTTGTGACGAAAGCGGTCTCTGTTATTTTGCCGGTCTGTCCTTCATAATAGTAGAGATATTTATGATGCACGGCAAAGGAATCGTTCTCACAGAGAAAATAGTTTTCTTCTGTCAAGGCACCCTGAAATGCATAGGCATAGGTTGATTTATTGCTGTATTTCCAGGCAGCACCATCCCAGGTCTGATATAGTTTAATGGTTACTCTGTTTGAACCATCGAAATTCCTGGTTGTCTGCGCAAGGTTTACCCAGGTGTTTGTTTCATTTTTCTGAACCACTTCTTTTACAGTATTTCCATTGTCATCATAGTAATAAGCCCAGAGTGTTATTGCAACCCAGACGTTTGTAGGGGTCCATCCGAAGGTATAGGTCTGTGTTAAAGCGTTGTTGCTGTCATATACACACGAATCCTTGAACATATTGGCCCAGACTGTATCCTTCCATTGCTCGATAAGACAGATAATCTTATTGCCGTTACCGTCATAGGTATTAGTGATTTGCTGGTTGTTCTGCCAGGTAAGATTTTGCCAGACGGACTTAAGTACAGTCGTTACTTTGCGGTTGCTGTCATAGGAATAATCATACCGTTCAGTCATAGTCCAGTCGTTGTCATGGAATATTTCCAATACCATTGTCGTAAGAGTACTGTCACCGTTATACAGGTATTGATTCCTTGATTCGTTCCCCCATCCGGTTCCTTCCCATTTGTATCGGATTATCCGGGAAAGAAAGTTATCGTTGTTGTACTGATATAATTCTCTGCTGGTATTGTTCCATACTCCATCTTTGATGTCCATTCGGATTATCTGATCCAGCCGTGGACCTTCAGCTTGATTGCATGAAATGATATGGGAAACATGTGCAGGAAGGGAATCACCGGCAAAGCTGTGGGTAAAAAGAAAAAGTGTGCACCAGAAGAATAACATTTTTAAGCGAAA
Organism: uncultured Fibrobacterota bacterium; assembly: GCA_964543525.1. Taxonomy (GTDB): domain Bacteria; phylum Fibrobacterota; class Chitinivibrionia; order Chitinivibrionales; family JANQEN01; genus CBDVBE01. The sequence goes on along the minus strand of CAZIYW010000040.1, from coordinate 35,400 downwards.
TACAGTCATACCGGTATTTTACTCCGTTGTATATTCATCGTACTTTTTTATTACATTATACACCATTTTATAAGAAGGTTCAAATAAATATGAAATAAGTACCTTTTTCCCAATCTGATAAAGGAAACCACAGTAAAAGGTGCCTATTCGTAAAACGATGAAGTAATGTCCTCACAGGAATTGCAGAACGGGTTTGATTTTAAAAGGATTACACAGACCTAGCACTCCGGCATATTTTGTTTTGGCGGGTGATGAGAATAATCACATGATTTGAGCAAGAAAGGAGGGCTCCTGTGGTAACGGCTATTATAATATGAATTTCGCATGAGTAATGATTCATATTGGAAATGAAGCCCTCCCCTGGTTGTCTATAAGACGTTTAATTGGAGAGTTGTGTTTTTTTATATGGGAGGATAAAACAGATGATAGGAGTAGGGTTTTAAGAAAGAGCTCCTGTTATAAGCCCCGGAATTGCAGAGAGGCCGGTTTATTCCTGACTGAATACAAAAGGGTACACAACCTCAGTAACATCACCTGGATTGTTAATCGGGCCGAATTGCCATTTCTTTACTATATCTACAACAGACTGTTCAAAAACGGAGTCATTCATTGTTGATTTCATAATCTTACAGAAAACGACTTTACCATGCTCGTCTATGCCGAATCTGACTGTTATGGTGCCCTCAAGATTCGGGTTTTCAGCCCACCGTTTACTGTATGTTTTTCCAAGGATGTCTTTATTTAAGTTGATTAACATTAGAATCTGGTCACGATCTCTGATTTCAATGTAAGAGATATCAATTGCATCTGAAATTACTATTGCGTTATTCGAATCTTTATACGTGTGAATGACAGCTTTGGTAATAGTTTCAGTTTTAAGGGTCGAGTCTATGATCTGCCTGAACAGGAAGTTTTGTAATATATTGCCGGGACCGGTTTCTATTTTTTGCACAAAGCCGATGAGATCAATGCTGCCGACAGGATTGATGTACATCTTGATTGAAATGGTATCATACAGTGAATAGATAGAAGCATATCTGGTTAATTTCTCTTTAAGCTCCGGAAAGAGTGTATTTACTCCGGCAGAGACAATGGCCTGAGTACGAGCCGGGTCGGATAATGCATTATATTCCTCTTTTTGCGGCTTTTTTTGTACTTGTTTGGAAGAGGAGCAGGCAAGAAGGAGTAACATGGTGAACAGGACAACCATGGGTATTGAACTGTTAAAGAATCGATTACAGGTATTTCCGACCGGTATCATGAAAGCTCCTTGTCATTTAGTGGAGGGACATTAAAGAATAAAATAGAACGGGGATAAGGCGGAAACAATGGATTTGCATTTATATATTTCCAGAACTATTATTTGTCCTGTTGACTGGAATGCGATCATTGTAATAGTGCCGACCAATCGAAGTGTTATTATGGAGGTATTCCGGGTAATGAGGGTGTTATAATTACTCCCTATCGTTCCCATTTAACGATAAGCACGGCATCATCAATTTCCCAGTATGATTCGTAATTGCCGAATGATCCGCCGAGTATAAGCCCTTCGTTGTCTTTATCCCCGTCAACCCAATCCTGTACAAGGGTTTTTAGCGAGGATGAAGCAATCTCTTTCCACCCGTTATATTTGGCCCTTACCGTACCGAGCGATGCAGTCCAGTAAGTGTCGGGATAGCTGTTGTACCGGGCACTTGACGAGTATTGACCTTTGTCTTGCTCATACAGCGTCGCGGTTTTATCTCGTGAGTTGTAGTCGACATGGGAAATGTTCAAACGCACCGTTACGGAAAGTATGGCGGCATCTTCATGGAGCGAAGACAGGGAATTGTACATGAGCGTCTCAAATACATCGGAACTTGAACTACCCCGTTCGCCGGCACCTACTTTCCCGCCCGTAGAGCCCGAATTACTTCTTTTATCAAGTTTTCGGCGGCTTAGGGTAAAAGTGTCGGTAACCTGTATGGTTTGAGCTACTTCAACGGTGCGTTTTGTCATTGCCTCATTACCTGCATTATCGGATACCGAGTAAGTCAGAATATAGGTGCCGATTTTCGATTCATCGACGGAACCGGTTACCGCAAACTCAGAAAAGGGTATCGTATCATCGATATTATCAACTGCAAATGCCCCGGGATCCTCAAAATTTTCGTTTATCTTTATATAGTGTGGATTATGTCCTCTGAGGTAAATCTTGGGCGCCTCAAAATCCTGCATGACATTTACTATCCTGACCGCTTCGCCGATATTGCCGTTTGAATCTTCCACCCTGTATGTTATTTCGTAGGTACCGCTCTCCGAAGTATTCACTTCGCCCAGCGTATCAATTTTGTCAGTAATATCGCCGTCGTAGTTGTCCACGGCAGTGGCACCCATTTCTTTGTAAGGAAAACCGAGACCGAGATTGATGGGATTCGGTCCTATGATAGTAACTTTGGGGGAAATAGTGTCACCGACAATTACCTTTCTCAAAGCGGTATCTCCGTTACCAGCATTGTCTTTAACAATATAGGTAATAGAGTAATCATCGCCGAGTACATTGAGATCAATGTCCATTTCCACCTCGAACTTGGAAAACGGTATAGAGTCGTCAACATCATCGATTGCATAGGCGCCGGGGTCATTGAAGGGACCTTTGTAATCAACAAACAATGGGTTGTCTCCGATGATTTGTATTTCAGGAGGGGTTGTGTCGATAACACCGACTGAGATAAAACGTTTTTCAACTGTTTTATTACCGGCGGCATCTTCCACGGTGTAGATGACATTATATATCCCGGTCTGGTGAATATCAACCTCATCATCATTGATTTCGATTTTATCGGTCAGATCACCGTCAATATTGTCTTCCGCTATGGCTCCGGGTTCATTATATTTCTCAAGCAGATCGAGACACATTGGATTATCGCCGAGCAGTGTAATTACCGGCGGTACTGTATCAATAAAATCCTCTACTGTCACCGTACGTTTTTCAGACGCAATATTACCCGCTTTATCCGCGACCGTATAAAACACGGCATACGTTCCTTCACAGGAGGTAATAACCGTCGAATATGAATTAATTTTTTCTGTGATATCGCCGTCTTCATTGTCATGAGCGGTGGCTCCGGGATCCCTGAAGTCTTCATTAAGACGAACCAGCATTGGATTCGCGCCCTTCAACCTAATTTCTGGTTTTTCCTTGTCGTCACTGCTGACTTTTTTTACCGTGACAACGCGGTCCTTATAGGTGCGGTTTCCTGCTTTATCCCGTACCGTGTAGGTAAGGGTATAGTCTTCTTCCTCAGAGGTGTTTACCTCACCGCATATAACGATTCTGTCGGTAAGGTTTCCGTCGAAGTTATCAAAGGCTATGGCTCCCGGTTCTTTGTAAATGTCATCCAGATTCACGATAAATGTATCAGGCCCGATGAGGGTAATCACCGGCGCGGTTACATCTTCTTCACTGACACAGACGGTGATTTCTACAGTATCTGATTTATTGCCGTCACTGTCGGTTGTAAAGAGGAAGATCGTATATGTGCCTGCTTTTTTGGCAAATGAGTCCAGATCTGCTTCATCACCCCATTCATCCTCCACCCAGATGGTGGTGTTTTCTATGAGGTCCAGAGAATCATCCTCATCGTCCGATACTTCAAAGATAACGGTGTAAGGATCACCGACAGAGATAATAGTATCCGTAGGGCCTTTTACCGTGATTTCAGGCTTCTTTTCGTCGTTCGTATTAAAATCAGGCGTAAAAAAAATAGTGTCGCACGATAGCAGTATACCGAAGAGGGATATACCGCATATCGTGTAAATATACTTGCCAATTACACACATTTTGTCCCCCCATTGAGACAACAGTTGTATTAGTAAAGCGTAAAAATACAAGGCTGAAAGGTGAAAATACAATGATTCAAATTAAGAAAGCGAAGTCCGCTGCACGTATCATACCCGTTATATCAATCTGTCTGATCATTTTTATCCCCACCTATGTCTTGTTACCCGGTTTGCTTTAATTTTTAGATAATATATACCTAATATACTCAAAAAAGCAGAAAAAGTTAAAAAATATAATATTTCTGTAAAACAGTAATTAAGATTATGCAGAGTATTGGGGATATCGCTTTGATACCTTACAGCAACAGTACAGATGCTTTTACAACTTCAAGTCATATTGTTACGATGTAACTATTTCGTAACTCATTAATTTAATTACTTTTGCAACATCTGAAACCGACAGAGGCCTTTGCCTGACCCTTCATGCCGGGCGAAACAGTCTGGCATTTTGAGTAAGGACCGCCCATAAGCATGGGATTGTCGTTTTCATCCGATACCCATTCGAAAATGTTGCCGACCATATCGTAGACGCCGAATTTCCCGACACATTTGTAACGGCTGCCGGAAGGCTCTATGGATTTGTTTCCTTCCCGGTTACAAAAGGTTTTTTCCAGGCGCCAGCCATAAGGATAGGTATATCCTTCAAGGCCGCTGCATGACCACTGCCATTCTTCAGCGGTGCAGAGTCGTTTCCCCTCTTTTTTGCAGAGTTCCTGAGCTTCGGTATAGGAGATGTTGTTTTTGGGTATTTCACCCCGGCGGTTCGGATATTCATATTTGTCAATACACACCTTGAAAAACGGACGCCCCTCTTTACCGGGAGGCAGATCAACCAGAATCATATTTGACGGGCAGAACAGGGTTTTTGCATATCGTTGTATTTTTATTTCGAAGTTATCTTCGGAGTGGCGCTGCACTCTGACAACGCGTTCACGGATAATTTTGCGACGCGTACCCTGGGGAGTAATCATGAGTATTGCCTCGGCGTCATCCGATTGAATCTTGCCGATAATCATCAAAGGCTCAAGACGCCTGCCGTAATCGTCTGTTTTCGGGTTAAGGACATATACGGTATCAAACGGTCCCTGAAGTTTGGCCGGCTTCTCCTCAATCGGCAGCCGTGGCTTCTTTTTGACCTCGGGCACCACCGTGGTTATTTTAGTAATAATTTCCCGGGAAATCGGAATTATTGAACCGCCGACATCAATGCTGACCGAAACAGAATCAATCTCACTGATGCTTCCTTTAAACACCGAGCCGTTGGAGAGGCTAATCTTTATTTTTCGCGCGGCACCGGAATTGTGAAGAATCTCTTCGTACGAAATCTCTTCCGAGCCGTCTGCAAGTTTTTTCCGCGGCGGCACGATAAGGGTATAGTTTTTTATAAGTGTCGCGTTGAACGTGTACGGTGTTCCTTGACATTCGATAATCAGTGAAGAGTCACTTTTCTCAACGATGATTCCTTCAAGAACCTGGTCGGAAAAGAGCTCCATGCGGTAAATACCGCCCACCTGAATTTCGTCAAGGGATTCAATCGCACTTCCCGTCAGGGGACAGAGGAGTAACAACAGAGAGAAAAGAGAAATACTTTCTTTCATGGTAACCCGCTCCTGTGTATTATTCCTGTTTTGTAACGTATAAATATACAGTTTTCGTTCTGATGAACCAAGGGAAAATCGTTATTTGTTGCAAATTATAAAAAATAGACCTGGCGGGCGGGGAGATCTATCTGCGAAATCCCCGTTAAAGCGGCCGGTTTATAAAATCTTATAAGGAGCTATTGTTTTTTATAGATATATTCCGGAATGTAGAGTACTGCAATCATGCCGGGCAGCGAGAGGATGAAACTGATACCGAAGAAGTAGCCGTAACCAAACCAGGAGCAGAGAAAACCACCGAGAACGCCGGCGAATACACCGCTGATATTCATAAAGCCGGTGCCGATTGCATAGTGAGCAGCCTTGTATTCCTTTATACAGATTCTCATGAGAAATGTCATCAGTACCGAAGTACCGAGGCCACCGGCAAATTGGTCGAATGCGTGAACACCGGCTACTAATGACAGGTTTAGTACACCGATAGGTTGCACGGTATCTGCCCCGGTGTTTAAGATTATGAACTTATTCAGGAAGAGTGCCAGAATCATATATACAATATTAGTCAGATTCTGGAGAAGAAGAAAAGGCCAGATAACTTTTTTCAGTGATAATCGCGAGATCATCCAGCCGCCAACCATGGCGCCGGCAATAGAGAAGGGTAATCCCACTGCGGAGGCAAGCCAGCCGTAATGGACTTTTATTCCCAGGTCGACGAAAAAGGGCGCAACCATTGATGTAAGCATGAATTCACCGGTACGTAACAGGATTATCACGGTAAAAATGACGCCGATTTCATCCCGGTCGATAAAGGTGAGGAAAGCTTTTGAGTAAAAGGAATCAGGATCATTCATAATAAAGGATTTGATTTTTTTACGAAGGATAAAGACAATAATCAGCGAAAGGAATAAAAGAATTCCAATCCAGTGTGAGAACAGGATTTTTTTAAGAACGGGGAACTGTTCTTTCAGATTGGTATAAAACGCAGACTGGTAGGTTAACCGTATTGTTATTATGATACCGGCAATGATGAATGACCAGAACAGCACGGTCATTTTTTTAAAGAGTCTAAAAAAGGACGAAAGAGGGAGCGTTTGTTTTTCAACCTGAGGAAGGAAGAGATAGTGATACAGGAAAAACAGGCAGAAGATTACTGCCCCTGCAATAAAAGCGAGTGGCCAGTTCATCACCGTGCCGATGGTTGCAATAACGCCGGTACCGGTTATCATGGCGATGCGGTAGGCCATTACACGATAACCGACGAATTTTGCCTGGCCGTTCGTATCAAGAGCTTCCATGTAGTAACCGTCGATGGCGATGTCGTGTGTGGCGGCGAAGAACGCACTGATGAAAAACAGGATTGCGATCGCCCTGATTCCCCAAGCAAAGGGCGCAAAAAAGGCAGTGATAAAGAATAGGATCACCAGGATAAATTGCACAACCAGCATCCATGACCGCTTTGTGCCGAATTTATCTACATGGGGTCCCCAGAGAAATTTAAGAATCCAGGGAAGGCCGTACAGGGAGGTTAATCCGATCGATTCAAGCCGGGCACCCATATCACGGAAAAAGAGCGAAGAAATCTGACGGATTATTGTATAGGGAAACCCTTCGGCAAAATAGGTCGTAAAGGACCAGATATAGGGGGATTGAATGAAACTTTTTTTTCCGGTACTTCTGTGGTTGTTCACCGATTTCGATCCTTAGTGGTTGGAGTGTATGTGCAACCCTACGTATATTTAATATCCATTATTTGAGCGAATAACACAATTACTTATTATTAATTTTTAAGGAGTTTACACAATGGCAGGAAAAAATGTTGTTATGTTCGGCCCTCCGGGAGCAGGTAAAGGTACTCAGGCCGCGAAACTTGTTGATTTGCTACAGGTACCTCATATCTCAACGGGTGATATGTTCCGGTACCATATTAAAAACGATACCGAACTGGGAAGAACCGCGCAGGAATACTCCAGTCAGGGAAAACTGGTTCCCGATGAAGTTACTATCGCCATGGTTAAAGATCGCCTGTCGCAGGATGATGTAAAGGAGGGATTTCTTCTTGACGGGTTTCCCCGCAGCACACCACAGGCAGAGGCGCTTGACAGTATACTTGCCGAGTTAGGCACCGCGCTCGATTGTGTGGTCAACATTGCCGTTTCTGACGATGAAATCCGTACCCGCTTGTCAAAGCGCGCCTCAATAGAGGGCCGCGCCGATGATGCGGATCCGGCAATTATCCGTAATCGTATCGATACCTATAAAAGCCAGAGTGAACCGTGCCTGGCTTATTATCGACCGCAGAATAAGGTGCGGGATATTGACGGTATCGGAACCATTGACGAGGTGTTCGAGCGGATACGGAAGGTGTTTGAGTAAGAACGTTTTTATTTGTTTACATTCTTAATCCTGATTGTAATCCTAAATCGACAAGAACGACCATTCGATTATGATTACGGTTTAAGACACGGTATTACCGACCGGCTTTCTTTACAGTCCCGTCTGCAAAGACAATCTCTTCACATTCCAGACGGGTGCGTATATCTTCCGCCTTGAGGGAGAGAAATTTCACATACCCCGGATCGGCCGGGCGGTGGGGGATTTCACCGAACCACGATTCAGAGTCATAGCTGGTTATCGGTTTGGCCAGATCGAGTGAAAAACTGACCAGGTCCTCACCTGTATAATCGCTAAGCACAACGGTTCCTTTAAAGGCATTGATATTGATCCGGCTCGTGTTGGTAAGGGCGATGAGCATGGTAATTTTTTTCCCGTCCGCTCCGGAAACCATATTTTTCTTGAAAAGACGGGCGCGGATAATCTTTGCCATTTCACCGTTGTCAGCAGAAACTTTTTTATAGGCGGACGATACCGGTGTGGTTGTTTTGCTGACCGGTGTATAGGAAGATGTTGATTGCTGGACAGCAGTGGTACTTTTTTGTGTATTCGACTGAATATTGTGGAACGATTCCAGTCTGCGGACTTTTTCCTCCAGGATACGAATGCGTTCGTTGAGTTGTTCGATGGTTTGGGCAAAGCAGGTCGTTGAAATAAAAAGAAGAGCAACTGTTACGGGAGCAATATTTTTCATAATAATTCCTTACCGTTATGTTTCGTGTTAAAATTGAACATAATCATGAAATATATGAAAGAGAACCGTCCATGTTCAACTTTAATACCAGCGCAAATAAGAGATACCAGTGATAAACACTTATTCAATATTTTCTTTCACAGATATTATTTTACTACCCTGTTGACGTTAACGGCAATTTCAGCAAAATAATCTCCAACCGGATAAAAAACTATGATCATTCCCGTTGCATTAGAGGATCGCTCCTATGATGTCTTTATCGATGAGGAAGTTTCTTTCACCGATAAGTTGAAAGAGATATTTCCTGACAGCACCTTTGTTTTCATTACCAACAAAACACTGGAGACTATGTGTGAAGCAACAATTGCCGGGTGGGATAAAGTACTTTCGTTTAAACGGTATATCATTGAAGACGGCGAGCAGTACAAAAATCTCGATACCTGGCGGAGTATCCTTGATTTTCTCCTCGAATCCCGCCTTGACAGAGATACGGTAATTATTGCATTCGGAGGCGGTGTTGTGGGTGATATTGCCGGATTTGCCGCGTCATCGTTTCTTCGTGGTGTTAACTATATCCAGGTACCGACAACCCTTCTTGCAATGGTGGACTCGAGTGTCGGGGGAAAGACCGGGGTAAACCATACAATAGGGAAAAATCTGATCGGCTCATTTTACCAGCCCCGCCTTGTATGGATTACCACCGATATTCTTAAAACCCTTCCCCATCGTCACTTCATGGCCGGTTACGCCGAGGTGTTCAAATATGCCTTTATTGGTGGAACTGATATGTTTGATTTTATCACCGCCCGGCATGATGAGATCGTTTCCCAGAATAAGGGGCTGCTCAAGGAGGCAATCAAACGCAGTATTAAGATTAAGGCGCAGATTGTATCTGAGGATGAGCGGGAATCAGGGAAACGTGCCCTGCTTAATTTCGGCCATACCTTCGGGCATGCGCTTGAGCGGTTTTTCAATTATAAGGATATCATCCATGGTGAAGGAGTGTGCTGGGGTATGAAATGCGGTGTAAACCTTGCGAAACGGGTCGGCACCATATCATCGGAAAATTATGCACAATTTGATGCTCTTATTCAAAAACTGGAACTGCCGGTAATACCTGCAAAGCCCGATATACAAACCCTGTATTCCTCCATGTTTTCCGATAAAAAGGTACGAGGTGGAAAAATAAGGTTTGTATTACCGACAGTTCCCGGCACCTCTATTATTAAATCGGACATACCAGAGGATGCTGTGATTGCTACTCTGGAAGCTGTTTTTGGGTAAAACGGACAGAGAAATCATCCAAACTTCTGCACCAGATTCCCGGCCAGAACGGTTGCTGCCAGTTCTGTCCGCAATCGTCGGTTCGCCAGTTTCAGTCCGACAGCTTTTTTACTTTTAAACAGATCGATTTCCTCGGGTGAGAATCCGCCCGGAGGGCCGATACAGGCGGTAATTGTTTTTTCAGCGTCAACCTGTTTTTCTATTAAGTCAAGGGTTTCACCCCGTTCATCAGCAACAAGAATAATTCCTTGTGCCTTTGATAAAGCGGCGGCGAATGAGACCGGCGCGGAAAGTTCGGGAAACCAGGCGTTCCATGACTGCTTTGCAGCGGCAATTATCTTTTTATCAAAACGCTGTTTCTGTTTTTCCCAGTTTTTATGCCACCACTTTTTCTGGGAGAACCGGCATTCGACCGGGGTAATCCGCAGTACTCCCAGCGGCACCAGTCCGAGCAGCGTTGAGGCAAAGGCTTCTTTTTCCGGCAGGCCTACACAAAAATGCATGGCAGGTCTGGGCGGTTCCTGGGCCTTTTGTTCAATAATCGTGGTCAAATATTTTTTTCTGTCAATCGATTCGACCCTGCAGAAATAGATACACCCCTTGCCGTCGGTAACAAATATGCGGTCGCTTTCTTTTACCCGAACGACGTTGCCGGCGTGGTGTTTCTCCTCTGCATCGAGTATCAGTTCGTTGCCTGAAATGGCATTTGAGTAGAAAAGAAAATGGTCAAATATGGTACTCATAGTGAGACTTTCTTAAAATGAATTCCCTGCCGTTTTTGAAAATATATTTTAGAGAGCAATCAAAATAGTATTACTGTGGATTCAAATTTTTTATGATGAATAGCGTATGACCGGGAAAGTAAGTTGGGACGGTAAAGCCAAGGGAAGTGTGCTGGGAAATCTGATATTCATAAAGCTGATTTCCCTCGCCGGAGTGATTCCCGCCTATATCCTTTGTTTTTTCGTCACCTGGAAATATGTATTTACAGATCATGATGCCGTGCGGGCGTTGAAAGAGTTCCGCACCCGAATCGGTCTCGGGAGCCCCTCCCGGTGGCATCTGTTTCGACATTTTTATTCGTTCGGGACAGCTATGATTGACCGTATTGCATTCATGACACGGAAAAGGACACCGTTTACATTTACTTACAATGGTGATTGTTATTACCATGAAGCCCATGGTGGAGGAAAGGGGGTCATTACGGTATCGGCACATGTGGGCAACTGGGAGATAGCCGGGAACCAGTTTGCGGTCCATTTTAATGAGCATATGCATGTGGTCATTCTCGAGAATGAGCAGGAGGCCATTAAACGGATATTTAAAAATGTGGTAGACAACCGGCAATTTTCCACCATAGCCTTTTCATCGGAAGGTCTGGCCATGATGGTTCCGATACGGGAGGCTCTGCGAAAAAACGAGATAGTTGGTTTTCATGGAGATCGAATTATTAATGATGCGTATCTCTCACTACCTTTTCTTGGAAAACAGGCGAAATTTCCTGCCGGCCCCTTTTATATCGCGGCAATAACCGGCGCACCGGTGCTGCCGGTATTTCTGATAAAAACCGGCCTGTTTCATTTTACTTCCAGAACCTTTCCCCCTATTTATCTTAATGATATTCCACGAGAGAACAGGGATTCGTATATACAGACAGCAATGGAAAAGTATGTATCGATTCTGGAGACAATGGTAAGGAACTATCCGTATCAATGGTACAATTTTTATCAATTCTGGAAATGAGAAGATGGCTGTGAAGAGACTGTTTTGTCTGCAATTGTTACTGACTGATACCATCCTGGTCAACAATATCGTTCATAACAGGAGCGATTTCCTCGACAATACGCGAGATGACCTTTTCTGAATAGTAATACCCCTCTTCTATCTTTTTTTTCAGTGAAGAAAGATAATGTTTCTGCCCGGTTTTATCCATCCAGAGGAACTGTCCCTGGCGAATAGCGGGGTTTTTTTGAGGCGCATTCATGGTGATCATCCCTGATATAAAGAATACATCCATGTATCTAGGTAAAATATAACCGCTTGATATTACTTATTTTTAAATATCGTCAGATGGTTAAAAAATCTTTATAGTTCTTTGGAAAAAAGTAAAAATGTACGGGGAAAAATTTATTCCTGCTCCTATTTATGCATGGAGTCTTGATAAGACGATCCCGGCATTATATAATTGCATATGCAGTAATTGTATTACAATACATGAGATATGGATAGTTATGGTCCGATACAGCATTGATGATGTCACTGATGACATGGTACTGGGTAAGTCGATATTTCTTCCTACCGGGGAACTTCTTCTTGCTTCCGGCTATCATCTGACAGAGCGTTTCCGCACACGACTGAAACAGCTGGGTTTCTCCTATGTATTCATTCAGGTTGAAGGCACGGAAGATATTATTCCCGAGACGATAATAACCGAACATGTGCAGCGTGAAGTCTCGCTGTCACTGGATAAAGGAACGCAGGAGTTACAGCGATCTTTTTCGGTCAGACAGGAAGGGGTGCGGAATATCCGTAAGATTGTCCGGCAGAACAAGCAGTACCTTAACAAGTTTCTTAACAACGCCGGTTTTATCGGTGCAATTGAAAAAATGATTGATGAAATACTCAATCAGCCCTCGGTAGTACTTAACATGCAGGCATTGCAGAAGGCGGGAGGAGATCTCTTTTCTCATGCAATTAATGTTGTTGTAACGTCGCTTGCCATTGGCCGCAAATACCGGTTTTCCTATGATGAAATGAAGCAGCTTGCTATGGGTGCGATAAATTTTGATCTCGGCCTTATTGCGCTTCCCAAGGAGATTCGCGAGAAAAACGGTAATTTTAAGACGGAGGAGGAAAAAGAGATATATATGCAGCATACTGTATACGGGTATCTCATGCTGTCACAAAATCCATCCATAGCGCCGACCAGCGCAGCTGTGGCTTTGCAACATCACGAATATCAGGATGGTACCGGTTTTCCCCGCAATCTCCGCGGAGAAAATCTTGCGCCGTTGAAAGATTTTTCCCGGAAGAATCTTATTCACCGTTTTTCCGAAATTGTGGCGGTCGCCGACACCTATGATATGCTTCTTACCGGCCGCATGGGGCCGCAGTACGATGTCCGCGGGGCTATACGTAAAATTATTGAAATGGGCGGAGAGAAGCTTAACCGGGAGATCGTTAAGTGCCTTACGTCAATTGTCCCGGTGTATCCGGTCGGCGCACGTGTCAGAATTGAACAGGCTCCTACTCCCCAGCTTGTCGGGTATTACGGCGTTATCGCAAAAGTAAATCCAGAAAATCTTGAGACGCCCCAGATCATTCTCTACGAAACAAAAAAACATCAGAAGATCAAGCCGATACTCATTGACCTTGCTGATCATACCGGCTTTCATCTGGAAGTGATTACGTAGTGTCTGTTAACGATTGGTACCGTAAAGCGGTACCAATCGTTAACACAATAAATTATCTCTCAACGACCTTTTACCGCATCTGCGATTTCCCGCATGACAGTGGTTCCATTTTTATCGTTGAGCAGGTTGCCGGTGACGATAATATCGGCGCCTGCTTCGAGTTTCTCGGTTGCGCTGGCAGCGTCTCTGATGCCTCCACCGCAGATAATGGGGATATCGACATATTCCCGCACCAGGCGGATCATCTCGTTGGGGACCGGAAGGGAGGCGCCGCTTCCGGCTTCAAGGTAAATCATGCTCATGCCCATGTACTGGGCTGCCAGTGCGTGTGCGGCGGCAATCATTGGCTTTGATCGGGGAAGTGGCCGTGTATTGCTCATAAATTCGACCGAGGTTATTGCACCCGATTCAATAAGCATATAGGCGGTAGAGATAGGTTCAATGCCCAGTTCCTTTATCAGCGGTGCGCCCTTCACCTGCTCGCCGATGAGGTTCATGGGATTGCGACCCGATACAAGTGACAGAAAAAGGATAGCGTCGGCCTTGCCTGAAATCTGGGTGGCATCACCTGGAAACAGGATTACAGGAATATCAACGACATTTTTGACACCGGCCACAAAGTTGTTGAGGTGATTGGTTTGTAATAAACTGCCGCCGATAAGCAGTGCATCGGCGCCGGCCTGTTGTGCCTCGGCAGCTATTGACGCCGCTTCCTTATCGGTAAATTCATCCGGATCAAGCAGGATCCAGTACCCTTTTTTCCCTGCATTAATTTGTTCCAGTATTCCCGTAAAAATCCTGCCTTTTTTCACTGGTTACCCGCCTTTTTCTGAAGAATTGCCGTAGCCGCTGCAATGGCCCTGTTGATCTTAGCAACATTTTTACCGCCGGCCTGTGCACGCACCGGGCTGCCGCCGCCGCCGCCGCCGGCCTCACGCGCAGCCTCTTTTACCAGTTCACCGCAGTGGACACCGAACTCTTTCGCCGCCTTGTTCCCGGCACAGGCGGCGAACAGCGCTTTGCCGTCAACAGCGGCCGCAAGAAAGATAACTGTAGTGTCCAGTTTTTTCTCTCGGATCATATCCGATACCCCGTCGATTATACCGGTAAAGCGTTTTTTATCTATTGTGCCAAGATCCTTAACTAGCCAGGGGAAAGCGCCGCTTTCCCTTTTTGAGGCGGATTCAAGAAGTGTTTCCACTTCATGCCCGGCTGATATATGTGCAGCCTTTGCCAGAGTGGTTTCAAGAGCCTTGATTTTAGCCGTAATATCTTCGACCCGCCGTATGAGATTTTCTTCGTTTACTTTCAGTAAGCTGACCAGCCTGGATACGATCTTTTCCTTGTCCCGGAAATAGTGCAGGCTTCCCATGCCGGTGACGGCTTCAATACGTCTGATACCTGCAGAAATACTGCTTTCTGAGATAATGTGAAACTGGCCTATAGAGCCGGTGGAGGTTACATGGGTGCCGCCGCAGAGCTCTTTGCTGATGCCACCCATGCTGACCACACGTACGGTTTCACCGTATTTCTCGCCAAACAGGGCGGTTGCGCCCTCTCTTTTAGCCTCTTCCGTTGCCTGTACAGCCGTGGATACAGGTATATCCATCATAATCCATTCATTTACCAAATCCTCTACCCGGATTATTTCCTCCGGAGAGAGTGCTTTGAAATGGGTAAAATCGAACCTGAGACCGTCCGGGCCAACGCGTGAGCCGGACTGGCTGATATGTTCGCCGAGCACCCTGATTAAAGCTGCCTGCAGCAGGTGTGTTGCACTGTGGTTTCTCCTGGTATGCATCCGCTCGCTGCCATGAACCCGGGCGGTAAGAGGTTTTGAGAGAAAGGCTACCGGGAATGGCTTGTCCGTCTTTACTTTATGAACGGTCATATCGTTCCATTTTACGGTGTCGGTTACCGAGAGTCGGGTGTTGTCATCCGTTATCAGCACTCCTTTGTCGCCAACCTGGCCGCCCATTTCCGCATAAAAGGGTGTTTTATCGAGGATGATAAGACATTTCGTAAAGGCATCGCCCGTTGGATCCGAGGCAGTTACTTTATACCGGCAGACGGTAACCGTGGCTTCGTCCTGATCATATCCGACAAACTCAGTGCCGTCAATCTGTTTCAGTTCAACCCATCCTTCGGTGGATAGGCCGTCGTCACCGCAGTTTTTAGCAGCGTCCCGAGCGCGGTCCCGCTGTGATTCCATGAGTTTATTAAATCCCTCTTCGTCGACAGAGAGTCCCTGCTCTGCCGCAATGAGCCGGGTAAGATCCATGGGGAATCCATAGGTGTCATAGAGGGTAAAGACATCAGAGCCGCTAAGCACCTGTTCCCCTGCACTTATGGTTTTTTCTATCATATGGTTGATCTTCTCCAGTCCCTGCTCCAGGGTCTGATCGAAGCGCTCTTCCTCGCTCCGGATAATCTGCATCACATAGTCGCGGCGCTTGGTAATCTCGGGGAAAGCGTCACCCATGATGTCAATGACGGTTGGTACTATTTTGTAAAGAAACGGTTCGGAGAAATCCAGTGTTCTGCCGAATCTGTAGGCACGGCGCAGGAGCCGGCGCAGCACATATCCCCGCCCTTCGTTGGAGGGGAAAGCGCCGTCGGTGACGGCAAACACCAGTGCGCGGATATGATCGGCAATCACCCGGAACGGGGCGCCGTGAGGGCCGGGATCGTACTTTTTACCGCTCAGTTTTTCCACGGCACCGATGATCGGGGTGAAGACATCCGTGGCGTAATTGGAGTCGACCTTCTGGATAACCCGCACCAGCCGCTCGAACCCCATGCCCGTGTCCACATGTTTCGCCGGCAGCTCGACCAGCGAACCGTCCTGTTCGCGGTTGTACTGGATAAAAACCAGATTCCATATTTCGATATATCTGCCGCAGCCGTCGGCATTGACCGCACAGGTGTGGTTCGGGTCGTTTGCATGAATACAGGCGCTTTCCCCTGAGTCAAGATGAATCTCGGAACAGGGACCGCAGGGGCCGGTGTCGCCCATTTCCCAGAAATTGTCTTTGGCGCCGTGTCTGCTGATATGGGCGGGATTAATATCCGTCACCTCTTTCCATAGCTGTTCGGCCTCATCGTCGTCTTCATACACGGTTGCGTACAGTTTATCTTTGGGAAGGTGCCAAACGCCGGTAAGCAGCTCCCAGGCCCAGGCGATTGCCTCTTTTTTGTAGTAATCCCCGAATGACCAGTTACCCAGCATCTCGAAAAAGGTATGGTGGTGGTGATCCACACCGACCTCTTCAAGGTCGTTGTGTTTACCCGAGACCCGCATGCATTTCTGCGAGTTCGCCGCGCGCTTCAGCCCTGCCCGGTTCTCACCGAGAAAGATGGCTTTAAACTGGTTCATACCGGCGTTGGTAAAGAGCAGGGTCGGATCATCCTGCGGCACCACCGGTGCGCCGGGCACGAAACGATGGTCTTTACTTTTAAAGAAATCGATAAATTCCTGTCTGATGGTATTGGCTGTTTTGGTCATAATCCTTTTTTTCTATTGTGTAAAGCACTGTCGTTGTATGCGGCGCAATGTTCGTCAGGGAATGACGTTTCCTTACAAGCGCTGATTATCCGCGGCAACCTCTTCTTTTTGCTCTTTTATCAATCCCAGTTTCAGTTTCAGCTTCTCGGTGACGGCTGTCAGAATATCGGGAATTTCCCTGAGGAAGTCCTTGACCTTTTCGCGCCCCTGTCCCAGGCGCTCGCCTTCGTAGGAGAACCACGCACCGCTTTTCTCGACCACGTCGTTGTTGACTGCAAGGTCAAGGATATCGCCTTCGGCCGAGATACCCTGACCATACATAATATCAAATTCAGCCTCTTTAAAGGGCGGGGCTACTTTGTTTTTCACCACCTTCACCCGCGTGCGGTTGCCCGTAACCTTGTCCCCGTCTTTGATTGCGGCGATTCGCCTGATATCAAGTCTGCATGAGGCATAGAATTTAAGGGCGTTACCCCCGGTCGTAGTCTCCGGATTGCCGAACATAACCCCGATTTTCATCCGCAACTGGTTGAGAAAAACAAGGCAGGTATTTGATTTCGAGATGATACCGGTCAATTTACGTAATGCCTGTGACATGAGACGCGCCTGAAGCCCCATGTGGCTGTCGCCCATTTCACCTTCAATCTCCGCTGCCGGCACCAGTGCCGCCACACTGTCGATTACCACGATATCTATGGCGCCGCTGCGCACCAGGGTGTCCGCAATTTCAAGGGCCTGCTCACCGGTATCGGGCTGTGATACCAGCAGGTTATCCACATCAACGCCGAGGTTACGGGCATACTCAGGATCAAATGCGTACTCGGCGTCAATAAGCACGGCAATACCGCCGTTCTTCTGGGCATTGGCTATGGCATGCAGCGCCAGGGTCGTCTTCCCAGATGACTCCGGACCGTAAATTTCAACAACTCTTCCCTTTGGCAGGCCGCCAACGCCAAGAGCGGCATCGAGTGAAAGCGAGCCGGTAGATATTGCGCGGACATCCATTTTTCGTTCCATTGATCCCAGACGCATAATTGAGCCCTTGCCGTGTTGCTTCTCAATCTGGATGAGCGCCTGTTCTATTGCCAAACCCTTGTTTTTGTTGTCGGTTGCCTGCACACTTTTTTTTGCCATAACAGAGCTCCTTGTTCCGTATGAATGATAATGGTCATTAAACCAAATCGATATATTAAAATTGTATCTAAAAATATTATACGGGATACGGATAATAGAAAGGAATTAAAAAAATTTATTGTCATTCAGGCAACAAAATCGCAAGGGTGGGAAGATAGGGGCTATTTAAAAAATGGCTGTATGGAAAAGTTGCTTATATCACCGGGAGAAATTTTCTGATTCTCCCCGCCATGGTATTTAAAATATTTCATATGGATAAATATAGTGATTTAAAAATCTTTTATAAGGATTGACTTCGTAATGGATAAAGTATATAATAGAAATAAAGGACACTACGTAAATTTTGATGTAGTGTATTTATTGGAAAGGCTATTTAAGCGCTTCAACAGCATAAAGAAAAAACTGATGAAATCTATACAACATACTGAAAAACATAAGGTTGGGTATACATTACTTGAAGTTGTGATAGCTGTCTCTATTGCGTTTATTCTAGCTGCCACCATTACTATCAGTATACGGAATTTCATGGTTGAAAGGAATATTGAGAAAGAAGCGGTCGGGTTCTGGAAAGAGTTGAGCACGCTCCGCGCCAAGGCAATGAAATATGATGTATGTTTTTTTGTGGAATTTAATACCGATGACAATACGTACACGGTCTGGAAGGATGAAGGTGACTGTTCCCTGGCTGGTGGTGAAGAAAGTGTGGTAAATCCCTTTCCGGCAGAGATTGAATACGGCATACCGTCACCGGCGCCGACCTCCGGACCTGACGGAACAAACGCGCCAATAGCGGCAATAGAAGGTGACTGGGCGGTAAGCAATGTCATGGAAATAAAAAATGATGATATAGGCACTATCGATGATGACGGTCGTGTCTGTTTGTCGTGGGACCGAATGCCGAAAATAGGGTACTGCATTCAGGTGAAATCCGGGTCGCAGAATGTAAAACTCTTCAAGTGGAACGGGGACATCTGGATAGAAATGTAACGGCAGATACCGGCATATTATGTACAGAGCAATATCACATAATAGTTTACTAATAGAGAGACGCACACATAACCCTCTTTCAAGACGGGGTTTACTATGGTACGAAAAGAACACTCCGGATTCTCATTTGTTGAAGTTATGATCTCCATGGTGGTGCTGGCGCTGGTAACGCTGGTAATCGGTGTGGTGCTGACAACGTCGATTTCTACTCATAAAGCATCCTATTCCTCCGATGAAGCTTACGCCATTGCACGTGAGAAGCTGGCCGGGCTGCAGGATCCGAACACCACTATTGAGCCTGCCGGGAGTGAAACAGCTTTCAGGACTAATGTTGTCTACACTGTCTATTGGGAGGCTATAGAATCGGCAAACGAACCGAATCAGGCAGTTATTACAGTCAAATGGGATAATGATAAACGCAGTATACAGATTTCCGGTTTTATAGAGGCAAGTATTGAAGGGTGTGTTGACATAGAGAATAACACAAATCCGACAAACCTCCAAATTTCGCCCTCAAGTCCGCAGATAGCGGAAAACAGTCCTGTCGGCACCCTGGTAGGTACCTTTTCTGTTGATGATCCTGATGTCGGCAATGGGGATATCATCACCTATGAGCTGCATCCTGATGAAATATATGGCGTGGATAATGATGAATTCACAATAAACGGCAATAAGTTGCAGACACTGACAACCTTCTCAAATACCGATACGAAAAAGGTGCGGGTACGGGCCTATGACTGTGCTAAGGCGGTATTTCTGTATCTGAATGTATCCATAGACATTATCACCTCTGAAACAAACCTGCCGCCTGTTGATATTACGCTTTCTCCTGATTACAACAGTGACGATCACCAGGGATCGATTAACGAGAACGAACCGGCGAATACGGTTATTGGAACGTTTGCATCAAACGATCCCAATCAGGGACAGAGTCACACTTATTCGTTTGCCGGTACATATTCCGATGAAGGCAATTTTGAAATTGACAACGCCTCCAAAGAGCTGAAGGCAAAATATCAATTCGATTATGAGAACAAAAACAGCTATACTATTGCGGTGACTTCCACTGATGACGGCAATCCGCCAAAGACAACCGATCCGGTAGTTTTTATTATCAACGTTCTTGATATAAACGAACCGCCCTATAACATTCGATTGTCGAGTACTTCTCTCAGTGAGAATGCCGGCGCGAACGCCGTAATCGGCACATTCGAGACAGACGATTATGATATCGGCCAGAATCACTTCTATACGCTGGTAACCGGCGCCGATTATTTTAATATTTCGGGTAATTCCTTGCGTGCAAACGCCTCGTTTGATTATGAGACACAGAGCCATTCGTACGTGATAAGTGTTACCTCCACTGATGATCACCCGTCAAACCCGTTAACGACCGATCCGCCGCAGGATTTTACTATAACAATCTTGAATGTCAACGATGCGCCCACGGCTATTTCGCTGAATCCGTCGGATGTTGACGAAGGAAAGCCAGTGGGAACAACTGTCGGCACCTTTTCCGCTACGGATCAGGATGCCGGACAGACCCATACCTATACCTTGGTATCCGGCACCGGCGATGCAGACAATGCCATGTTTACAATTAGCGGGGATGAATTGCGAACCGCAGTTGTATTTGATTACAGCCAGGCAAGTACCAGGCATATCAGGGTACAGGCCGATGACAATGAGGGCGGTATATTCCAGCAGGCGTTTGATATCACCATTAATCAGAACCCGTGTGCTGTTTATGCTCCATGGTATTATGATCCGTGGAATCCCTATCAGCTAGGCGATAAGTGTACAAATGGCGGTTCTTTATGGGAATGTATTGACATCGGGCAGCAGCATCGGAAACCTAGTGGTCCATACGGAGATAACGGATGGTCGAAGGTAATGGATTGTCCATAATTAAAGATATTTTAATCGGATAATTGAGGATTCTGCATAATGATTAAGCGGTTTTTAAGCAAGATTAATAATCGTGGCTATACCCTGGTAGAGCTGATAATCTACTCACTCATCGCACTTATTGTCATTGGCTTTTCTCTTTCACTGATCCGCTCGACCTCGAAAAGCTACACCCGCGACAGGCGCAAATCCCGTATGCAGACCGAAGGCAGAAATGCGGTGCTCATGATGGCGCGTGAGATTGTTAATACCGGTTTTAAAACGTATCTCCATGATAACGGAGATGATACTTATACCAATACTACAGTAGGAAATACAACAACATCATCTGTATTCGGCGAAACCGGTGATGATGGTCTGTCGTCGTTTAAGTTCACCCCTGGAGAACCCTACGATGAGCTCGAAATTATTAAAATCACTCTTGACGGAAATGGCCAGTACGATAAAACGCAGCGTATCAGGTATTATGTATCGGGGACAACGTTAATGCGGGGTTTGCGGGAATACAGCGGCGGTTGGGGAGCCGAGACTTCAATGGAAATAGCGAACAACGTCGAGGCCCTCCAGTTTCGATTCAGTACAAACAACAAAGATTGGATCGATGATCCGACAAACGTCAAGAAGGATGTTGCGGCGATACAGATTCATTTACTTATGCGAACCAGCAAAGAGATTGATATGAAAATCCACAAAACATATACACTCGGTGATGTAACCGTGAACCCTTCGACCGGCGATCAGCACCTGCGCCGGCTTTATGTGGAAACCGTGGAGGTGGTGAACAATGGAACCTGATAAAAATGTATACGTGATAATGTTGCAAACGGTAAAGCAGAACTGCAGCGGCTTTGCCCTCCTCTATGTCATGGGTGCGTTGCTTGTTGTGACATTTATCGGGTCGGCCCTGATAAGCATTGCAAACAAGGATGTGGCTTCGGCCAGCGACTATTCGGCCATGACCACCGCTGCCATATCAGCAAAATCAGCGATGCAGGCAAGCGTGGCAAAGATTGAGCAACAATCGAATGATGTGCTGACCATTCTGAACAACTATATTGACGACGGGTATACCGCTGCCGATAAGGGGTGGCTGCTGGGGGATAATAATACCTATGTTACCCTTAGTTCGCAGCAGAAGTATAGGGTGAAGATAATTGGATTTGACAAGACTAACTTCACCGTTCAGTTGGCCGGAACCGGTATGGGGAAGGGCAACAGTAAGAGAAATGTTTTCGGAATTTATAAACTGGACGGCCTGGCTTTTGATGTTGAGTACAACCCTGTTTCAACCCATGCGATGTACCTGGGAACGTCGTCAAACAACTTTTTCACCATGCCCTTTAGCATTCATGGCGATGTGTATGCGTCTGCACCGATAAATTTCTGGTTTAATGCAAGCGGCAGTACATTTTACGGTTCATTCAGGACGAATGTCGATAATACGAATGTGGTCACCATACACGGAAACTATACGTTTGAAAAAGATGCATACTTCGGAGCAGCTGCTCATGCGAATGACGCTGGGACCTTGACTTTCAAAGGAAATGCCGGTTTTGAGTACGGTATTGATGCGGGCGGAGCAAATCCGCTCGTTTTTGATTTTAAGCAGGAGGTGTATTATAAAAACAGAGATGTTAAGGATGGGTGGACTTTCGATCTTGTCGGTACCGGAAGTAATACGCTTCATACCGAAGCCGGGCGTCTTGTCGGTGAAGGATCGGGCTCTGTTTACGGAGAGAGAGTCAATCTCGCCAGACTGAACGACGCGCCCGCAAATATTATTGATGAACTGACTGTCAATTCGGATATTGATGATGTCGAGTTTGATAAACAACCAATAGTGGATGAAGGCAAATTATTCAATTACTCAACCTACAAAGCAAATACTCCTTCTGGTTATGCACTTTACTACCCGGGAGGAGCATCTACGGCGCTTGATGGGAAAAAGATGAATCACCTCTATATGTATGCCACTGAACAGGGGGATTTGTGGAATGACTATCTGGCTTTGAAGATTAATCAGAATATATATACGGAGCGAGGATACAGCACGGCCGATTTCACCGGTAAAGTGATTCTAATAATACCTAACGGCCACGAGATGCAGGCCGGGGAGTTTTATAACAGCAGCACTTCGGCCGTAACTATCATTTCAGTTGAAAACGGCGGTAAGATCAATACCCTCGGTGGATGGAGTTCCTCCTCACGGTTCAGAGGGTATATCCACTGCGAAACAGGCGGCGAGATAACCTATTCGGGTGACGACATTACTCTCGGCAAGATTGTAGGAGCAATTCATCATCAGAACGGTTCGACCGCCTATGTCCAGGGAGCTTCAACATTAGATCTCACCTATGAAGATTCATTTCTCAAGGATTTGGCGAGTTTAAATGTTATTTATCATCCAGGCGGACCGGAGCCGGTTCCCACAAACGACCTGATTCTTACCCAGCCGAATATTGAGACAACCCTGCTCGGAGTGTGTTTTTAGGAACGGTATATTGACAAAAAAAATCAGGAGAGGAGAAGCGGTGATGCGGCGCCTTTTCTTTCCTAATTTTACCGGAGTGGTGGTCCCGCCCTGCGTATAGAGTATCTGGATTGTGGCAGAAGATCTTTGTTTGCTTTATATGACAGGTGCGGAAATCGCTTCCGTTGTCTTTCAAAGTAACGAATAACGGATTGTACCTTGCAGAAGCTGCTAACACATTCATTGTGAAACAGCCAGATTTCTTTTTTTTATTAAAAATAGCATTAAAAAATTTATTTTTTTCTCATCCATTTTACCATTGTATCCTCACATCCGATCTATTATTTTACATGCCTTTTAATAAAAATCTAATATTTTTTTTATTGACTAAAAGAGCAGCGGAAGGTACACTATAACTCAAATAGAGCCATCACTATCATCATACAAACATTCACCCGGGAGGATGTTTACCCAATGGTTTCATGGTATAAACACAACAGGTTTCTTAAGAAGATTGACGAGTTTAACAGGACCAGGCAGGCAGGCCTTGAACCGTTTGAGACCGGCGATTATACGGCCGACTACATGCTGTGGCGGATGCTCCGGAACAAAAAGGCGGGCGGGTTTAAATTCGAGCGCCGCCGGCGGGTACTGGGCAATGTAGTCAGTTTCTACTGCAAAGAAGCAAAACTGGCTGTTGACCTGGAGCATGTAGGCCATAAAATCAGGAGGAAAGAGGAAAAAGAGACTGACAAGCTCCTGTCAAAGGCCGGTATTAAAGTACTCCGGTTTCACCGCGACGCAGTGCTGGAGAGGCCCGAGAGTGTGAAAAATTCAA
This sequence comes from uncultured Fibrobacterota bacterium, assembly GCA_964543525.1. Taxonomy (GTDB): domain Bacteria; phylum Fibrobacterota; class Chitinivibrionia; order Chitinivibrionales; family JANQEN01; genus CBDVBE01. The sequence goes on along the minus strand of CAZIYW010000040.1, from coordinate 11,356 downwards.
TACTTGAGGAGCTTTCCCAGACAGGGCGGAAATAGATTACTTTTTGCGGGTTAAAGGTTTAACGTTCAAGGTGGAAGGTGAAAAAAAACCGGTGTGCCCCGAACCGTTAAAAGTGCATATCGTTATGTGTACCGGTTCTGTCGGTTGATTAGTGTCCGTTTAACACTTTAAAAAACGCCCTCTAAATCCCCCGAAGAGGGACTTGTGAGGTGTAGGGTCTATTATAGTAACTTTTTCTCTGTATTTAGAGGGCGCTCTTGAATACGGATTCATAATAAATCGATATGTACCAGTTACTGAGTATATCCCCAAAAAACGTTTAACTCTAACAAAATTAAATAATTATAACTCTCCTTTCAGGTGATTTATTACAGTAGCAAGTAGATAAAATCCTGCCACCCGGTTCGACAGTATTATCTGCCTTATTTCATATCAAAGGTCACATAGTGGCATACTAATTGCATCTATTATATCGGGCCGGAGCCGGAAAAACAGTTGTGCCGATAACGGTGGCTTTTTTCCGTAAATTTCAAGAGGCGATATACGCCCGTTATAAAAAGTAAACAGTAATAGCATAGATGAGAGTTAGCGTAAAACCTGAAGTAAAAACGGTAATAAAATTAAGAGCTTATATAACATCACTACAGATCGTTTCAGCCGCAGGCAGCAAGGAGGAGGGATGCAATTAATTGTTTTATATCATCGAAATACCCTGTCCGTTCAGTTAAGCGGTTTGATATGGTCCGGTGCATCGTGTTTTTTATATGGTAATATGTTCCTATTACTATGTAATAATTGCCGAATGAAATGTGGGTAAAACTTCCGTATGGTGGTGCATATGCCTCAAATGCAAAAAAAGGGTGCTGGAATCAGTTCATGGCTGGGGTGGTGTACTGTTCTGGTGGTTTTAGGGGCAGTCAGTGGTCGGGCTGATGAATTCACCGATTATCAGAAGGCGCAGAATCGCGAGCTTGAGGCCTTTCAAAAAAAACAGACACGGGAGATTAAGAAACAGAAGCAGGAGTTTTTACGGTATCTTGCTGAATCGCGCGCTGAATTTAATTCCTGGGAAGCACAGCGAAAAAGGGAGCTCGCAGCGTTTGAAAAAGAGATAAAAAGTATCTGGGGAAAGTATATCGCGCCGACCAATAAGCGCTGGGTGGAATACAGCAGAGACAAGCGATCCGTGTGCGCGGTGGATTTTGAGAAGAACAGCGCTGTGGTGGCCGTCGTGGTTGATGCTGATGCAACGAAGGAGCAGATTACCCGTAAGATAACCGGTGCGGTGACAAGGGCGCTTACCAGTCGCGGCTCAGGTCGCTCAAAACCGGTGGCGGTGGACAGGTCTGAGCAGCTGCTTGCGAAGCCGGTGCTTCATGAGCAGGTCGTTGATATGAGCGGCGCTGTTATCACTGTTGACAGGGTCAGTGAGTTTGCGAAAGGTCTGGCGGGGACTGCAAAGAGAACACCCGTGAAACCGGTTGAACCCGGTAAGACGCCGTCTGCAGTGAAAATTGAGCTCAGTCTCAGGCTTGCACCCGATAACCTCCGGAAACGCATCCGTCAATTTCTCCCGGCAATCGAAAAATTTTGTGCGAAGTATGATATCAACAAGGCCCGGGTGCTGGCAACAATCCATACGGAGTCACACTTCAATCCCATGGCGGTATCCAGTGCCAATGCTATCGGCCTTATGCAGCTGGTACCCATATACGGCGGCGCCGAGGCATACGAGTTCGTTTACGGTCCCGGCTCGATCCCGTATGAAGGGTACCTGTACGATCCGGAAAAAAATATCGAGCTGGGTTGCGCCTATATTTATCTACTCAAGAACCGCTACTTTATATCGGTAAAAGATTCGGTCAGCCGGCGGTTCTGCACCATTGCCGGGTATAATACCGGTCCGCGAAATGTCGCCTATGCGTTTACCGGCGCAAGGAAGGTGCACAAGTCGATACCGGCAATTAACTGTATGAAAAGCGCGCAGGAGGTATACGATTATCTGATTATACACCTTCCCTGCGCGGAAACACGACACTACCTTGCGGAAGTAACGGAACGGATGAAGCTCTATGAACAGTAAGAAATATATGCGTCAGGCATTTCTAGTTCTTGCGGTGCTGACACTTGCCGGGTGTTCCTCACTCTCTATGAGAAAAAGGGGTGATACACCGGCGTGGGTAGCTGGTCATCCTGTCTCACGCTCGTATTTTATCGGTATCGGCAGCGCTAAGATTGAAGAGGATCTGCATGCTGCCCAGCTCCTGGCCCGTAAACGGGCACTGACAGATATTGCCGAGCAGATTCAGGTTTCAATCGTCTCTGATGTGCAGATGTCGGCACAGTGCAGGGTCACAAACAACAACACCCGTAACGACAACATTTACCGCGAGCGTATCGCCGCCTTTTCAGAGGCGGTGCTTGGCGGCTGGGAAGAGAGCCGGACCTATCATGGTTCCAACGGCTATTTCTGGAGTAAAGTTGTTCTCAGCAAAAAAAAATATCACGAGCAGGTGAACCGGGAGATTACCAACGCGGTGGAGAAACTGTGTGATATTATCCGGTATGCCCGGGAAGGGAGTGCTCAATTCAGGATACAGGAGCTCTACAGGGGATTTACCATAATTGATGATTTTTTCGGTACACCTCTTGCGGCACGTATACACGGCCGTGAGGTGCTTTTGAGTAACGAGCTGCGTCGTGCAATGAGACATCTTCTGGGAAGCATTGAGATCAGACCGGTACTGAGCGAGATTCAGCTTACTGCAGGGCAGCCGGTGCCGGATACGCTCGGGGTGTATATATACTGTGAAGGGAAACTGGACAAGTCGCTTCCGATCGCGTGGTCGGCATCGCACAGCAGGGTTGTTCTTAAAAAAGCACCAACCCGCGGGGACGGTTTGCATCCGGTGGTTATCGGCTCACTGCCGCCGTCATCGGGACAGGTAACAATAACGGCCACACCCGATTTGAAGGAGCTTGCATACGACCTTATTCGCAGGAAATTCACCCTGCCGTCCGGATCGTTTACCATCAGCCGGCAAAGGGCGAGTGTGTATATAAATACCACCGATCCCTTCTGTCAGTTACTTGCAGAAACACTTGAATACAGGTCAGCCATTACACGTGTGCATGATAAAAACAGTGCAGAGTTCGTTCTTGCGTCGGCCTTGACAAAGCGGGGCAATATTGTTCTCAGAAACAGTATCTTCCGGGCGGATGCGGATCTGGCCATAGTGCTTCTGGCGGCAAACGGAGTCCCGGTACTTCGATTTAATGAGACAATACAGGCGTGTGACGGCATTTCTGCGGATCGCGCGCTTGATAATACAGAGAAGCTTGCGCTTGAAGTTGCGGTGAAACAGGTGGAACGGGTGTTTTAGAATACTGTGCTGTATAAAATTTTTAGTCGCCTGAGTTCTCTTACTCGTCCTTCGTCCTCGGCCTTAAAAACATTTTTTTCGGGGCAGAAAATGAGGAAGATGACAAAGGCGAGGAGGAAGGCAGCGGCAGAACATGAATTACCTTCTCTTACTTCTCTTTCTGCTACCATCTCCGCCCACGGGTGAGCAGGAGGCTCTGTACTCTATAGACTCCTTCGCCCCGCCGATACGATCCCTTCCTGCTTCAGGCAATACTGTTATAGAGCCTCACGTGGCTGACACCCTTGTCCAGATTGAGGAGATGCCGGAGCTGATTCCCTCAGACATAGTGCTGCGCCGCCGGTTCGGTCCGCAGGAATATGCACTCTATCTCGGCAAACGCCATAAGGATGCACACACCAGCCTCTCCGCATTCATGCCGCCCCGGGGATACACGGTTAAGGATTTTGTCTATAAGAAGCTGTATGTGCGGGAGACCGATAATCCAAATATGGATATGACCAATGTTTATTTCGATAATGAGATGATATATGTGGAAAATGCGGCGAAGATATTTTACCGGGATAACGGGTGGCACATGATTCCTCTGCTTGAACGAATGCACACTACCCTTTACGTTACCTCTGTTCCTGAAAGCGCCCTGGTGACTGTCGACGGTGTTGAGTACGGCACCACACCGGTTACGCTCAGAAACCTGCGATCGTCCTTTGTCGTTGTAGCCGTTCGTAAAGAAGGATATTATCAGGCCGAGTCGTTTGTCAACCTTGAGGAGAGTGACGCCGTGACAAAAAAGTTTGTACTTCCCGCAATGATATCATCCACCGAAGGCACCTATCTGAATCCCTATTCCTATACCTTCGAGTACACGGCAAGTGTCGAGGAGCTTGATATACAGATAGAACGGCTGAAGAGAAAGATTGCCTGGCAGAAATCGAAGAATGAAGAAGAAATTGTCAAATACGAGGAAGAGTATCCGCCTTTTAAACCCCAGGGAGAATTTGAAAAAACCGATGATTTTCTCAGGCGGAAAGAGCTCTATGATGAGGAGAAGAAGAGCGGCAGGCTGGCACTGAAAGTGAAGGGTGATCCCAAGGTGCATAAACTGGAAACGGAGCTGTTAAAACTCACCCGGTACCGTGCCGAGATTGAACACCGGCTCTATCACCGCTACCTTTCCACCAGTGTAGTACACCTTAACCGGTATGAGCCGGACATGGAATACTTTCCGGTTGATATCCGGGTAAACGAAGCAGGTCATAATTTTGTGTTTACCGGGGTGGTAGAGATTCCACTGGCGGTTGCGCGTGGTTTCAAGGAGAACCTGCATCTGGGACGGCTGAAACTCACTTATCGCAATCGTATTTTCAAGCAGGGGGAACTGGGAACCGAAACCAGAATTCTCTATGAGTATACCAGGTTAAGCATACTTTTTCGCGGAAGTGAATATACCCTTGAAGGCAAGTGCAGTTTTCCGGAGCAGATTGAAGTAACCGATACCCTGGTTCGTCGTCCTGAAGAAAAAGGTAAAGATAAACAGATGAGGGAGCGGTAATGGTAAGGGTTTTCACGAGAACAGTTATATTCAGAGTGAAACCATTGGTGTATGCCGGCCCGCTCATACTGATACTTGCATTCTGCCGGGTACAAGCCTCGTTCGACAGTGACATGGAGAAACTGGCGATGCATCTTGCGCAAACGCTCAGATGCTCTCCGCAGACCGTGTTACATTTGACTGCGATTCCTGAGGATAAATCATATATGCTCTCACTGAAGCCGGTGTATAAAGCGGTGGCGGAGCATCTCAGGCCCTATGTGCAGGAGGTCAGGTTTCATTCGTTCCGCGGTGAGGAGAATGCGGTTCTCCGCTCAATGATTCTCTCAGGCAGCAGGGAGTATGCGCCCATTCGATTGTATGAGCGGCAGATTGATTCTATCATTCTCACCGGTTCATACTTTCTGCTTGAGGGATCTACTGACAGGGTCAATGTGGTCATAACCGTTATCAACCTTCAGGCAGAGACGCTATTTCAGAGCAGGGAGTACTCGCTGTCATCGGCTGATTGTCCGCCTGCGCTTAAGCGGGTGATATTTTCAAGGCTTTGTGACGGTAACGGCTATGCTGAAATCGCCTATCGGGGGCGCATTATAAAAAAACTGGATTATCTATTTAACAGTCCCAACAATAACCTGCTTGCCTATCCCGCTGAGTACCGGTTTGAACAGCGCCACCCTTATGCGATACAGTGGCAGGTTGATATTTTCAAGGAGACACTTGCCCTCAAGTATGCAATAAGTCTGTCCCGATCGTCACCAAATACCATCATTGTCGAGCCGACAGGTACGGTCGTTTTTTTGCGTGATGCCCTGGAGCGGCAGGTGGATAACTGCATTGACGGCGAGCCGCTCCTGCCTGTGAATTTTGCTGAAGAGTATGACTCCCTGCATTATCTGTACTCCTCGCCTGCTTCCGGGAACCATACGGTTACCGTTGAGAAGAAGCAGTATGCCACGGACGCGGAGAAAAGGATTCGTGATAAAATCTATGAAACGTTCAGCGATTATTACCCCACCCTTTTTACCCCGTTCAACTATAAAATGCTGGATACTGTTTTTGCTGATAAAAGCAGGCCGTCAATTCTGGTCGGTAACAAAAGGCTTGTTGATCCGCGTATCGGCCGGGAGATTGTCACCTATACCTGGCTCAGCAAGAAGAGCTGGCTTGCAGGGCTTCTGAAAGCGCATCTCCAGCGCCGGCGAACCTTTACCGTTGACACTGAGGTTATGGGTGTATTTAACGACAACACCGATCCGAATCGGTACTGGGCGGTGGTTCGCCAGAAATGGCAGACCAGGGATCGATACGGCAGCGTGGTGTATCAGGATGACGGCTTTCTTATCGTCAATTTTGATTTCCTGGCAGATCAGACGCTGAAGAATTTTAAAATACACTACCGGCTCTGGTTTTACCACTATCAGTATGATGATATCGAGCTCGGTATCAAACGCCATGAGAAACTGGTAGGGGATATCAACCACTATTTTGTCGAAGACCTGAGCGGTATTGATACGAATCTGAAAAATGCGATGCGGGATTTTATTGTCTCAAAGGTAAGAGGTGCAACGATAAAGGAAAGTGATAAACAATCTGCACTGATACCGGGGAACAAGTAACACAACACTGCAGGAAAGGAGGGAGTTTTTATTGTCAAGTAATGTATATAAATATCGGAGACGGTGAAGGTAACGAAACCTCTTCTGCCACTATTTGTCACTGGAGAATAGTAAAAAAAAAAATTAAGAGGAAAGGAGGCTGGTATGCCTGTAGTCACAAGAATAACAGAGATTCTACGAACGATCTTACGCGGGATAATCGCTGTTGCAATATCCTGCGCGCTGATAAACTGCGCCGGTGCAAAGCCCGGTACCGGCTATGTGGAGGATACGCCGGATGATATCCAGAAACTCATTAAAAAAGAGTATGCTGAGGCCGTGTATGCTGTCGGTACAGCCACCGGGCCTGATGAAGGTACGGCAACCCGTAAGGCGACCCTGCAGGCGCGTGCTGAAATTGCCCGCGAATTCAAATCGCAGATTGACGTACTGCAGAAGAGCTATGAAGAGTCTGTTAACGACAAGGCTGTGGAAGAGTATCAGCAGGCAACAGAGGTTTTTGCCACCCTTGAGGTTGTCGGCTCGAAGATAGCCAAATCAATGGTGCGTGAAGAGAAGGACGGCACCTTTTCCGCAAAGGTTCTGGTGGTACTTTCTGCGGAGCAGCTCAAGGCGCTCATGGATGAAAAAATGCAGGCCTATACTTCGTTTAAAGCATCGAAAGCGTATAAGGAGCTTGAGGAGCGGGTTGAACGGGAGAGAAATCTGGCCGCGGCCGAATAACAGGTAAACGGTGGCCGCTACGTAGGGGGACGTGTAAAGTATTTATTTAATAATATTGCAGTTATACCGGATAATAATTTTATAGAAAGGATACACCATGCCGCTATTAAAACTCCACACATCTGTACCTGTATTTAAAGAGAAGCAGGATGTTCTTCTGTCTTCATTGTCAAGTATTATCGCAGAGAAAATCGGCAAACCCACCCGGTATGTCATGGTGGCTATTGAGGAGGGGCCGGTTATGATGTCCGGGAAATCCGGAAACGCGGCGTTCGTTGATGTCCGCAGTATCGGAGGATTGACCAGTGAAGTGAATAACGCGATAACTAAAGGTGTCTGCAGAGTGCTCAAGGAGTATCTTGGCATCCCGCCGGACCGGGTCTATATTGTTTTCAGTAATATTACTGCGGGCAACTGGGGGTGGGATAACAGGACGTTCGGGTAATCCTGGAAAAGGCTGTTTGCGGTAATTTTGCATATGGATAGAGGACCAGATCGGATGTCGGGCAGGAGAAATTCGAACAATAACGGATAACAGCATGCAGGATTTCAGGATTCGACAGTCTCTGTTTAATCCTCACCCATCCGAAAAAGATATCTCACCGGCAAGAAGCGTTACCATTGAACCGTCAGCCAATTCTAATTCCAGGGTACCGTCAGGATTGAGATCTCTGATTTTCCCGGTATACTTTTTTGTGCCGTCAAGAACCGTCTTTTCTTCATCACGAAAAGCAAGGCGCCTAAGAATTTTATCATAAAAAGCGGCGAAGCCTTCTTCTCCAAGTGTTTCAAAGAAGGCTGTAAGTTTCAGCAGCAGTTTTTCCAGCAGCGTATCGCATGAAACGGTTTTACCGGACTCGACAAAAAGGGAGGTGGCCGGCAGGGGAATCTCAGACAGGGTTTTAGGTGTGCTGTTTATATTTATCCCGATGCCGAGAACCGCACAAGGCTGTTTTTTTCTTTTCTGTGTCTCACAGAGTATGCCGGCTATTTTTTTCCCGTTGATCAGGACATCATTAGGCCACTTGACTGATGCCTTTAGCCCGTATTCATCAAGTATCTCAGCAATTGCCAGAGCGGTAATTTGAGGGATATTGGGCCATAATTCAATTTCTATTGCAGATAAAGGTAATAACAGGGAAAAGGTAAGGTCCTTGCCCGGTGCAGACAGCCACGTTCTGGAAAATCGACCTCTCCCGGCCTGCTGTTCGACTGCCCGGATTACTGTAAATACAGGAAAATATTCGCAATGCTCTTTCAAATAGGTGTTTGTGGAGGGCAGCGACTTGAATGTATAAAGGGTGTATTTTTCATTTTGAGTAATGAGTGGTTTTTCCATGTGTATTACAGAAAACTTGTTTTATATCAGTCTGTTAGAATTTTTTTTGTGCTCTTCGAATATAACCGGCACCCGGGAGTACAGAGAATAAAAAAATATACTTTGCTTAATCGTGAATTGTGTATAAATGCATCATCATAAGGTTTTCAGGTGCAGTAAATGCGTAATGATAGCGTGGTGTGGTAACGAAATATTGCAGTAATTACCTACACGGCAATATGTTACTAAAATCAGCCATTCCGTGCTCAAGTGCTTCAGTAACCGGTCAACAATGCTGTTCTTTACCAGGTACCTCATTTTTTTTTCATTTTTTCATTTTTCCGAAGATGGTTTTTTGTTATATTGTTATTTCACGCGATTAATATCCTTCTGTGCACACACAGTATGCGTCGTTATCCGGGGTGGGTAATTATCAATGGATAAGCGGAAAAAAGCATTGATAAAAAAAGCAGAGCAGCTTTACGGTGAGATATTTCCTTGTGTAAACAAAGCAAGTCTTGACGAGTGCTTTACAACCGCGGCAAATGATTCACTCATCCTCTGGTTCAACACCGCAGACAACAGTACCCACATGGTTGCCAGCGGTGATGTCGCGGTCTATGATGTCATAACCCTCGAGAAACTCCAGAAAAAATAACAGGTACGGGGTTAAGAGTTCAGACTTCGGGATTCAAAACGGAACTTTTACATTCAGCCATGCTGCTCTGTTGTAATTATACCCGATACCTTTTTACCTTGTGGGCGGAACCGGTGACCGTCCAGTACAATCAATCCCTGCATAACACCCCGGGACCGGATATGGGTGAGGAGGAAAGCACTTTTTCTGTGAAAAAAGACCTGTCCGCCGCGGATAAAGTAAATATCGCAATGGTTATGCGGTGGTACTTATATTTTATGCATATTTTAAGGAATAATATCCATATATATACACAGGATTCAGTACAGAACCATATTTATTCACCCTGCCGTTTGTCCATAGAATTAATTGATAAAACGGTGTGCAAAAACACTGATTTCTATTGACAGTTGTTTTTATTTGTTATATATTTCTATTCCTTATTTCGTTAAATATTTAGCAATTTATTTACAAACAATAACCGGTACTGATGATTTATAAACTTTCAGACGATAAACTAAACGAATTTTTCACTGCCATATCCGACGGCCGTACCGTGTATGCCCCCGAACAGACAGACAACCGGTACCATATTGTCCGCGCCGATACCTGGGACCCTAAGAACCATGTTCTCGGTGATTACCGGCCGGTGGAGCCGCTGAAATCATTGGTGTTTAAACCCCGCGAATCGCTCGGTTTGGTTATGAAAGATTCAGAGATGCCGGCGGTTGAAGAACGTATTGTTATCGGCGTGAAAAACTGTGATGTATCGGCACTCCGGATTCATGACCAGGTGTTTCTCAAAACCGAACCGGTCGATCCCTACTATAAAGAATTGCGGGAAAAAACGGTTATTGTCTCCTGCGACTGCAGTGATGCGTACGATGTCTGTTTCTGCACTGCCGTCAATGAACAGCCCTATCCTAAGAAAGGATTTGATATAAATATTTCGAAAACAGATTCGGGATATGTAGTGGAGACCGGATCAGAGCGTGGTGAACAGATCGCTGCCTCTGCACGGGATATTCTTTCACCGGCCGGTGATGCCATAATTCAGAAGCGCGATGCAAACCGGGAGGCTCTCTATAAAAAAGTGGCAGAACAGACAGCGGAAAGGGGACTTGGGTCCGGTCATGATTTTAAACAGGCAATCCAGAAAAGCGGCGAATCAGATCTGTGGGAGCGTTTCGCTGAAGACTGTGTTGAATGCGGTGCCTGTAATTTCTCCTGCTGTACCTGCCACTGTTTCCTGCTTGCCGACGGTGTCGATGAAAACAACGAGATCCGCCGGGTCAAACAGTGGGATTCCTGTCTGTACCGTAATTTCGCGCGGGTAGGCGGTGGTGCAAATCCGCGAAAGCACAGAGCGGAACGGCTCTACAACAGATTCGATAAAAAATTCAATTATTTCCCGACAGTGCTTGAACGCTACGCCTGCGACGGATGCGGGCGCTGTATCGAGGCCTGTACGGGTAAGATAGATATCAGGGATGTTCTCAAGAAGGTGCTTGATGAAGGATAATCCATATCTACCGGTTCCTGCAAAAATCGAGAAGGTCGTTGAAGAGACACCGACGATAAAGACGTTTGTGTTTCGGCCGAAGGAGCCTGTTTCTTTCCTTGCCGGCCAATTTGTCGAGCTGACCGTACCTGGATATGGTGAAGCACCCTTTACACCGTCATCGTCACCTGCGGTAACCGATACCATGGAGATAACTATCATGCGGGTCGGCACGGTAACGGAGCGGCTGCATGCGCTTGAGCCCGGCGCCGGGGTCGGTATCCGCGGGCCGCTGGGACAGCCCTATCCTCTTGATAAATACAAAGGCCGTGAAGTACTTATTGTCGGCGGTGGTGTCGGACTGGCACCGCTTCGTGCCCTGCTTTTCGCCCTGTTTGAAGATATGGATGCCTACAAGAAAATTATTGTACGATACGGAGCACGAACACCGAAGGATATTGTTTACAAAGATGCCGTGTTAAAAGGCTGGGATAAGAAGAACCTGGATGTCATGCTGACGGTGGATGTGAAAGACGATACCTGGAAAGGAAACGAGGGTGTTGTCACCACCATTCTGGAGAAGGACAAGCTCTCCGCGGACACAAAAAACGGTGTGGCCGTGG
>CAZIYW010000039.1:0-40441 GCA_964543525.1 uncultured Fibrobacterota bacterium | reverse complement strand
AAATGTATTTATTCTTTTATCGCTGGTGACTGCAGTATGCCGGGATGCATTTCTTCTGGTGTTGAGTTAAAACCTCACTATTGTCTTTGAAAAATGTATCGTTTTACTCTGAAATTTTAAAAAATAGATTCCGGCCGATTTAATTTCAGGTTTGAATGTTAAATCCCAATTCCCTGATTGCAGTTGTCTATCCATTAATATTATTATTTCTTTACCAAGTGCATTGTACATCTTCAGCGATACCTTCTCCGGTGTATTCAGATTAAAGGTAACCTGCACCGTTTTTATTCGAGTATTATAAGTGATATCCGGATGATTTTGAAATTTGTCCGGTATCTTTTCGTCCTTGGCAACGGTACTTTCCAGAAAGCCGCAGGTAATGCCGTAACCGCCGCTGGCAACCCAGATTTCATTTGGCTGATAGGGATTGAAAAAGATTCTTCGCGGATTCTGGTACCTATAGTTCTTGATTTCGGTAAAGATCGGTGATGAGGCAGAGATATTATTCGAATAATGTATTCCGTCACCCATAGTAGTGACAAATAAAACTTCAGGATTTGTCGGATGGTTGGTGCAGGAATGTACCCTGTTTACCGTAAAAATTCTTTTCCAGCTTTTCCCGCGGTCGGTGGTACGATACAGCCCGCCGAGGCCATTGGGTCCGCCGCCCCAGCCGCTGTAAACACAGGCATACCAGGTGTTTTGAGCTGTGTCGTGTTTATCTATAACAAGGTCCATGGTCCAGTAAATCATTCCCGGGTCAGAGACGTCTTCCCAGGTTGCGCCGTTGTCTGTGCTTACGAATACCCCGGAGCTCTGGGTAAAAGCACCACCGGCCATGCGTCCGGAATAGCTGCACACCAGGGTCCCATCGTTAAGCACTCTGACCAGGTTCGGGTGTCCTTCTGTTCGGGGAGGATTAGCCAGTTTTTTCCAGGTTGAACCGGCTCCGTTTTGGATATCCCTTGAGACGAAGATACCGCCAGTTTGTGAATGGATCACCGAAGCATACATGGTATTTTCATTATTCGGATCCAGTTCAATCCACACGACAGGATGGTTAAAATCATGCAGGGTTTCCCAGGTAACACCCTTATCTTTTGAAAACACAACTGCGCCCTTGCCGTTATCCAGTCTATCATCTGTGAGGCCGATTTCAGAATACAGTTCGTGAACTGAAGAGGTCACTGCATAGATGTTATTGTTGGTCGGATGGACAAGAGCTTTGCTGATTGTATTGGTGTTGAGGCCGGAATATTTCTTAGTCCACGAAACCCCGCCATCCTCGCTTCTTATGCCCATAATATCGGAATAACCGGCAAACATATTGAGAGAGTCGGCCCATACGATGGTAAATGCTCCGGTATTTTCCATTCCGCATCCACGGTAATTTCTTCCTTTCGGTGTGACCGCACCGGCCGGATTTTCATCTTCTTTGTTAACATACATCTGCCGCCATGATACACCACCGTCAGTTGTTATATGACAGAAGCCAAAATCGGTGATAATTGCGATATCCGGATTGTTTCTGCATACGGTAAATCCGAGAGCGGTACCGCCCCACCAGAAATCATAGTCACCCTTATTACCCGACCAGCCTGTGACAATGTTTTCGTTGTTGATAGTTTTAAATACATCCCTCCAGGTGGCGCCGCCGTCGGTTGTTTTCAGCACAGCGGGGAAACCCCACTGTTCATCACCGCCGCCAATGTATGCGGTATCGATATTGTCATCAGCCATGGCGACAAAGAAAGCTGTACGTTTGGCGGGCAGACCATCTTTACATGACACCCATGTGTCCGAAGTGCCGTAATCGAGTTTGAGGATATCCGAGAAACTGCTGGCCATATTGCCCCAGGTACCGCTTGATATCTGGGACAGCGGAGCGGTCACACACATCAGGCGGGTCTCTGTACCCTTTCGGGAGCCGGTAAATGAAAAAAGTCCGTCCGTTTCTGAAATGCCCGGTATATCAAGCATAGAAAAGGTTGCCCCGTTATCGGTGGAAACCATTACTCCTCTGCCGGTACCGATAAAAATTGTCTCGCCGTCCCAAAAGTTGCCGCAGAGGTATACCCCTTCATCACCCGGATTGGTATAAATTTTGGTCCATGTCTGACCCGAGTTGCCGGAGAAATAAATATCTTTGGCTGTGGAGAAGATCAGGCGGTCGGTACTTTTATTGTCTGCATATACAAAATTGATCCTGTCTGTAGTCGGTATGGCAGGCATCTTATTCCATGTTTTACCGCCGTCGGTACTTTTAACCGGGAACCAGCTGTAGGATTCGAATTCGAACTGTTTGACATACATGATACGGGAATCGCTGGTGAACTGCATTATAGTGCTGCTGCCTGTTTTTAAAGTTCTGAAATGGACGATTTCCCATGACTCGCCCTGGTTGGTTGAGTGGAACATGAGTGACATATCGCATGCAATGTACAGCTCACTGTTGTTGTGCGGATTCACCTGCGGATAGAAGAGTGCGCCGCCGCCGCCGATGCCTCGGGATTCCCATTTGTCTACTTGTGGGTGCGCCATTACTGCAAACAACATGATAATGAGAAGTATCAGCAGGGTAAGAGTATTGGAGAGCAGTGCATATCTTTTCCGACTCATCATTATTCGCCTCTTTTCGAATTGTGTGGTTAATTTTTTCTCGTTATCATTCTCGTCCTTCATCCCCGAACCTGTATACAATTAAAACAGGAACTGGGACAAGAAGAGCGTCTGAAGAGAACGGGTTTATGTAAAACGTTATTTTTTTACAAATAAAAATTTCTTGATATAAACACCTTTCTTATTACTTTTAAGCTTCACGAAATACATCCCCGTAGAAAAATTCCTCATATCCAATACCAGACTTTTACCGAATGGTGCTTTTTTGCCCAGGGAGCGGCGGAATACAGTGCGTCCTTTCATATCCATAACAGAGATCTCATTCAAAATCACATTGCTGCATATTTGAAATGTGATTTTCCGGCTGTTTGACAATTGTACGGTAAATAGTGATTCAGTGTTTTCTTTGAGTATACTGTGAGGATTATGAATACTGGTGTTACCGGCAATAATATCTGCAAGCTGGCGGCGGCGTGCTTCCCACGAGTCAGGATTGACTGACCAGCTGATGTCTGTTCTTACCCAGGTGGGATCATTGATATCATCCACTCCATATTCCCACAGCACTTCAGGGATTGTTGAATCCACAATTTCCTTAACCCTGGCCGGTTTCAACTTGGCTGCCATGGTAAGGTAATCAACATCCTGGACACCGCGGCGCCAGTATTTGAGCCGTAAACTGGCAATGGGACCGGTAAGTTCGTATGACTCGTCAGGAAAGTGTTTGTCGGTGCCGGGGTACACCAGAAGACCGTCGCCATTTGAATAGTTCCATCCTGTTTGACCGATATGGGTAGTGTCGCTTATAGAGCCAAAGGTAAATGCGCTTTTAAATACATTCGTTTGACCGGTACCGCCCTGGTAATTATTGTAATAGTTAATGAGCCAATAGAACCAGCGGTCAACACCTCGTTTATACTGTGCCCAGGAGAGTTGCCGCAGGGCAATACCGTCATCTTCGGTGGAAAATGATCCGGTGGCAGGTCTTTTCCCATTATAACAATAAAATTTTTTGCCGGGTACACTGTGAAGATTCTGCAATGCATCATCCCATACATCAGTAATGCCGACGGTTATCCACGAGGCGGTAATATCCAGTGACGGTATATGTTCAACAGAATTCGGCAACTGGACTGTCGCAAATGTGGGCAGTTTACTTCCCACACCGGGATTGTCCTGTATCCATTTTGCCCACTTTTCGGTCCGGGCGAAGTCAGAGGATTCATCGATGAGATAGAGAAAGTATTCGGTTTCAGGTGAATTTGCATCAAACCAGGTAACCCAGCCATCGGAATGTTTCTCCATTTCCGCCTGTGTTGAGTCCCATAACCACATCCAGCCTCCATAGGTGCCGATGGAATACACGTTGTTTCCCGTATTTATACCAGGTCCGTCATAGCCGTTTGCAGCGGTAAACAGAGAACCGTCAAGGACCGCTTCCCAGTAAGGACGGGGTTGGTCCTTGCCCCAGGCTGTACTTCCTTCATTACCGTCGATCATGGAAATTTTGTGCCGGTGCAGAAGAGTGAAGTGCCTTTTTTCCACAATTTTTGCTATACTGTCCTCCGGTGTATTTGCATTTGGATATTGAACTCCTGTAAACCTGTAATTGGCATTTGAATAACTGTAACATGCCATTGTTTTGGAATGGGGAATATCGGGTAAGGTGAAATTATATACATAGAGCGAAACGGGGATTTCGAATGCAGCAGAACCGTTTTCTTTTATTGTAACGGTGCCGTTGCAGGTTCCGTGGGACGCATCCTTCGGGATAAAGACATCAACCCATATCATCTGGCTGTTTCCGGCATTGATTGTAAAGGGGGATTCCAGTTCGATTGGCACCGCGATATCAGGATAGAATTTATTATGATCCGGCCTGTCAGTCCATTCTCCCTTGCCTATACCTTCTCCTGTCCAGGGCCGCCGGAACCTTTTGGGTATATGACGCTCGTCATATGTCTCATAGCTCATTCTGCTCAGGCCCTTGATTTCAAGATATCGGACATAGAAGAGCTCAATCTGCCTGCCACGCCAGTCGAAGAGTGCGTCGCCTGAAACATTCTTGTTTGTTAAGGTATAGCCGGACTTGTCCGCAAGGGAAGGAAATGAAACTTCAATATTATCAGCGGCTTCAGACTGTGCCTCAAGAATGATGCAGAAATTAATTACCTCATTTTTAGCGCCGAACAGGCTTACCCCGACTCCGTCCCATACACTGTTTTTAACACTGTCGGGATTGGCTGAGGCGCGGCAGTCATCCTGCGTGACCTTGTCTTCACCGGTGTTAGCCCAGACGGCGGATAGTTCTCCATAGCTGTGACTGTAGGTACTGAATAGGAACGTCATCATAATCATAAACGGTGTTAGTTGTTTTAAGGCCATTGTAAGAATCCTTTTGAAATAGTGGATATTTTTAATCCCGGCATTATCCATTGTATCGTCCTTGCCCTCATTCCCGGTCAAGGCAAGAGCCTTCCGGCACTTTGACTTCCTCCTCGGTACTTAATATTTCGAGGACGACGGACGTGCACGAGCACGGGGAGGAAAATATGTCATCAAATTCCCCACTACCTCGCAACAGTCAACTTATCAATCCATAACGTCTGATCAATCGGTGATAAGCCGACACTCGGTGCCATGATTAACTGCCTGAATTTCATATCCGCATGTTCATTTGTACGGAACATGACATGGTCGTAGTTCATGACAAGCCCGCCGTCGTACCAGTATTTAATAACTCCGTCAGCAACACCCTTGTTGCCGGATATTGAATTGAGTTTGACAAAGACCTCGATAAAATGCCATTCACTCTTGTAATATTTTCCGGGAGTACTCTGGAAATAGTTGTTGTCCTTTTTAAAGGGTTTGTAATTACTGTGGTGTTCTGGACCTTCATAGCATTCGCCGGGGCCATAGCCGTCACAATCTCCGTTACAGCCTGCAACAGCACGGAATTCTGTAATGTCGGTCAGATCAACCCCGATATTTGATTCATCTATGTTCATTGCGTCACAGAGATACACTAACGGTACCCCGCTGTCCTGCTCGATATGTACGGAAAGGGAGTTGTACCAGGGGCCGATCCATTCGGAATCTTTATTTGTGAGCAGAACAATAGCCGAAGCACCCGCTCCGTTTATTCCACCCTGCCAGTTTGTACTGTATTTGACATAAAAGCTTATATACACAGAATCGGTCTCTTCAAAGAGACGGCGCATAGCTGTACCGCCTACCGGTACGGTATCACCCGATAAAAACCTGTACTCCAGTGAACTCACACTGTTTTCAACATGTTCGGCAGTTGAAAGTACCGGATCAACATCATCGTACCAGCCGTTGCTTATAAGGTCGGTGTCATCAAAAGATTCAGTGAAAAGGATCCGGCTGATAGTGAATTCGCTTTCGGAGTCGGCGTTTGTTGTGTCGCCGGGCGTTACCGTTACGTCTGTACCAATTGGTAGGGGATTATCGACAGTACCGCTTTGTACATAATTTATAACCGGGATTTTCCCTGCCGGAACAGATTGCAGAACCACGGTATCGGCCCTTCCGCGTACATATTCCACATTCTGTTTTATGGTAGTGCCGGGGATATAGATAAATCCGTCTGACACTGAATCCGGCAGTACCACACGAATCGCCCCGGTTTTTCTGAGCATTTCCGTCTGCGCGGTAACGGTATCATTTTCCTTTACATCGATATTATGAATCAGCAGCTTGGTTTTCTTATCAGGATGCTCTGCTTCAATATTATAAGAACCAATCCTGTTGAAAGTAAAATTGTAGTGTCCGTTTATATCTGTCGTGTCTATATACTCAGGTGGTATTACCGGATTGGAAACCGGATTGTAATTTGATGGCAGGAGTAATACCCGGGTATTGGCTGCAGGGCTTCCGTCCTGATCCTGAATCACACCGAGAACCACAGAGTTGCCGACGTTTGTCCCGCTTCCGGTATCAGCCACTTCAAAGGAGCAACTGATTATCATGACAAGGCTCAGGGGAAAGAGCAGTTTCAGTTTATGTGCCGGGCCGCTCATTAAATACCTTTCTTTGTTAAGGGAAAAACCTGAAAGTTTATCTGATACACCTGATCCACGTTGTCATCTTCAGACAGTATCTGCATAAGCTCTTCACGGAATTCAGCAATTCTCTTCTTTATTCTTTCATATCCTTTTTCTGAAATTTTACCGGTAATACAGGAGATATTCCTTTTATCCCGTGGTATATCTTCAACAGCGCTTCCTGACAGCACAATCATCTTTTTGTGATAATTTCTGACAGCAAGGGATTGAAGCTCCGGTTCGGTCTGTATTAAAGGCGACGATTGGATATAGGTGCCGTTTTCAATTTTAATTAAATCCAGTTCCTTTAACAGTTTTATAGATTTTTTTACCTGTCCGGGAGTGATATTGGGCAGGATCATGCGGGCGACAGCCGACGGATCAACACTGTCGACCTTTTTCCCCTTGATTATTTCCCGTACCACGGTATTATACCAGTTGTTAAAAAATTCATATTGCCTGAAATCCAGTGTCTGGACATTTTTCGGTGTTCTTATTGAAGCGAGAAGACCGAAATAGTAGTTCTTTTCGATTGTTGTTTTGGCCTGATTAAAGAAAACCAGATAGGAGAAGTATTCAGCCTCCTTTTTCCTGAGCTCCATAGCCTTGCAGAGTTTGGAAACGCTCTCTTTTCCGAGATTTTTTTTTCCGTCAATAACAAGTTTTATAAAATTGGGTGATGAAAAACCTGCTTTCTCGGAAAAGCTTCGATAGGAAAACCTGCGGATACTTTTCTTCTTGGAAAGATAATAATCCTTAACGAATTTTCTGTAGTCGGTATAGGTGTAGATCTTATTCATGGATAATTTTCCGGTGGTGGTAAAGACCTTTTATAATAAAATACGACATTTTTTTAAAAATGTATCAATAAAATTTTATTTGGTATACAAATAATTGTCTATTAGATTGAATTTAAGGTAGTTAGATAAATTAATTTCTATTATAAAGCAGCAAATGGAATACAAAAAAAAGATATCTAAACGCTGAAATTAGTCGGATCACAACCTCGCATGGCATAGATCACATGGAAATGCAGGACCGCCCGCCAAAGAGATAATGGGCCGAATCTACTTCACACGACACACCCATTTTTTTAAAGGAGCCGGTATGAAAAACCCTTTTAAATGGATAGCTGCAGTTTTCGGGGTGTTACTTGCGATTTTCGTAACTCTCGTAATCATTATTTATCCCCAGCTTCCCAAGTCCATTTGTACAACTCCCGAACTTCAGACCCGGCTCTTTGAAAGACCGGCAGAACCTGTTCCAGTCGAAGGGAAATTCATTTATCGGTCTGCCTCGGAACTGGCAATGATACGGAGTGGTGATGCAACATCAGTAGAGGTAGTAAAGGAGCACATAGCACACATCAAGAACAACAACTGGCGGTACAATGCAGTAGTATAGCTGCGAGAGGATGAAGCCTTACAGGAAGCAGCACTTGCTGATGAGGCAGTTGTCAACGGTGATACAGGCAAGCCTTTGCCGGGTGTTCCGGTAACAGTTAAGGAACAATTTGATGTAAAGGGGCCGCCAACCACATTAAATGCAAAACGCTATGGTCTTGCAGCCTGAAAAGATGCGGCAGTGGTAAAAAACATTAAGCAATCCGGTGCAATCATTCTTGGTAAGACAAATCTGTCATTGATGGTTTCATTCAATGAGATATTCGGGGAGATATATCCTACCGGTAAGAATCCCTATGATACAAGCCTTATACAGGGATTTATCAGGTCGAAGAATGGGAATGTGTAAAAAAGATAGAAATCTATTTACCCGGTTCGATAAAGCGCGGCACATAATGTGTGCATACGCACCTTATGTGCACATTTTCTGTGCGCGCACCTGCATCAAATTTCACCGCTATTCTTACATGGCCGTATAGCGCCACTTATATAACCTCTTGGCATTGTTGTTGCTTTTTTACTCACTGCCGTGGAATAACCCGGATATTCAATAAAGGAGTACTGAAAAATGATAGATTCTCTTAAAAAGTTACGGCAGTATCTGCTTACCGGTGTATCGTATGCAATTCCTTTCATTGCCTGCGGTGGTATCATGATAGCAATCGGCATTGCCTTTGTACCCATGACGCCGGCAGGTCCGGATTTTTCACATGCACCGGTTTTCAAACTCATTTTAGATATTGGCGCGGCATCGTTCACCCTGGTATTACCAATCCTTGCCGGTTACATCTCCTACGCAATAGCAGGAAGACCCGGTCTGGTACCGGGCTTCATCGGGGGGTTATTGTGCGGGCCCGATTATGTGAAAGCTGGTTTCCTCGGGGCTATCCTGATCGGTCTTGTTGCCGGCTGGATTGTTTCTTTTATAAAAAAATGGAAGGTTCCGCGATTCATCGCACCGGTTATGCCGATCCTGATCATTCCGATTATCTCTTCGGCAATTGTCGGCGTATTGATGTTAAAGGTTATCGGTATCCCCATTGCACATCTGATGGCATTTCTCACCAACTGGCTTAACACTATAGAAACCGGCAACCAGATTGTACTGGCGCTTATTCTCGGTGCCATGATCGCCTTTGACATGGGCGGGCCGGTTAACAAGGTGGCGTTTTTCTTTGGTGCGGCAATGATCAAGGAGGGCAACTACGCGATCATGGGAGCCTGTGCCGCAGCAATCTGTACCCCGCCGCTCGGACTCGGTCTGGCAACCTTTATCAACAGGAAAATCTGGTCCGGTGAAGAAAAAGAGACGGGGGTTGCAGCTTTTTCCATGGGAATGATCGGTATCACCGAAGGGGCGATTCCCTTTGCCGCATCGGACCCGCTGCGGGTCATTCCCTGTATTATGACCGGGTCAATGGTGGCGTCAACCATAGCAATGCTCGGGGGTGTGGGTGATCACGCTCCCCACGGCGGCCTCATTGTACTCCCGGTTATTGACCATAAACTCATGTACCTGATTGCTATTGTAAGCGGCACGGTGGTGACCGCACTGGTAGTCAATTTTGTAAAGCAACTGGCCGGGGAAAAGACTGCTGTCAAAGCTGAGCACAAATCCGAAGTCAGCACTGAAGTTGAAACAGTTGTCGCTGCATAACTGAAGAAGAAAAAAACATAACTGAAGGAGGAGTCTGTGAATATAGTCGCTGTTACCTCATGTCCGACCGGCATTGCCCATACCTATATGGCGGCGGAACAGCTCGAAAAGAAAGCCGGTGAGCTCAGCCATACAATTAAAGTTGAAACCCAGGGTTCCATGGGTATAGAAAACGAGTTGACCGGTGATGAGATCGAGGGCGCCGATTACGTGGTATTCGCCGCGGATATCGAGGTGGAGAATAAGGAGCGTTTCGAGGGAAAGAGGATTATAGAAATAAGTGTGCAGGAGGCAATCAAGCATCCTGAGAAAGCGTTTGCTTTAGTGAATTAGAATCCGGGAGGGACGTCCCGGTAATATTGTGGCCTTGAGCCCGTCGCTCATCTCGATACTTCGCTCTGTTCAACACTTCGACCTGCTCAGCGCATCGCTCGATGAGCGATTGCAAGTGTCCGCTTGCAGAGTAGCAAAGCGTATCGAGGCAAGCCTGTACTATGAAAAGTGCTCAAGACCACAGCATTACCGGGGGTTCCCGTAAACAAAAACAAGCCAGGTTAACCCATGCCACTCGAATTCACCTTTTCCTGCCCGCTGCCAAACAGCATTCACGCCCGTCCTGCAAATGCGCTTGAAGAAGTTGCCGCCCGGTTCACATCGAGTATTGTACTGAAAAATGAGCGCAATGAAATCGAGGCGAATGCCAAAAGTGTCCTCTCCCTTGTCAGTGCGGATATTCAATACAATGATGTGTGCCGGGTGCGTATCCTGGGTGAGGATGAACAACAGGCGTTCACCACGCTCAAATCCTTTATTGAAAATGAATTCCCCGGGTGTGACGAGCTGATTCCCGCAATTGAAATACCCGAAGGGCAGATTACTGTCCCGCGAATGCTGCAAACCGAAGCCGGATACTGCCTGACGGGCACACCGGTCAGCCGGGGACTGGGCCGCGGGAAAGCGGTTATCCTCGGCGGGTTTTTGATTCCGCCGGCACTCAGAACCATAGCTGTCCAGAATCCGTCAGTGGAGTGGAAACGTATCTCGGATGCGCTGGATACCCTGCATGCAACACTCACCGCGCAACTGCGGGAGACAGCGGCAGCCACCGAAAAATCCGTGCTCAAAGCCCATCTCGCAATTGTCAGGGATCCGGCGTTGTCCGAAATGCTCCGGGATGCGGTATTCAGTACCCCGGGGACTTCGGCAGCCGACGCTCTGATGACAACCTGCGAACGTTTTGTCTCGGCCCTGAAAAAGGCGCAAAGCCAATACATCCGTGAGCGGGTAATTGACATACAGGATATCTGTGTGCAGCTCATGCGGGGTATATACGGTTCGGTGGCCGATGAGCCGGTAATCCTTACCGAGCCATCCGTGGTGATAACCGGCACCCTCACTCCCAGCCGTTTCCTTACCCTTGATCGCTCGCTCCTGCAGGGGCTGGTTCTCGCCGACGGCGGCACGACATCGCATACGGTCATCCTGGCCCGCTCTTTCGGTATCCCCACCCTGACCGGCGTTGACGGAGGCGTTCTGCAGATCACGCCCGGGCGGGAGATTATCATTGACGCCACTACCGGCATTCTCCTGACACAGGTAACGCCCGTGGTTGCACGATACTATACTTTCGAGAAAAGAAAATCCGATCGGCGCAAACACGCACTTGCATTGTTAACCAAAAAAGAAGCTCGCACCTATGACGGGAAAAAAGTGACTGTCGCAGCAAATATCTCCCTGTATGCAGAGGCTGAGGCCGCCTTTGCAAACTATGCTGAGGGTATCGGCCTGTTTCGCACTGAAATACTTTTCATGAACAGCGGTGATGCTGCACCGTCTGAAGATGAGCAGTATCAATCGTATCTGCAGGTGGTACAGGCCGCCGGCAGCCGGCCGGTTACCATACGCACGCTGGATATCGGTGGTGACAAGCCGGTTTCCTGGCTCACGCTGCCAAAAGAGCGCAATCCCTTTCTGGGATGCCGCGGGATACGTATATACCCTGAATTCCCTGAAGTGATTCGTACGCAGCTCCGCGCGATTATCCGGGCATCCGCCTGCGGCAGAATACGGATACTGGTGCCGATGGTTACCACACGTGAGGAAATAGACCTGATAGGTGCGTTGACAAAAGAAATCCAGCACGAATGTAAAGAAAAGCGTATTCCCTGTGGTACTGATATACCGATCGGAATTATGGTGGAGACGCCGGCGGCAGCTTTTGCTATCGGACAGTTTGCGCAGGCGGTCGATTTTTTCAGTATCGGTACAAACGATCTGTCCCAGTATTTCTTTGCGGCGGATCGTGAAAATAAAAAGGTTTCACAGCTCAATAACGTTCTTAATCCTACCTTTATCAGACTACTTAAGAAGGTTATTGATGATGCACACCAATACGACAAACCTGTCGGCATATGCGGTGAAATGGCGGGGAATCTGCAGGTCCTCCCTCTACTTGCAGGTCTCGGTCTCGATGAAATCAGCTGCAGTGTGCCGGCTGTTTTTGAGGTAAAAGCCGTACTCGCCGGTCTGAACACTCACGAATGTAAAAACCTGGCTGCTGCGGCAGTCGGGTGTGCATCTCCGGAAGAGGTCTCCCGGCTCCTTGCTGGCTTCCCTCTCCTCAGCAGGGAGTTTCCTCTTCTTGATACGAACTTGATACATATTAATGCGGAAAGCGGGACCAGAGAGGAAGCAATAAAAGAGTTATGTGACTGTCTGTACTGTGCGGGACGAACCGATGCTCCTCAGGCACTTGAAAATGATGTATGGCGGCGGGAGGAAGTATATGCCACTGACATGGGGTATGGCATTGCGGTCCCCCATTGTAAGACCGCCAATATCAAGGCAGACAGTATCGCCCTGCTCAAACCGGTAACACCAATCCGGTGGCATCCGGAGCACCAGCCGGTCAATGTAATCATTCTCCTGGCAATCAGAGAAACGAATGCACACAATGCGCATATGAAAATATTCGCAAAACTTGCGCGCAGGATAATGCATGAAGAGTTCAGGGCATTTCTTGCAACCGAAGAAAATCCGGATGTCATTCGAGAATTTCTTCAGCAAAACCTTGCATTGTAGCGTATCGTATCCATGCACAAATACTGTGCACCAACGGCAGGGTATGCACAACTTTTGTAGTACATCATGCTGTCGGCAGTTCTTATTCGCTACAGGAGCGACTTTCCTCTGTAAAAACTCACATTACTGTCGGCATGATAATTGCATTTGTATTGGTATACGGCAGAGTACCGAAGGTGCGCTGCCTGGAGGATACGACGGGTACCACCGGCGGGGTGCGGTGTGCTCCCCGTTACTATTTGACAATAAGACAATTCATAATCTTCTAAAAGGAGGATGTACTCATGAACAGGTTACAAAAAGCAATTGCTGTTTCCGTCATTGTTGCAGGAGTACTGGTGCTTGCCGGAACGGCGCAGCCGCAGCATCCCTATAATCTCAAAGATCACAAGATATGTTACATTGTCTGTTATGCGCATCTGGACACTCAGTGGGGATGGGTGCTGGGAGGACCCGGCCAGAATTTTACCACCATCGGCCAATGGATACCCAATACGCTCAAAGACAATTTCTCCCACATCGGAAAACATGACAACTATGTGTTCAGTTTCGAGGGCTCCTACCGCTACTATCTGATGAAACAATACTATCCGAACGACTACAATAAATTGAAGCAGTATGTCAGCAGCGGCAACTGGGCACCCATGGGAAGTTTTGTTGACGGGTGCGATGTCAACATACCGTCGCCGGAATCCCTGATACGGCATATCCTGTACGGCAACGGCTTTTTCGAGGATGAATTCGGGAAAACCAGTCTTGACATTCTGCTCCCCGACTGCTTCGGCTTTCCCTATTCGCTACCGACCATTGCCGTGCACTGCGGCCTGCTCGGTTTCTCCACCCAGAAATTCGATCTTTGGGGCGGATGGACAACAACACCCTTCCCTGTCGGTCTCTGGGAGGGTGTTGACGGCAGTAAAATCATCGCCTGCCTCAAACCAGGCAGTTATGGTGACAATCAGTACAATATCAGAACCGAACACGGCGACTGGCTGCAGCAGAATAGCAACCCCGGTGTATGGGCAACGGTTGACTACTGCGGTGTCGGTGATGTCGGCGGTGCGCCGAACGCCTCCAGTGTCCAGGCGCTCATGAACCGAATCAATCAGAATTCATCCCAGGATATAAAGGTGGTGAACGGCTCCTCCGACCAGATCATGCGCGATTTCCTGAAGTATCCCGAGCTTATCGACGGACTTCCCAAATATAAAGGCGAGCTGGTTATGAAAACGCACGGTGTGGGCTGCTATACTTCCTGGGCGAAGTTAAAACTGAAGAACAGAAAGAATGAGCAGCGTGCCATGGCTGCGGAGCACGCCTCGGTTATGGCGCACTGGCTGGGCAGTCTTGACTACCCGCAGGATAAGCTTGCCTTTGCATGGATACGTTTTATCGATCACCAGATGCACGACGATCTCACGGGGACAAGTGTACCGAATGCATACAGCACCTGCACTATCCCGGCCCTTGACTCTTCTTTCAGTGAATTTACTGAAGTTATGGAGAGCGCGAACACTAAAATGGCGGACCTGCTCAACACCAAAGTAGCGTCAGGTAATGTACCGATAGTAGTATATAACCCGCTCGGATTTGCACGAAAGGATCTTGTTGAAACGGTAATTCAGTGGGACGGTACCGCACCGAAACAGATTCAGGTGTTCGATCCGGCCGGTACTGAAGTGCCGTCACAGGTGACCAGTTCAGCCGGTCCGTATCTCGGTTTTGCTTTTATCGCCGAGCTGCCGCCAATGGGCTATAAAGTATATGAGCTTTCTCCAACGGAAAGCAACCTTACCACCGAGTTGTCCATCACCACCACCACACTTGAAAATAAACAGTATAAAGTCACGGTCAACGCCAGGGGTGATATTGCCCAGGTGCACGATAAAAAAAGCGGCAAGGACCTGCTGGCGAATCCGTCACGGTTCGAGTTGCGCAGTGATGCAGGCACTACGTTCCCGGCATGGGAAATAACCTACAACAGTGCTATGAGCAGTCCCTCCGGGTATGTTGACGGGAGTGTACAGATCAGTGTTGCGGAGGAGGGCCCGGCGCGGGTGAGTCTGAAGGTTACCCGCTCCAAGGACGGGTCTGATTATACCCATTATATAAGACTGAGCGCCGGAGATGCGGGAAGTCATGTTGTCGTCGACAACGAGATTGACTGGAAAAAAAGCGGCTCGCTGCTTAAAGTGGCCTTTCCTCTCTCCTGCTCCAACGATGAAGCGACTTTTGATCTGGGAATCGGTGTTATCAACCGTCCCAACGCGACACAGAATCGCTATGAAGTCCATGCCCAGCAGTGGGTAGATTTGACAAACAGTGACAACAGTTACGGTGTGTCGATTCTCAATGACTGTAAATACGGCTGGGACAAGCAGAACAACAATACCATCCACCTGACCCTTATACACTCTCCCGGTTCCAGCAGCAGCAACTATGACTACTATGACGGCCGTGACAGGTATTTACATCCGGTAACGTACGGGATTTACGGCCATAAGGGGAAATGGCAGGAGAGCAACATTGTCCATGAAGCGGCCCGTATGAATCAACCGATTATCGCGTATAAAGCGACTGCCAATGACGGAGGCAAAGGAAAGGAGACCTCTTTTCTCAGGCTGGAGCAGCCGGATCATATGGATGTCATGGCTCTTAAAAAGGCTGAAAAGAGCGACAACTATATTCTGCGTGTCCGTGAAATAAAAGGCAAGAGTCTCAAAGATGCAACGGTTTGTTTTGCCGCCAATGTAAAGAGTGCTGCCGATGTAACGGGACAGGAAAAAGTGATAACCGACCAGAGCCAGCTGCCGCTTGTTAAGCCCACACCGGTGAAATCCTCCGGCAACCGGCTGGTGTTCGACCTGAACCCGTTTCAGATACGGGCCTTCGCATTCACGCTTTCCGATATGACCGGCAAGGGCAGCTCCTGGAGTAACGGCAACCTCAGTGGCACCGTGCCGTTCGCCTTCATGACCCGCAGGGAAAAAATCAGATTCATGCTTCTGCCGGAAGAAAAAATTAAGCAGATCGTCATTACCACGGTGTCGGGAAGAGTTATACAGACAATTCACCGTTCTGAAGCAACCGCTGCCGGTGCATACTATGTCTGGGACGGCAAAAATACTCATGATGGTCCGGTATCATCTGGTCTTTACCTGGTTATCGCCTTTACAGACAAGAGAAAACTTTCACAAAAACTGGCACTACTGAAATAACCGCGGGATATCGTAAAAAAATATGATGAAACACACGATAGAATATACAGGCACAGATTTGTTTTTACCTATAATCCTCCCTCTCCCGGTTCAGCGGAAATTCCGCTCTCAACATCTTTCCCCATTGTGTGCCCCGCTTCCCGTTTTACAATTCGGCGGGGTGTGGAGAGGGAGGGGGCGGGGGAAAGATCCCTGCGATGAAAAAGTTTCACCGCAATAAAACAGTAAATAAGTATGTATCAGTCACAATAACGACGGGGTGTGTATTATGAAAAAGATGAAAGGTATTTTTCCGGGGCTTATTCTCCTGCTGAATGTCTTGCCGCTGCCCGCTATTCAGTTTTCCGTTGAGAATGGGGATAATACCTATGATCTCACAATCGGCGGATACGGCGGTCTCTCCTGCGGGCAGATTATCAGCGGATACGGCAGCTTTAACCAGGTAATAAACCACGCCTGGCTGCAGAATGCCTACCTGGGTCTGCTGTTTGATGCTGTAACCAATGACCGGTTCCGCGTTATACTCAACGGTGAAGTGCATTTAACCTTCTCCTACTTTGCACCGTCAAACTATATCGGCAAATATATCTGGAATGACTTCTTTGCGGAGGCATACACTTTTTTTCTCCGCGAGGCGCGCGGGGTATACCTGCTGGGAGACCTTGAATTTGAAAAGCTCTACCTGCAGACGCATGTGGGAAAATTTCCCTACAGTTATAATGCCGAGGCGTGTAATCTGGGGGAATACCTGTTCAGGGGAACGGCGTATCCCACCTATATGTTAAACGGGTTTGACGATTCAACATCCTACCCGCTAATGGGAATCTTGCTGAGCTCCAACTGTGGTCTGAAACCGGTAAAACTGGATCTGATTTTAACCAGTGAGACTCAGAAATATCCTCTGCAGGACTGGTCGCTGGCAGGTATTGCCTCTATCGGTATCGGCCCTTTCGGTGACAACATCGGTAAATTTCTGGAGATAGGCGGCGGTTTGTGTCTGGACAGAGTATTTTCCAAGGATAAAGACTTTACCACACCGGCAGATCCGGACAACCTGTATGAATTTGAAATCACCCAGGACACCATGTATGACAGCACCGGCAATGTTGTATGGAATATTGATGATCCCAATGATATCCATCCGGAATGGGTGTATGATACCTCCGGTAAATACTATACCTTTAAAAGTACCAAAGCCATGCTCAGGTGGCAGATCGATCCGAAAGCGTTTTTCAATGTCGATATTTTCGGTCCGGAAGACCTTAAACTGTATGGTGAAATAGGATTCCTCGGTTTCAAGAACTACGGTGACTACTATGATGATATCAGGGAGCGCATGCCGTTTATGTTCGGCTTTAATTTTCCAGCGTTTAAAATCCTTGATGTCCTCTCCTGCGAAATAGAAATATTCAAAAACCCTTATGTTGCCGGTTTTGAGGAGTGTTTCAACAACGGGGTCGTTAAACCGGTTGACAGAGGCTTTACAACCACCAATTTTTACTGGTCAATTTATGCGAAGAAGAGGCTTGGTGCCTTTACCATAGTCACACAGTTTGCACGGGATCATATTCATCCGGTTAACAACAATCTCTCGTACACCGAGCGAAGTGATGTCCTTGTTGAATCAGATGACTGGTGGTGGGCCGGTAAAATTCATTTCGGTTTCTAGGAAGGTAACCGGGTACTGCATATGAAACTATTTCACAGTCGCATAGTGATTATGAGTGCTCTCATTTTCCTTGGAGGGAAAACAGCAAGTGATGCCGGTAACAAGGTTATCGGTGTCAGCTTGCTGACCCGGGAGCACCGGTTCTATCGGGATCTTGAAAAAGGGCTGCAGGAGGAAGCCGGTAAGAAAGGGTATACACTTATTGTAAAAACCGGTGAATTTGATATTGAAAAACAGGTAAGCCAGGTACATGACTTTATTGCAAAAAAAGTGCATGCCATAATTCTTGCACCGTGTAACTCCCGGGCTATCGGCAGAGCCATCGCTACTATTAACCGGGCCGGTATCCCGGTATTTACCGTGGATATTGCCAATATTTCGCCCCAGGGCAACGTGGTTTCGCATATAGCCTCAGATAATAAAGAAGGCGGCCGGAAAGCCGCACAGATGATTGCGCGGGCGCTCAACAACAAGGGGAAAGTGGTAATAATCAGCCATCCGGATGTCACTTCGGTATTTGACAGAGTGGTCGGGTTCAGGGAAGAGATGATGAAATACCCGGGGATAAAGATAATCGCCGATATACCGGCCTGGGGACAGCGCAACCGGGCAATGTCCATCATGGAGGAGATACTCCTTATGGTTCCCGATGTGGATGCGGTATTTGCGATAAATGACGCCTCCGCACTCGGTGCACTGCAGGCCTGTGAATCGGCAGGGAAAAAGATCGTCATCGTCGGATATGATGCGACGCCGGAGGCGAAAAAGGCAATACTTGACGGCAGGATCTATGGCGACGTGGTACAGTATCCGGATAAAATCGGTACAATCACCCTGCAGACTGTTAATAATTATTTCAATAACAGAAAGGTATCGGTCAGAACCCTGGTACCAATCGGGGTATTTACCAAGGTAGAGCCGGGTTCACTGACCAATAAATAGCGGAGAGTCATCATCGGCAAATGCACACCGTTATACGGACGACTGATATACATTTTCACCAGGTTCCCGCTTCCATGCAATCTCCCCTGATGTGTTACCCATTTTTAATTACATACCTGTTGTATTATGTTTAATTGTCAAATATATTACTTTAATGGTAGAATAAAAATATGCAGCCGACTGCTTTCTCTTAATTGTCGATCGTTGCGGGTGTCATTATATTTGGATACACCTGTTGTATGTAACCATGTGGTAACACTCTTTTGTGACTGCTGTTCCAATGAAATTAAATACCGTCAATCAGCAGATTTGTTTCATCCTGTTATTTGCATTTACCGGAAACCTGCAGGCCCAGAGCGGTTCCATTCGCTTCCACCATCTTTCAATAGAGCACGGTCTCTCACAGAATTCCGCTTTCTGTATTCTCCAGGACAGCATCGGATTTATCTGGATCGGTACGGAAACCGGACTGAATAAATATGACGGTTATTCATTCACGGTGTATGCTGCCAACGATACGGATCCCAACAGCCTGAGTAACAACGGTATTAAGTGTATTTGTCAAGACTCCGCAGGTATTTTATGGATCGGTACCGAACGCGGTTTGAACCGATTCGATCCGGCAACGATTCACAATACCCGTTATGTCCACGATCCTGCCGATACGGCCAGTATAAGTAATAACCGGATACTATCACTCCATGCGGACAGCAGAGGGGCAATCTGGATCGGGACAGAGAACGGCCTGAATGCGTTCGATCGTACCGGCGAACAATTTATCCGGTATACCACGGATCCCGACAACCCGCACAGCATAAGCCACAACAGCATCAACGCGATCCTTGAGGACAATACCGGCACCCTATGGATTGGTACCGACGGCGGCGGGCTGAACAGGTTTAACCGTGAAAAAAATCAATTTGACTGTTTTAAACACAGTGCCGGAAATCCGTCGAGTATCAGTGACAATTATATAACTGCCCTGTATGAAGATGATGCGGGAACACTCTGGATTGGTACCAGGCGCGGATTAAACAGATTCAGCCGGGAAACCGGCCGGTTCGATTCGTACAGAAGAGCATCAGATGATCCGACGAGTTTGAGCGGCAACCATGTGACGGTAATCTTTGAGGATCGGCACCATACCCTGTGGATAGGCACGAATAACGGAGGGCTGAATATTTTTAACAAAAGGGACAATTCCTTTGTGCATCACCTGCACAACCCTGATGACCCTGTCAGTATCAGTAACAACAGAGTGGTTGCAATATGCGAGGATAAAACCGGCGGACTCTGGTTCGGTACCCGCGGCGGCGGTATCAATGTCTATTTCAGGGAAACACAGAAATTTAAACATTACCGGCACATGGCAAACAATCCCAACAGCCTGAGTGATAACATGATCTGGGGCATCTGTGAGGACCATAACGGCATAGTCTGGATAGGAACCGATTTCGGCGGCCTGAATGCGTTCGATCGAAAGCGAACCATTTTTACTCACTATTTTCACGATCCGGATAATCCCTGCAGTATCAGTGACAACAGCATCTACGATGTCCATGAAGACCGGTCTGGCGTGCTCTGGATCGCTACCCGCTCGGGAGGACTGAATAAATTCGATCGAGCAACCGGACGCTTTATTCGGTATACTCACAATCCCGATGATTCGAACAGCCTGGCAAGCAATAAAGCATTCTGTATCTATGAAGACCGATCCGGTGTGCTCTGGATCGGCACCCGCGGCGGCGGTCTGAACCGGTTTAACAGTGAAACGGAGCAATTTACCCGATATATCCACAATCCTGACAAGCCGACAAGCATAAGCAGCAATAATGTTCTCTGTATCGAAGAGGACAGTTTTAATACGCTCTGGCTGGGGACCAACGGCGGCGGTCTGAACCGGTTTTTACCTGAAAATGAATTTTTTACCCATTACCGATCGGACACCACAGATAGTACCAGTCTGTCAAGTGATTTTCTGTTGTCACTGCATGAAGATCGTGCGGGGAACCTCTGGATCGGCACCAATAACGGGCTCAATAAATTCAGACGGGAACAAAAGAATTTTTCCCGCTATACGACTGCGCATGGACTGCCCGACAACGTGATCTATGACATTCTGGAAGATGAAAAGGGAAATCTCTGGATAAGCACCAACAGAGGCATTGCGCGGTTTGATCCCCGAACTGAAGAATGTAAGAACTATGATGTCAACGACGGGTTACAAAGTAATGAATTCAACACCGGTACCGCCTTTAAAAACAAGGACGGCGAGATGTTTTTCGGCGGGATTAACGGATTCAACACCTTTTTTCCGGACAGTATCAGGGACAATCCCCATATCCCCCCGGTAGTTATTACCGACTTTCAGATATTCAACAAATCGGTGCCGGTGGGAGCAATGGCCGACGGCCGCTCAATTCTTGAGAAAACAATCACTGAAACCGACGAACTCATTCTTTCGTATAAAGATAATGTCTTTTCCTTTGAATTTGCCGCATTACATTTTGTCTCGCCGGAAAACAACCAGTTTGCCTACATGATGGAGGGGCTTGAGAAGGACTGGAATTTTGCGGGCAACCGTCGCTATGTTACCTATTCTGTTCTCTCTCCAGGAACGTATGTGTTTCGTGTCAAAGGGTCCAACAACGACGGGATATGGAACGAAGAGCCTGCTGCGCTGAAAATCACCGTTATTCCGCCATACTGGAAAACGTGGTGGTTCTATACCATTTTCGGATTAATTGCTATTGTCTGCACTGCGCTGATATACAGCAGCCGTGTGCGGTATCTGAACCGTAAACGTGAGGAGGAGGAGCGTCTCAGGATTATTACCAGCATCAGTGAAATTCTCGAGCATGGAAAAGCAACGGTCTATCGTCGCGACTTTGACTCCGATAAATACGAATACATCGGCAACGGCATTACGGATATTACGGGGTACAGCCCAGAAGAAGTGACTCTGTCTCTCTGGGACAAGATTGTCATGACAACCGAATTCAGCGGCGACCTCAACGGCTTGACATTAAAGCAGGTGTTCCAGCAGATACGCGAAGGCGCGGTGGATACCTATATAATGGATTTCAAATTCAAGACCAGGACTGGTGATATCCGCTGGGCACGTGATATTTCCACTGCCATCCGCGATGAAGCCGGCAGGTGTTACTGCCTCGGTATTATTGTGGACCTTACCGACCGTAAACAGATAGAAGAGGAGCTCCGTTACCGAAACACGGAGATGAAGACCGATCTGGATATGGCCCATGAGATCCAGGTCGCCTATCTGGAAAAATATATCCCCTATTTCCCGGGTAATGTGGAAGAGGACAGAAGTGTTATCAAGTTTTATCACCTCTATCATCCGGCAAGCTCGCTGGCCGGGGATTTTTTCAGTATTTTTCCCATCTCGGATCATGAGGTGGGTATCGTTATCTGTGATGTCATGGGTCACGGCACCCGTGCTTCTCTGTTAACGTTTTATCTGCGCGGATTGATCGAGCAGCTTATGCCCATCGCCTCAAATACCGCGGCTTTTCTGGATAACCTGAACAGCGGCCTGCACTCGATAATGGGCGCCTCCTATACCCGCGTCTTTACCACCGCCTTTTACAGTGTTGCCAATATCAGAACCCACACCCTGCATTACTCCAATGCGGGCCACCCTGCACCGATGCTCCTGCACCGTAACCGGGGAACCGTTGAGGAGCTGAAACGCAACGGAAACGAATTCGAACCGGCGCTCGGCCTCTGTGAAGATTATCACTACTCCGCAAACGAAAGGCCTTTGGCTGCAAACGATATCGCATTCTTCTTCACCGACGGCCTCTATGAAGTCATGGACAGCAGCGGTACAATCTTCAGCAGAAAACGCCTCTATTCGTCAATGAAACACAAACTTGATATACCGCCCGAAAACCTCCTGGATACCGTACTCTCAGAAACGCAGGAATTCGCAGATAAAAAAGAATTTGATGATGACATTTGTATGATTGCGATGTATATGAGAAATGACAGGTAAAATTTCAAAAAAATTTTTTTTAAAAAACCAAATGTGATCTACGTCACTGAAAAAAAATTCGCTTTGTTTTATCTTAGTATCATATCAGGGATGGGTCATACCTGAGAACCCATTATCATTTTCAGTCCGACACCATATATCGGTGCAACATTCCCGAACAGATGCATACACTGAAATGATACTGAACAGTCTCAGACTTCCGAAGGTCATTCTCCCTCCCACAGCCTTCTCACTGTTCTATCCCCATCCCTGATTTTTTTACTCACTTTTGAAAAAACGGCCATTGGGAAACATTGTTTAAAAATTAGTGTGAAAGTATATTAGAATCCATGTATCACGAAAAAGGCATCCCTTTCGAAAACGTATATAATTTCCGTGATATCGGAGGACACACAACCCAAGACGGCAGAAGGATAAAGCAGGGTATCCTCTTCCGTTCGGATGAAATGTCACGATTGTCAAAAAAGGATCTGAAAAAACTTAACGAATTGAAACTGCGAACAATAATCGATCTCAGGACACCCAATGAGCGCAGGTCAAAACCCGACCGGCTGCCGCCCCACAATACTATTCGCCTCATTTCTGTTCCGATTTATCCGAAAAAGGAGGATCCGAACCGGTGGAAAAAGAAGCTCTGGTTTGTTACCGGCAGGTTTAAAGATTTTGACTTTGAAAAATTCACCCGTACATTTTATCGTAAGATTGCCTTTGAACACACTGCTCAGATCGGCGAAATAATCACCCTGCTTTCCAGTCCCGAAAACCTTCCCGCACTTCTGCACTGCAGCGGCGGTAAGGATCGTACCGGCTTTATCACCGCCTGCATCCAGCTGCTTGCCGGTGTGCCGCGCGAGACGGTTATAGAAAGTTACCTGTACACCAACGTCCTTTTTAAACCCCACCTTAAACGCTATATACTGTTTTTCAGATGGATGACTCTTTTCCAATTAACCACTGAACAGATACGACCGGTTTTTGAGGCGCGAAAAGAATACCTTGATACTATTCTTGATACTGTTTTTGAAAAATACGGATCTATTGACCGTTATCTCAGAGAGGCCTGTAATGTTACAGAGGAAACTTTATCACGACTACACCGCTTAATACTTGAATAAAAACGAAAGACCATACGGAGTAACTTCAGGGTAAATCGCGTACCGGACTTGAATCTTTCCGCGATTGCTCACTTTCAGCAACGACATCCATTGTACCGACCATTTTATCGTATTGTGTCAAAGCTGCGTCGATATTTCCTTTAGTCAAATGTCTCCGGATACAGCGCACCGCTTTTCTGCCCGGCTCACCACGGTATACCAGTGTCCATCTGTTATCGATGCAAAAGAGCTCAACATTCCGACTGTTTTTAAAGGAGGTAAACACTGAGCAGGCCGGTATAGTCAACGTATCACGCAGGATAAATGTATTAAAGCTGATAACATGTTTTTTTCATAAAAAACCATACCGCTCTTACACCCCTTCCGATCAAGTCATTCCTATTCCTTAATAGATTTTGCAAGGAAAATATAATTTTCTTTCAGTATGCTTTTCTCCCAAGTATATTTTTGGTATAATAAACAGTACTGATGTATTTATGCACACCATCTTCAGGGAGTTACTATTGAAGTACATCCAAAAATATGTTCCGGAAAACCTGTTATTCGTGGTACCCGAATTATGGTGAAAAATATTCTGGGAATGATTGCAGGCGGCTATACGGTTAATAAGATACTTAAGACTTATCCTGAGCTTACTCGCGAGTCAATACAAGCTGCTTTGGAGTATGCAGCAGATGTGATAGATGAAGAGCAGGTTGTTGCTCATGTCTGAAAACGATTTAAAGATACTCCTTGACCAGAATATCCCATTTGTTGTAACTGAGTGGCTCCGCAAAAAGCAGCCTCAATGGAAAATTGACCATGTGAAAGGACTCGGGTTTTCGGGCAAATAAGATGAATTTCTATATAAATGGGCACAAAATCACAAAGCAATTGTTATAACCTATGATGAAGACTTTGCGGATGCACGAATGTACTCATTAGGTTCTCACTATGGTGTAAGGTGTAATCCGATTACGCGTATGGCCCACAACAACTGAAAAAACAAAAGAGGTTTTACAACGGTTAATCAAAGCCATTCCTTCAAATGAATGGCTAAAGAGCCTTACAATAATTGACAACAATAAAATTCGGCACCGTACCATTGAATAAGATTGTCCGACACCTTTCTCCATACACTGTCCCTCACAAAAAGCCTATAGAAGAGTCTACGAATACGATATAAGCCGGTAATACTATGATAAAAACATTCACCGACAAACCATACGCAAAAACATTTATTCTGGTCTTTTTCCTCAATATGTGTTTTTTCCTCGGAATCAACTCCCTGAAGATTCTTCCCGCTTACCTGGAAAACCTGGGAGCCCCCAAAGTCTATATCGGCTTCTTCATGAATTTCAAATCACTCGCTCTTATCGGATATGTTCTGTTTCTGGGAAAACTGCTCGGTACGGTCAACAGGAAGAAACCCCTGTTAACCGGCTATCTGGTCTTTTTCGCCTGTCTCGTCGGCATGTCCCTGTTTTACCGTAATTTAACGCTGCTGCTTGTTTTCATGATGCTCGCTTCGGTAAATTTTGCCTTGGGCTTTACCATGCACGTGGCGATAATCCATGCCATTATTCCCGACAATAAACGGGTAGGACTCTTTGCGCTCTTCGGCATCTCCGGCCTTGTCTCAAACCCCATTGCCGCCTTTATCAGTGAACGGTTCTACCAGTCGTTACCCGAATCGCTGCTGTTTGTTCCGCCCCTGTTTTTCTGTATCTGTACCGTGATCATTCTCTTTTTAATACCGGATCAGGATGCCGGGACAACAGCACAATCAAAAGAGAACTATACGTTCATTGACGTGATGAAAACCGGCGGTATCACTCCCCTGGTGGTCTCTGCGGTCATTTTCGGCGGTGCTTCCGGCATCTTTGCCACCTTCATTCCCAATCTGACCCGCTACGCTCTTGACGAGGTCAATATTTTTTATTTCTTCACCGGCTTCTCGGTAATCGCCATCTGCATTCGTATTATAGCAGCCAACTTTATTGATGACCTTCCCCAAAAGGCATTACTGCTTACCGGTTTCATCTCCATATTCGCCGCCTGTATCCTGGCCTATTTTCTATCCGCTTTATGGATTCTCTTCGTCATCGGACTTCTCTATGGCGTCGGCCATGGCCTGCTTTTTCCCACCATTTCATCGGCTTTTGTATCACTGGCTCCGGAGCGTGAAAAACCTGCGTACAGCGATGCTTTTTTATGCACTCA
Source organism: uncultured Fibrobacterota bacterium (assembly GCA_964543525.1). GTDB lineage: Bacteria > Fibrobacterota > Chitinivibrionia > Chitinivibrionales > JANQEN01 > CBDVBE01. Next base: position 14,450 of record CAZIYW010000039.1, on the reverse strand, counting down.
TATTTTCGGAAGTTTTTTCCTTACCACACTGATTGGATTGATTGGCGACCTGTTTGGTGTCTCTTATATCTTTCTGTGCGCGGCCGGTATGGTATTGGCGAATGTGACGTATCTGGTTTTTATTAAACAAAGGGTATAACCGTGTTTTAAACACAAGGAATGTAATGATAACTATTTAATAAAAACAGGTTAATAGGGTATGGGTCAGTCAGTGAGATAGTCAGATGCAAGATTATCCGGAAGCTTTCAGCTGTTATTTAACAATTATCAGCTTTTTTATGCAGGATGTATTACCTGCGGAAAGTTTAATGTAATACATACCCGAACCATACCGTTGACTATTCAAAGAAATGGTGCCGCTTCCAATTTCCTTGTAAGAATCAAGCAACGTCGATACTACCCGGCCTTCAATATTGTATAGCTGTATTTTTACTGAGGTTGCACAGAGTACGGTATACATTATTGACGCATTGCTGATATTCAATGATACAATCGACTTGTTACCGTGTTTCTCAGGATGATAAATCACCGGAACATTCTGCGTCTCTCTCCAGTCCGGGTCATATTCATCTAACCAGGCAATAACGGTATCGGATAGATTGGCTGTATCCAGTTTGTTATATCCTATGTCAAATTCTTCGACCGGAACAAGCTGCACTATTGCATCAGGAAGGTCATCCAGAGCGTTAAAGGAGAGGTGCAAGGATGTTAAACCGGTAAGATCCCCTATTTCGGAAGGCAACGCCGTGATCCTGTTATCGGCGAGGCTGAGAAATCTCAGGCCCGTGCAGTTCCTGATTTCTGAAGGTAGACCGATGAGGCTATTCCCTTCCAGATCCAGCTCGGCCAGCTTGTCAAGGTTTCCTATTTCTGCCGGAATGACACTCAAATTATTGAAAAAGAGATACAGTACACGCAGATCCACCAGATTGCCGATTTCAGAGGGCAGACCGGTAAGATTATTGAAAGCAAGGTAGAGCCTGGACAATTTAGTGAGGTTACCTATCTCCGGAGGCAAATCGGTCAGTTTGTTGCTTCGCAATTCCAGGCTTGCAAGAATGGCAAGGTTTCCTATTTCCGACGGGAGACTGGTTAACTCGTTGTTTCGCAGTTCGAGGTATTCCAGGTTAGTAAGGTCCCCTATCTCGGCGGGGAGACTGGTCAGACCTTTTGCGTTAAGTTTAAGCCTCCACACACGATTATCAACCAAATCCACCACCGAATCCACCGGAATAGCATCCAATCCGTTGGAATCAAGAATCGCTCGCACCGCAAGAGAGTCATGAGTATAATCTTGTGCGTACAGAGTGAATGATAGAAAAACGACAGGTAAAAGGACAATAATTCTCAATGTATGTATCCATGCAAACATTCAACCGCCCTCCCTTCTTTGAATCGGCCCTGAACATGCCTTCTTTATTACACTAACCAGCCCGATTAATTCATAAACTTCATATTACAAATAAAGACAGCCAACAACAACTTAAAGACGAGTATTTTTTATCCGTTGAGCCAACACATCATTGCTTTACGAGATACGATAGAAGCTTTTTTTTAATGCTGTGGCGCTTTTTTGGCCGGACCTCGCCACCCGTCGCTACGCAAAGTATTATACAGTCATTCGCGTCTTCATAGTTACAGGCTATCCGGCAGACACGTTGGCTTAATAATTCCTTACATACGTGATCATAACAGATAGCGATTGTCCCTCCTATTATATAATTGTGTTACATAAGCGGTCTATAATACCAACCTCTTAGTCTATTCTTGATAAAAATATATAGCACCACCCTCACTGCCTAATTTCCCAACACCATCAAATTTACCAACAACTTTTTTACCGCAAACTTTCCTAAATTCAGGCCTGATTTTGTATATTTCCCTCCATTGCGCTTTCTTTTGTAATTGGTTTATTCCGTCTTTCTTATAACTATATAACTATGATATGAATCAATGCTTTACAAATGTCAGGCGCTGATAACGTATCTTTTTTTCGCACATTTTTTGAGAAGAAATCTTCGAATTGGTATATTTGTGTTTGAATTTATTAAATGTTCAGCTTTTTGGACGATATTGTGATATTTTATATTAGAAAGGGAGAGGGGACTATAAAGTGCATTGATGATACATCCTTTGGTTTTGTAAAACGGAGAATATGCAATGCGGATGATATATCCGACAATACTGGTTCTGTTTCTCTTTTCCTTCTATACACCGGCATCGAAAACAAAAATACTGCAAAACGGTCTCAATGGATATAATGGCTGTGTGGACTCTTACATTCACAGCTCAGATGATGATTCTTCCATGGTTACCCAGAATTTCGGCGATGATGAGCGTATTGTAACTGCCAACTGCCCCACGTGAGGAAGAATCAAGGCCCGGGTGGTCATCAAATTCGATCTCTCCTCGGTAATTCCTGAAAATGTTTCAATAACCAAAGCGGTTCTCTCCCTCTTTTTCACTACCGGGACTATCGGCAATAAGTACTCTACAGCATACCGCCTCACAAAAGAATGGGATGTATCCGCCGTAACCTGGATGGATGCCGCTGAAAATACTCCCTGGAACACACCCGGCGGCGATTACACTCCGGTAAATGCATCCAAAATTGACTATGCCCCTGACTCAACATGGGAAGAGTACGATGTCACGGATATTTTACGCCAGTTCATACATGGCACACCAAACTACGGTTTAATTATTATGTCTGATCCTGCAAACGGCAACAAAGACCGGCCATACTACTCTTCGGATTATACCGGTGCAGATTCTCTCAGACCGAAATTAACGATTACCTACAGTACCACTGCTATAACATCTCCTAAGCACAAAGACCTGTTAACCGGCGTACTGCTGCAAAAAAACGGCCCGGCCGCAAGACTCTTTGTCCCCTTTGAAAAGCAATACCGGATCTCTCTTTTCAATGCACGCGGCACAAGCGTTGGGGCCGTCTCAGGGAATACGAGTGGATGGTATCGGCTGCAGACCGCATCGCTCCCCGGAGGCATATATATCATACGGGTGATTACCGACAATACGACTGCTGTGGGGAAGGTAATTTGTACAGAATAGTGCGGTGGCATACTTGACGAATCCTTCTTTATTCATCACTCATTGCGCTACGTTTTTTCAGGTGTGGGGTTTTTATAGCGGCTTACTGTATAAATATTTTTATCATTGTACATGCAAAGAAATAGCGGAGACATGGAATGACGCCGGGCAGTGTTACACTGATAAAACCCATACTCTACTCAGGATCGCCATTCCGGGCTTCAGGTGGTGCTTTTTTTGTCAAGCACCACCGGATAGTAATCACTTGTTCTTCTGATTTTTTTACTGAGAGGAAACACCTGCACATTCATCTGATATATCCTGTCAACCTCTTTATTTTTATCAATGGCGCTATAATTCATCAGCACTTTCAGCCGGTCATAGAATTCACCGATCTCTTTTTTAATCATGGCAATGTGATCTGGCGAGGCACGGAAGGTAAAGAAAGTGACATCCGTTTCGTCTTTCGGAAAGCGGTCAATCGCTTCATCGGCCAGCAGTGCGAACTGGTGTTTCAGCTCTTTACGGCCGATAGTCTTCACTTCTTCACTGGCGGTCTGCAGCGGATAGCTCTGGGAATAGGAACCGTCTCTATTTTTAACGATGAATCCGAAATTCAGCAGCATGGCAACACTGGATCCTGCCTCTTCAGGGGTAATCGGAGGCATAAGCGAGCGGGCAAGCAGTGCATAATTATCTTTCCAGTCGAGTATACAGGTCAGTTCCTTCAACGCAATATTGTACCAGTTTTTAAAATATTCATAATAGGCCATGGGTACCGGGTATTCATACACTTTTTTTACATAGTTATACATCTCGACCAGCAGCTCTTTTTTCTCCTGCGCCGAGTCACTCTGGTTAAATCTGACCAGCACATCAAAGTAACTCGCTTCATCCTTGCACAATCCAAGCGCCCTGCTGAAGGCTTTAATGCTCCTGGCGGTAAGATTCCGCTTTCCGTCAATAACCTCTTTTAAAAATGACGGCGATTTTATATCAGCTTTTTTTAAAAAATAACGATATGAAAAACAGGGAGATTTTTTCTTTTTTTCCTTATAGAAATCGGCAAGAAATTTACGGTAATTACTGTAATGTTCAATTTTATCCATACCCAATTTCCACCTGATTGCTAAATACACCGAAAAGATATTAACCCATGTCACAGTAGACCATATAGTATGTAATATACTTCTAATCCGGGCCGACAATACCTGCTGAACGAAATTTTGCGCACAGGTTTCTGCACACTTTTCAACCACTCACACACACGGGAACCATGCACATAGGTGAGGTGTACTCATATCTGAGTATACTTTATGGCCATTTATGCACTTTTTACCATTTCAGGTATTTAAATTGCGTAAATTATATAGATATTAGGGATTAAGTCTATATTAAAAGTAACTTTTCAAGGGTGGGGGATCATGTTTTGTAAAACAATTTCTATCTGTTGTATTGTTCTGCTCTCAGTATTTTCAGGTATTGCACAAATCACAAAATCGCTTCCCGATAATCGGGTGGATCTCCGTGTTGAATCAGGCTACGCGGTGTTCAGTGGAACCGGTGTTCAGGGCGAACCGGGTGAACCGGAACTGCCGTTTTATACCTATACCTTTCTCCTGCCGCCTGAGGCTGATATCCGTCATGTACAGGTGACTATTAGTGAATTGTCCGAAGAAGTGTTGCCCGGCACCTTCGAGGTAAAGCCGGGGCCACCACTCGGTTATCAGGGCAAGACCTTCTGGCCTGAAGGCAAAACTATCGTTGACGGCAGAGATGTTGCTGTTTACTCGTCAGATGCATTTTTTCCCGGGGCGTATGCCGGAATTGTAACACACGGCAAAATGTGGCGCTATAACCTCGTGCAGGTAACGGTTAATCCCTACCGGTATAACCCTGTAGCTAGAAAACTGAAAAGACTGACCGGTGGCGAGCTGACCGTCACCTTTCCAACGGTATCGCAACAGGTACCCACAGTAAAAATGCCGTACGGCGTTACCGCGAAGGTGCGGAAACTGGTGGATAACTATAATGAGATCGCTCCACAGTATGGGAGATTTGAATCGCGATCCCGGCCTTCCAAAAGAGGGCTTGCCATAATTACCACAGCAGCAATCCAGTCAGGCTCTCAGAATCTTCAGGCCTATATCGACTCCAAGGATAAGAACGGCTATGAGGTTTATCTGGTGCCCGAATTAGAGTGGAATACCGGCTCAGGCGATAAATGTGATAAGATTCGAAGGTGGATTAAGTCCAATTATGAATCGAAACAAATTGAATTTCTCCTGTTAATCGGCGACCCGACTCCCTCAAGCGGTGATGTACCCATGAAGAAAAGCGGGAGTACGCCAACGGAATGGTACTATAACGAGCTCAGCGGTTCGGGTATCAGCAGCAGTGATGTGTATGCAGAAGTCCATGTTGGACGATTCCCGGTATACAGCAGTGGTGATATCCAGAAACTTGATAAAATCATAGAAAAAACTATTTATTACGAAAACGCCGACGAAGATGAGATTGACTGGCGGTTTAACGCACTGCTTTGCATGAAACCGATTGATGACAGAACACAGGCATATGAACTTGGTGAACAGATAAAAGACAATACCTTGACCCCCTGTGGATGGGGATATTACCGTGTTTATGATAAGGACTATAACTTAAGTCCACCACCGGAAAAGACACCCGTCACGTCTTTAAATACCCAGAACGTCTGGAAAAGTGAACAACCCGGCTGCGTGTTCTGGGACACTCACGGTTCGTCTACCAGTTCCAGCGGTATGATAAGCGTCTCGCAGGTATCCGGCCTGGACGACACCCATCCGGTTTTTACTTTCCAGGGTGCCTGTCTCAATGCAAAACCCGATGTTGAGAATAATCTCTGCTATTCGCTTCTGGTGCACGGCGCTATAGCCACGCACGGCGGCACCATCAGTGTAACCTACTCATCGGGAGAGACGGATTATACCAGTACGGGCTCAATCGGCGGCCAGAATTACTGGTACGCCAAGTATCTGATACAGGACTCAATGACCACAGCCGAATCCATCGATATGGCCCGGGCGAAAATTAACGGAAAAAAATGGAACAACCATCTTGCGCTGGTACTGTACGGCTGTCCCGCGGTGAGCCCCTATTCCTATGCGCGGCTGCCCTATATCGAGCTTGTTACACCCAACGGCGGAGTGGAGTGGGAGCGGGATAGAACATTTGATATCACCTGGAACACCAATGCGGAAGGGAATGTAAAAATTGAACTGTTGCGCGCCGATACCCTATTCGAAATACTGTCGGATGCAACCTCGGCTGAAGAGCCTTTTCCCTGGAAAATTCCGGCAGATTTCACCACCGGCACCGATTTTAAAGTACGGGTTACCAGTCTGGAGAATGACACGCTGATTATTGAATCTGACGACAATTTCAGTATTACGGAAAAGACAACCATTGCCCTGACTGTACCGAACGGTGCCGAATATATCGAAAAAGACAGTGAGACACATATTACCTGGGCATACAGCGCAGCCGATTACCAGGTGCGGCTGGAACTCTTCAAAGAGGGACAGTTTGCAATGATACTGGCGGACAGTGTTGACAATACCGGTACCCATGCCTGGAAAGTACCCAGAGAGATTGCCAGCGGCACCGATTACACAATCCGGGTAGTCAGTATACGAAAACCGTGGCTGTATGATGAAAGCGATACGACATTCTCTATTCAGAGTCCCGCCCTTACCGCGTTCCCCTATGTCCAGAATTTCGACGATTTCGACACCGGCTATGTACCGCTTCGTGATTACTGGGAGCAGTGTGCGGGCGACGATCTCGAGTGGCGGGTATGGACCGGGCCGACCCCGTCAAAGATCGGCAGTGACCCGGAAAAGACCGGGCCGGACAACGACCACACCACCGGTGACGACAATTACATCTATGTGGAAGCCTCCAATCCCAACAACCCTGAAAAGAAAGCACACATGCTCTCACCGAGATTCGATCTCAATGCGCTGCAGGAGGGCTCCTGCTCCTTCTGGTACCACATGTTCAGTGCGGAAAATACCATGGGAGACCTGTATATTGACCTGTGTGTTGACGGTCAGTGGAATGAAGGGGTGAAGCATCTTACCGGCGATAAGGGCGATACCTGGCATGAGGAGACGATTGACCTCAAAGACTATGCGGGCAAAAAAGTTCAGTTCCGGTTCCGCGGTATCACCGGAGAGGACTGGTGCAGCGATATCTGCATTGATGACTTCTCTATTGACGGCAAGGCTAATGCGCTGCCGTTATACACCACCGAACCGGTGACCGAAGCGAAGGCCGGTGAAGAGTATTCCTATGCAATCAAGGTCACGGATGCTGACGGGGACACCCTCGAGTTCAGCTCGACAACACTGCCGGTCTGGCTCACGCTGACCGATAACGGTGACGGTAGTGCTGCGCTGAAAGGAACTCCCGGTGGTGATGATTTGGGCAATAACGAGGTGTGTATTACGGTAACCGATACAAAGGTTATCAATCCCATTGAACAGCTCTTTACTGTTACGGTATCAATGGAACCACCGACCGTAACAAAAGATCCCGCGGACCAGACTGCTGAAGAGACACAAACCGCCACCTTCAGTATCGAGACCCAGGGATACATAGAAACCGTGCAATGGCAGAAATCCGAAGACGGCGGCAATTGGGAATCCATAACCGGTGCGGACAAGGAGACCTATACCACGCCGGTGCTGACACCTGCAGACAACGGGAATAAGTACCGGTGTATTGTCGGTAATGCCGTCGGTACTGATACCAGCAGTGCGGCGACACTGAAGGTCACGGTTATAACACCGATACAGCATGAGGTAACCGCGGTTGAGGAGTGTCTTGCGATCCGGCCGAATCCTGCAGCGCGATGCTGTGACAGGATAACCTTCACATTGACCGCCAGGAACATCCGTTCGGCACACCTGAAGATATTTGACGCGCTCGGTCATGAAGTATTTGCCGGAATATTTTATAACGAAAAGGTCATCTGGGACCTGGTAAAAAAACAGGGCGGTATTGCCGGCGGCGGTACCTATGCGGTGCTGATAACCACGACCGACAACAGGGGAACCGTGTCACAATACAAAACGACAATCGGTATTAAGGATGATTAGCATTACCCTTGTAAATCGATTTGAACACAGGATATCACGGAGTAAATTTTAACCCATGCAAAAAAATACAAGGTGGTACCATGAAGCAACACGTTATAGTATCTGCCGCTATTGTAATATTCCTCTGGTGCAGTCAACTGTACGCATCCTCGTGGCATGACAATCAGTATGTGCTGGCCCGTGAGCAGCTTGACAACAGAGGTGAAGTGTATCTGAAAGTATCACTCCCCTGCGAATCTTTGAAGGCGCTGCCATGCACGGTGATGAACTCTGCGGCCATATGACCGTTCTGCATATGATAGACACCCTCTGTGCAAGCTACGGCTATGATCTCGATGTCGAGCTGTAGCCGACTAATACGGCTCTCAGCGGGACAGAGAGCGCTCCCGGCGCTCAACGGATTTCACTGCACTACCGCAGCAGGGCCGTTGAAATACACTACCCCAATCCGGACAGCCGAAGGATACAGATACACCTATATAATCCAAAGGGTGTATGGTTACCGGCGGCACAATTCGGGGAAACAGTTTCATCTGGGACGTAACGACCGGCCGGGGCAGTGAAGTCGACAACGGTGTATATATTGCCACCATCCGGGATCGTGACAATAGTTTCGGAATACATTTTACGTTACAGCAGTAGAGTCCGGGTGCCGGCGTTTATCAATCTCATGGGTTTCCCCCCGTTACCCGTCGCCAGATACTTCGTACCTCCTCCGTGATTGACTGCCAGAAGCAGCCCATCGTATCCGCCTGAACCACCCATGCCTGTTTCCTGAAGTTATAGCAGGCGACATCCCCTCTGTCAACAACCTGCGGATACACTCTGGCTACCGTGTAGTCTGATTTCAGCAGGATAACCCATTTTACCGGCACAGCACAATTTTTCAACAGGTTCGGGATCAGTACAATCGTTTCCGGCACCGTATCAATATTCCAGTACCGGGCTAATTCCAGTACGCCGAGATTGGTGTCTGCAGGAATCTCTTCGGAGGGATAGACATACTCGAGCCGCCATGACAAATCCACCCCGTCGGCAAGAAGGGTGTCATTTACCATGAGGGCCACATTGTCGAAAATATAGCACCGTATCTCCGGCAACAACGCCTGCCATTCCGCTTTGTTGCGGTACAGCTCTTTCCATCTGCCCGGAGCAATCGTATCAAGCAGATCAAACTGTGATATGCGTAATGTCAGGGTAACCCTTTTCCCTTCCACACAGAGGACAGCCTTGTTCCAGCTGACATTGTGGGCATAGACGGGATACAAAAGTGTCCCGACCAATGCTGAAAGTGCAATCATCATCGTTATACAGGTATTGGCCTTCTGTTTCATATATGCCCCATTGTCAATCAGGCAGCCTGGCAAACCGGTAGGTCACGGTGACACCAAGGGAGAAATTGCCGTGGAAATCCGATACCCGTGACTGACGATATACCGGCCGGTCATAAAACGCACAGGCATACTGCGCGCGGATTCTCACTGTCTTTACCAGCTCAAAGGAGAGAAAGGGGGTGATAATTCTTGTATTAACCGCCTCGCGCTCCCATCGGGCAGGATTATTATAGAGTAATTTCAACGTGCTCGCCGTGGTATCCATGGGATCGGCCATCTGCCAGCCAAGCTCAGGAACATTGGAATGGGCATCGGGGTTAAAGAAACGGATCTCATCGTACCGGCAGCCGATACGCACATTCCGTCCAATACGATAGGACGCCTTCATCGCACCTTTAAGAGTTTTATAATCCTCCGCCTGTATCGATGATGTGTCTATCTGCTCTATAAGCACCCAATACCCTGCTGAATCGAGCCCCCAGTAGGTATTGTAGAACGAATAGGTAACCACATCCTTTGCAGGTCTCTGCCAGACACCACTGAGCCCGAGGTCTATCATAAGCCGCTTGAAATTCAGGTTTGCCCAGTATACGCCATAGGTAAGGGCACTGCCTGCCATGGTAAATTCCGGTCGCAGCTCATTGGGCTGAAACCAGTCAGTCACGCCGCCGTTATCCGGTTTATTGATATAGTACGGCGCCCCCCGGCCCATAAGAACATCACCCTTACCGGTGGCGGCAATACCGATATGATTTGTCCGTTTTGTGTTAAACGCAAGCTCCATCCCGACATGCCACCCTGCGGCGCGGGGGTGGTAAATCGTACAGGTCAACGGCTGCGTTGTCCCGGCATAGCTTACCTGGGTCGTATCCGCCGGCACCACCTGATATCCGCCGACGACCTTGACACCGAATGCTCTCTTATACCCCAGTTGCACGCTGCCGAACAGATGGTTTCTGTTACGCACTTTTTCAACATTGCTGAACAGGGTCATTTTATTTGACGTAGTATCACTGAAGGATACGGTACGGCCGAGAAACTGCTGACCCACGGCAATCCTGCCTGCAAGAAAGACAGTATTGTTAAAGGCGCGGGAATAGTCGCCGATAAGTCCGTTAAACAAAAAATTCTCAAGTGGCATCTGATCAAAAATCGGGATATAGGTCCCTGCGACATGTACTTTACCGATGGTAGTTGAGAACCCTTTCAACCGCCTCGGCGCCCACTTGACATGCAGTGCACCGAGCTGAATAGAGGACGATACATTCTGTATGTTAACAGCAAGTTCGTCAAGGCTGCAGTCCATGGTGACGGTACCCCAGACCGTCGGTAAAAAACGGTACTGTAGTCTGCAGCTCAACACATTGGGCTGCCACAAGGGTGTATACCCGAAATCAAGCTGCTGCAGCAGAAAATCACTGCGGTACGGGCAGGGATTAAATGAAGAATATTTCTGATATAGAAAGGTGTTGTACATATTGGAGATACGCCCGCCAGGACCGAGCGGCTCACCCTGATTTAAATCCGCACACAGGGAATAGGAAAGATTACCGTAAAAATCAAAAGCAATCTTTGCCGAATCATTGACCGAATAGATAGACACCCCGGAAAAACTCCTTCCCGCGCCGGACCCGCCGAATGCACCGCCGCCACTGCCCCCTCCCGGTATATGTGACCATGCCTGCCGATGAAGGAACACTATATATACTCCTGTTACAACAACAGTTAACCCTGTCAATAGTTTGCGCCGGTACCCCATTACAATGAATCCTTTTTCTCACTTTTCTTTGCGTGAAAATAGTTCAATATCTCAATTTCCGATTTTTTAACCGCTTCGTTAAGCCACACCAGATCCTGGGCACTGATCATAAATTCCCCTGCATCAAAATAGCGATGCACCTTAACCGTCTTGTTCTTCAGTTTATCGACTTTCTCAAATACGATATTCCAGGCAAAGGCTCCCAGACTGTCCTGAACTATCTCGAACTTGAGAAGGTACTTTGAAAATGAGGTGTCGTTACAGGAGAGGGCAAAAGAAGAAGAGACCGTATTACCCAGAAGATTTTCTTTCACTATCGCCACAGGATCCGGATTGTCCGGTGTAACAACCGGCTTTAGCGATACTGTTTTTAATGCCGGCTCCGGTGCTGACTTTACAGATTCTGTGGTAACGACCACCGTTGAATCTGACTCCGATAAAACTGAATCAAACGTGACAGACGGGGCATTACTGTCTTTCCGGCCGGTAGTGTATGCTATCCTTTGGACGATTGAATCCTGCATTGTATCGAGAGAATTACCGAAAAGAGTGTCAGAATTTCCTACGGCAAGCAGACGCAATTCGTTATATAGGGCATAGATAATTTTCAGATGAGGATGAATCCTGTCAAAATTGAACTCATCCATGTCAGTGCTCATGTCCGCCAGTACCGAATGAATCGCTTCAAAAATCTCCTCAGGACTCCGTTTTTTATACATTTCCTTCACAACAGGCCCTGCACTGTCCGGGGTAGTATAGGCAATCCGACAGGCTGTTCCTTTTCCCGATCTTCTCTTTGCAGAATCCACCGAGCACGGTAAAAACATACTCAGCACAATAAAACACAGGAAAAATTCCTTCAAACACACCATAGGAAATCCCGGCGGATAAAACTTTCTATAATGAGGAGTAGACCATAGACATAAGGCGCAATAATAATGCCATTGTTAAAGGGATTCAGAGCAGGTTAAAGAGGGCAGGGACCATTGAATTGCGCACAATTTATGTGTATTTTGGTGGTGTTTGCACAGTTTTTGTGCAAAAATAAGAACTTTCTGCTAATGGAAACAGGAACCGTAATATGACAACCATAGAAACAGGCTATCATGAATGTAAAACAGGTTGTTTAAGGATAACTATAAACAGGTGAAAAAGGTCCAGGTTGTTTACTAACTGATTTCACTTTAGTTACAGTTTGTCAGGCGGACTGACCACATTAAGCATATTTCTTTTAGACACATGGGTATAAATCATGGTCGTACTCAGATGCACATGACCAAGCAGTCCCTGTACAGCACGAATATCATACCCGGACCCAAGCAGATGAGTGGCAAAGCTGTGCCGAAGGGTATGAACCGACGCATGCTTTTCCACCCCGGATTTCTTAACAGCACTCTTGAACTGCTTCTGCACCGTATCCTGATACAGGTGGCGGCTGCGGGTTATCTTGCTGCGCGGATCAACAGAAAGGCTTTTATGAAAATAAAAATGACTAAAAAGATCAAGCGTAATATTATTATTGTCATTATGCTAATAATCGGCAACTCCCTGTAAACTGGGCAGGTCGAGCTGCATAAGGTCAATGTTTGCAGATGGGTATCCCTCTTTAATGATTTGCACTGCCTTCTCACCCTTTGCCAAGTCACGGCTGGTCTAAGAAATAGAATCCGGTTTTCATAGTCATCAATTATTAACAATACTCGAATGCAATGTGCCGTAATATATGCTATTATGGATACAGGCAAATCAGGTTTTCAGATAGGTGATGTAATGGAAATGTTAAAGCAGTAAAGAATCTCCGTCCCAAACAATTCGTCTCTATAGTGTTTATTTTTCTTGAACTTTTTGAATAATTGCTGTATATTTAGGGAGTACTAATCCCGTTTTGGCTTCAAAAAAAGGATTGCAATTCCTGATATGCTCAACAATATGATAAATAGAGAGTTAAGAGTTACTAACCAAAACTTTTTTCTCTTCGGTCCGAGGGGTACTGGTAAATCTACCTGGCTTAAAAAGCATTTTCCAAATGGCTATTTTATAGACCTCCTCAATCCGGGTATCCAGTTGGAATACCTCAGCCACCCTGAGACGCTTATCCATACTGTCCACCCTTTACCAGATAATACCGATATTATTGTAGATGAAGTTCAGAAGGCCCCCGAATTACTGTCGTGTGTTCATAGTTTAATTGAAGAGAAACGGGGCTGGCGTTTTATCCTTACCGGTTCAAGCGCAAGAAAACTGAAAAGGGCCGGCGTAGATTTACTCGCGGGACGCGCATTGGTAAAAACAATGCACCCTTTTACTGCAGTGGAATTGGGTGAGGAATTCAATCTGGAAAATGCTCTTACCTTTGGTCTTGTTCCGTCAGTTATTATGTCACAAAATCCCTCTGAATCACTCAAATCATACGTAGCTGTCTATTTACAGGAGGAAGTTCTTACTGAAGGACTGATAAGAAATTTATCAACATTCAGCCGTTTTCTTGAGGTGCTTTCATTCTCGCATGGTTCACAGATTAATGCTGCATCAATCGGGAGGGAATGCGCCGCAGACCGGAAATCTGTTGATTCATGGGTACAGATCATTGTCGACCTTCTATTGGGCCATATAATAAAACCTTTCAGGAAACGTGCTTCCAGGGCGACTGTTTCTCATCCGAAATTCTACTTCTTTGACTGCGGCGTTTTTAAAAGTCTGCGTCCCAAAGGACCGCTTGATAAACCTGCCGAAATTGACGGAGGTGCACTTGAGGGACTGGTAATGCAGCATCTTTTAGCATGGATCGCCTATGGCAACAGAGATATTGAAATATATTTCTGGCGTTCCAGGAGAGGCGTTGAAGTGGATTTTATTCTGTATGGAGAGAATTGTTTTACCGCGATAGAGGTAAAAAACAGTGGTAAAGTACGTCCCGAAGACCTTAAGTCGCTTAAAACTTTTAAAGAGGATTATCCTGAATGTATGCAACAAATCCTTATCTACCGCGGTGATAAGAAACTCCTCATTGACAACATTCTCTGCATTCCATGCGAAGAATTTCTTAAAGCCCTCCTTCCTGATACAGATATCAGGGATGTCTGATATGTTATTTTAAAAGAAAAATTCTTAGGGCTCGCGAAAAAATAACATAACATTATCGAGAACTACTATATCGTATTT